>JBIKXP010000139.1:0-9027 GCA_044355685.1 Phycisphaerales bacterium
GGCGGCGCGGCCGACGCGATGGCGCCCGCGAAGCCGAAGGAGGACGCAAAGCCCGCATCAGTGCCGAAGACCGCATCGGGCGAGATCAAGCTGCGCGTGCACGACACCGACCGGCGCGCGATCTTCGTGAACGCTCCGGCCGATGGAACGAAGCGCCCCGCAGTCATCGTGCTGCACGGCGGCATGGGTAGCGCCGAGCAGATGCGCGCGACCTCAGGCTTCGACGCAGTCGCACGCGAAGAGGGCTTTCTCGTTGTCTACGGACACGGCACCGAGTTCGGCGAGGGTCGCCACGCGTGGAACACAGGCCACCTTTTGCGACGGCAGGTGCGCGACGGCGACGACATCGCGTACCTCGACGCGCTGATCGATGCGATCGTGCGCGACCACGGCGCCGACCCCGCGCGCATCTACATGACCGGCGGCTCGAACGGCGGCATGATGACCTATGTCTACGCGGTCGCGCGGCCCGAGCGCCTCGCGGCGATTGCGCCTGTCATCGCGAGCATGTTCAGCTTCGAGAAGATTCCGTCGGTGCCGCTTCCAGCGCTCATCATCAACGGCGCGAGGGACGAGGAAGTGCCGCTCAAGGGCGGCATGAGTGGAAACCGGCTCGTGAGCCGGGCACAAGCGACGCCATTCAAGCCTGTCGCGGAGGTCGTCGACTTCTGGGTGAGGGCGAACAAGTCCACGACCGTCGGTGTGACGAAAGTCGACGGCACCGTCACGACGACGACCTACGCGGCAGGTGAAGGCGGCGCTGTCACCGAGTTCGTCGTCGACAGCGCTGGCGGTCACGGCTGGCCGGGCACGCGATCGCGTCGCGCGGCGAGCGCCGAACCCATCGCGTCGTTCAAAGGCGCGGAGCGGGTGTGGGAGTTCTTCCGCGGGAAGTCGCGCAGCGCGACGCCGCCTGCGCACGCAACGCCCGTCAGCGGCGGCGGCGTCCGATGAGGCCCGCAGCGCCAAGCAGCGCGAAGGCTCCAGGCGCCGGCACGAAGCTCACGCTGAAATCGCTGTAGTAGGCGCCGGTGTCGTAACTGCCGCCGCCCGCGCTCGAGCTGTTGCCCGAATGGAAGCCGAAGCGGATCGGAGCCGAACGGCCTCATGAAATCGAGAGCGGTGAGTGACACGCTCCGGGCGTCAAAACTGCTCGTCGTGAGGTAGTGGGTTCTGTCCGACGGATCACCGAAGCACAATGATCCTCGCGGCGCCCGGCTGGGAGGGCTGAAAACGAAGCTGCATCTCCGATGACCGAACCACGCGATACCGCCCGTTGAACTCTGCAAAGCCTAGTCATCGTCTGCCGGGATGCCGTGCGGGTCGAAGTCCGGCGGATGCGCCGGACTCATCTGCCGCGCGGATACCGCAGCATGCGATCCGGGGCGGTACGCTGCCGATGAGATGATGTCCGAACGTTCCGAAGTTCCTCAAGCCGCACGGTTTATCTTGACGGTCCTCTTCGCGCTCGGCCTCGCCGGCTGCGAACAGCTGGTTCGCAATCACGCGGACGGACGAATGAAACCACGGCGCGCCGCCTCTGTCGCGCCATGGGAAGTGCGGGCCATCGACGGACTTCCTGCGAAGTCGTTCGCGATGCGTCGCGGCGCGATGATCCTCGGTGGCATCGATGAGGCGACGCTTGACCAGACCGGCACGACGACCGTGCGCGTGCGGGACTTCAAGCGCGATGGCAAGCCCGCCAGCCCGCTGAGCCAAGGATCCGCAGCCGCCATCACCGACGACGGCTACTTCGTCACCTCTGCACACTGCCTGCCCCGCGATCCCGCGCTCCCGTTCCTCGTCGTCTTCGACGGAGGTGCCGCAACACCCATCTGCGGACTTGGCCGCATCGTGTACTCCGGCTGGGATCGCGCGCGCGGCTGGCCAAATCAGAGCTTCGCGGACTTCGCCATCATCCAAGCCGATGCCGCAAACCTGCCTTTCTACCGATGGTCAGCGCCCGAGGCCATCCAGCCAGGTGCACCGATGCTTCTGGTCGGACTCGGCCAAGGCGGCGAGCGGGCCGCAGGTGGGGAGATCATCGAACACAAGCCGGAGGACGGCGAGTGTCCGCCTCCTTACCTGCAGACGTTCGCCTTCGCAGCGCCGATGATCTCCGGCGACTCTGGCGGTGCTGTGATACTCGTTGATGGCACGCTCGTCGGCGTCGCATGCGAGACGGTGTGGGGCATACTCGCCAACGAGTGGCATAGCCAGGGCGTTCGGGCCGATCCGACGTGGGTGAAGGCCATCGTCGACCGTGACCGCGCGAATCGCTCCGCCACGACCGCGCCCCATCGGTGACCGCGGGCGCGTCCGCCCCCCGTGAGGGCACGCGGCCCGTCCAGTCCATCCGCAAGTGACTGTATCCTGCATCGCATCGGCCCGCGTCGTCCGCCTGGGTCGGCGCCCGTGCCGACTCTACAGAACCCGTTCGGAGTCACCCCGTGCTCGAAACCGTCTGGCCTTCCCTCCCCGCCGCCTTCCGCGATGAACTCACGCTGCAATGCGTCAAGCAGCTGCGGACCTCGCCCGACGACTGCGAGGCGTTCGCGCGCATCGTCGCCGAGCTCATCAAGGCGCGCGCGCAGTCGGTGAAGTCGCAGTGGCGCATGGCCGACATCTTCGGCACGCGACGTGCGATCGCGCTCGATCCGCGCCGAGCAGCGCCCTTCTTCGCGATGACCTACATGACCGCACGCGCCGCCGACCTGACGGCGCTCTACGCGGCGCTCGGAGTCGCGCACAAGGATCTCACGGTCGCCGATTCGTCCGCGATCGAGAACCCTCCGACGCAGGCACAGTTCGCGGCAGCTCTCGCGAAGGGCGTCGACGGGGTGCCGAACGACAGCCTGCGCTGCATGATCGCGATCATCGCCGACGTCGGCCTCGACGCGTGGCAAGCGCCCGCGCGCGAGGCCCTGTCGCAGAGCCAGGCCCCCAAAGCCTGAGAACCCGAGGCCTGAGCCCCCGAGGCCTGAGCGCACGAGGCCTGAGCGCACGAGTCTCCCGGAAACACACGCGCCCCGGCGAATACCGGGGCGCGCGTTCATCTTTGGGACTCAGTCGGCGCTCACGCGAGATCGAATCGATCGAGATTCATCACCTTGGTCCACGCCGACACGAAGTCGCACACGAACTTCTCCTTCGCGTCGACGCTCGCATACACCTCGCTCAGCGCGCGAAGCTGCGAGTTCGACCCGAACGCGAGATCGACGCGGCTCGCCGTCCACTTCGCGTGGCCCGTGGTGCGGCAGCGGCCGTTGAAGAGCTCTTCGTCCGCCGACGCAGGCGTCCACTCGGTGCCGATGTCGAGCACCTCGATGAAGAAGTCGTTGGTGAGCGTGCCGGGGGTCTTCGTGAAGACACCGAGCTGCGATCCGTCGAAGTTCGCGCCGAGCGCGCGCATGCCGCCGACGAGCACCGTCATCTCGGGCGCCGTGAGCGTGAGGAAGTCGGCCTTGTCGACGAGCAGGTGCTCGGCGCGACGCGGCAAACTGTGCGCGAGGTAGTTGCGGAACCCGTCGGCCGCGGGCTGGAGGTACTTGAAGCTCTCGACGTCGGTGTGCTCCTGCGTCGCATCGGTGCGGCCCGCGGTGAACGGCACGCTCACCGTCACGCCGGCGTCCTTCGCGGCCTTCTCGACCGCCGCACAGCCGGCGAGAACGATGAGGTCCGCGAGCGAAATCTGCTTCTTGCCGCCGGCGGCATTGAAATCGCCTCGGATCTTCTCGAGCGCCGCGAGCACGATCGCAAGGCCGGCCGGGTTGTTGACCGCCCAGTCCTTCTGCGGCGAAAGGCGAATGCGCGCGCCGTTCGCGCCACCGCGCTTGTCTGTGCCGCGGAACGTCGACGCAGACGCCCACGCCGTCACGACGAGCTGCGAGACGCTGAGGCCCGACGCGAGGATCTTCGCCTTGAGCGCCGCGATGTCGTCGGCCTTCACCAGTTCATGCGACACGGCGGGCACGGGATCCTGCCAGATCAGCTCTTCCTTCGGCACAAGCGCGCCGTGGTAGCGCGAGCGCGGCCCCATGTCGCGGTGCGTGAGCTTGAACCACGCGCGCGCGAACGCGTCGGCGAATGCCTTCGGATCCTTGTGGAACTTGCGCGAGACCTTCTCGTACGCCGGGTCCATGCGCAACGCGAGGTCGGTCGTCAGCATGATCACCGTCTCGCGCTTCGACGCGTCGTGCGCAGCGGGCGCGGTCACGCTCGCACCCTTCGGTACCCACTGGTGGGCGCCCGCGGGGCTCTTCGTCAGTTCCCACTCGTTCCCGAACAGCGTCTCAAAGTAACCGTTGTCCCACTGGGTCGGGTTCGGCGTCCACGCGCCCTCGAGGCCACTTGTGATCGTGTTCGCCCCGTTTCCGGAACCAAGCGAATTCTTCCAGCCGAGGCCCATCTGGTGGAGCGGCGCGCCTTCAGGCTCTGCGCCGACATACTTCGATGGATCTGCAGCGCCGTGGGTCTTGCCGAAGGTGTGGCCGCCCGCGATCAGCGCGACGGTCTCCTCGTCGTTCATCGCCATGCGCTTGAAGGTCTCGCGGATGTCACGCGCCGAGGCGAGCGGGTCGGGCTTGCCGTCCGGGCCCTCGGGGTTCACATAGATGAGGCCCATCTCGACCGCAGCGAGCGGGTTCTCGAGGAAGCGCTCGCCGGTGTAGCGCTCGGAGCCACGCCAGGCCTTCTCGGCGCCCCAGTAGGTCTCGTCCGCCTCCCACACATCGGCGCGGCCGCCGCCGAAGCCGAAGGTCGTGAAGCCCATCGACTCGAGCGCGACATTGCCCGTAAGGATGAAGAGGTCGCCCCACGAAAGCTTCTTGCCGTACTTCTGCTTGATCGGCCAGAGCAGGCGTCGCGCCTTGTCGAGGTTCGCGTTGTCGGGCCAGCTGTTGAGCGGCGCGAAGCGCTGGAGGCCGGCGCCACCGCCGCCGCGGCCGTCGGCCACGCGGTAGGTTCCCGCTGCGTGCCACGCCATGCGGATGAAGAAAGGCCCATAGTGGCCGTAGTCGGCCGGCCACCACGGCTGCGACGAGGTCATCAGGGTCTTGAGGTCGCCGACCACGGCGTGCAGGTCAAGCGACTTGAACTCCTTCGCGTAGTCGAAGCCAGCGCCCATTGGGTCCGACTTCGACGAGTTGCGCGCGAGCACCGTCAGGTCGAGTTGGTGCGGCCACCAGTCGCGGTTCTGCTTGCCTTCCGCGAGGTTCTTGACGAAGGAGCCCGCAAACGGGCACTTGGAGGGGGCTGTGGCTGCGGTCATGGTTCGACTCCGATGTGCGTACCCGCGTCGATGCGGGAGGAAGAGATTATCACGGCGGCACGACCGCCGTCGGGCAGAACCGACGAGATTCGAGGACGAGCGAATCACCTCCAAGTCGGCGCCGATTCAATCTTCGCGTTCGCATGAAGTTTTCATTGACCCTCGTATCTCAGGGCGTATGGTGAATCTCTCGTGCTCGGCTGGTTCAGAGGATCTTTCCCATGCCTCAGTCTGCCTTCCAACGACTCGCCCGCCTGGCCGCACGCACCGCGGCGTCCACGCTCGTCGCCGCAGCGGCGCACGCAGCGCCGCCCACCTACCGTGTCGAGGTCCTCGGCCCGAACATGTCCGGCTTCGACATGAATGCCTCGGGAACCGTCGTCGGCCGACAACTCAACGCGCAGCAAGTCGGCAAGGCGTTCGTTGCGCGTCGCGGCGAGGCACCGATGTTGCTGCCGACACCCGCAGATTGGCAGAGTTCGGATGCCTACGCGATCAGCCCGAACGGAGTCATCGTGGGCGCGGTGAGCACCGGAACCATCGCCTCGATCGGTTCGCGCGCGGCGGCATGGCACCCCGTGAAGAACGGCTACCAATTTTCGCTGCTCACGCCTTACCCAGGCGACACGCACAGCACCGCGACCGCCGTCAACAGCCACGGCGACATCGTGGGCGGCTCGGGCGGCCTCGGGCTCGGGTCGTATCCGCGTGCGGTGCGGTTCACCGCGGGCCCCGCCCAACTCCTCCCGCAGATCTCGCTCCCCGCCGACGTCAATGAGAACCGGGTGGTGCTCGCCTACAACCAACTGCTCGACCTCGACGACATGTCGATCACCACGATCCCGCTGCCGCCCGGCAACTGGCAGGGCTTCGTGGGGATCGACCTCACCGACAATGGAAATTTCTGCGGCTACATCCTCGGCTTCTCGGGCTGCAGCACGTTCCCGCTTCGGTATCGCCCCGGGGTTGGATGGGAGTTCGTCGGCGGCTGCGCCACGACAACCGCCGCGAATTCGATCAACGAGCGTGGCGATGTGACGGCATACGTCGCGAACACCTCGAGTTGGATTGCGCTTGTCGGCGAGGAAAACGCGAATCCCGCGTCGCTGATCGACCCGGCGGACGGCGCGTGGACGATCCTCGGCGTGGGGTCGATCAACAACAGCCGCGCGATGCTTGCGAGCGGCCGACCCCTCGGTGACGCCGTCACGAAACTGTTGCGCTTGGTTCCGATCCGAGTGGAAGACCTCGATGGCGATGGCGTGGTCGGATCATCCGATCTCGGCATCCTCCTGTCCGCGTGGGGCGCTCTAGGCGGCCCTGGCGACATCAACGCCGACGGCGCAGTCGACTCCGCCGATCTCGGCCAACTGCTCGCGGCATGGGGATGAAGCCGCCCCGGTTCGAACGAGGGCCTGAACTTCGCGGCGCGCGAATCCGCTGAGGTGCGACCGCCGAAACATCGCGAATGCTCGACTCGCTTTCCGCGCCCCACTTCCGACCCTGGATGCGTACCTGGCTCCTTGCGGCGGCCGTCTACAACATCCTCTGGGGCGCGTGGGTCGTGCTCGCACCCGACCAGTTGTTCACGCTGGTGGGCATGGATCCGCTGTCCGCGCCTGGCCGCGGCATCTGGCAGTGCCTCGGCATGGTGATCGGCGTCTACGGCATCGGATACTGGATCGCGAGCCGCGACCCAGTCCGCCACTGGCCAATCGTCTTCGTCGGACTGCTCGGCAAGATCTTCGGCCCAATCGGGTTCATCTGGACGGCCTCGCGCGGCGAGATCCCATGGGCCTTTGGCGTCACGATCCCGACGAACGACCTCTTGTGGTGGATTCCGTTCGCGCTGACGCTGCGCGCGGCATGGAAGCGGTGAACACGACCGTTGCGTTCATGGCTCGGTCCAGCACCCCCGCCAGACCCCGGACGCATCGCACGTGAACTTCGCGCGCTGGTGGCCTTCGCTCGCGAGGTACAACCAATCGATCGACGTGGCGTTCGTCACGACGAGCGAGAAGTTCGCGCGCCCGGGCAGCGTTTCTGCTTCGGTCGGACGACGATCACGCACGCCCTCTGGCAAGTTCGGCGATGGCGCTTCGCACGTGTCGCCGGGCGCGCGCGGCGCGAGATAGCAGCGTCGACTCGTGACCGCGCTGCGCGACCAGGCGTCATCGGCGCGCAGCCCCTCGGAAACAACCTCCGCCACCGCCGCGATCCGCAGCTGCAGTTTGCGTCCTTCGTCGTAGAAGTGCCATGCGACGCGCGGATTGGCGCGGATCTCCGCGACCTTGCCGCTTCGAAGGTCGGTGTGGCAATGGATCTCGCACGACTCAGGCAGCACGCGCCGCAGCACGACAGCGCGCGAGCACGGCGCCCCGTCGAGCGCGATGGTCGACAGGGTCGGAACATGAAAGCCGTGGCGCCGGTCGACGACGCCACGGCCGAGTTCGTTCCAACAGGAGCGGAGAACCTCTTGCAGGCGCCCGTCCATCGCGATCAATACACCGAATCCGGGAAGTAGAACCGCTTCGCGTTCTCCGGCGTGATGAGGTCGACGTCGATCAGCATGTGCCGAGGCATGTACTTCAGCTTCTCTTCCTTCTTGCCGCCGACGAGGACCGTGGCCGCCATCTCCATGCCCGTCGCGATCATCGACGGCGGATAGGTGATGTTGCCCGGATACATCGGATCCTTGTTCATCACGCGCTTCACGATGTCCTTCATGCCCGCGCCACCGAGGATCCACACTCCTTCGATCCCCTTCTCGACGAGCGCCTGCTCTGCGCCGAGCGCCATGTCGTCGTCCGACGCCCAGATGGCCGTGACCTTCGGGTTCTTCGTGAGCAGCGTCTCGGTGACCTCGAGCGCCTTCTGGCGGTTCCAGTTGGCGGCGGCCTGGCCGACGATCTTGATGCCGGGCTCGGTCTTGAAGACCTCCATCGCGGCGTTCACGCGGTCGGTGTTCACCGTGCAGGGAATGCCCTCGAGCACGATGATGTCGCCCTTCGCCTTGCCCTTGCCGCCGAGTTTCTCGACCATGAACTCGGCGCTCTTGCGTCCGAAGGACTTGTTGTCGCCCTCGATGAAGATGTCGGCGACGGGCTTGAGGAAGCCACGGTCGACGTTCACGATGAGGATCCCGCGGTTCTGCGCTTCCTCGGCGATGGGCGTGATCGGGGCACTCTCGGTTGCGAGGATCACGAGGCCGTCGACCTTCTTCGCCATCAGCGCCTCGATGTCGGCGATCTGCTTCTCGGGGGTCTCCGCGGTCGCGATCGTCCACTCGATGTCGGGGTGAAGCTTCGCGCACTCCTTCGCCCACCAGACGACGCCTGCGGTCCAACCGTGCGAGGCCGCGGGGATCGACACGCCGATCTTGACCGGGGCCTTCGCGGGAACGGACGCCGGGACGGACGCAGGAACAGACTTGGCCTCGGGCGCAGGAGCGGAGGGCGCGCTGGCGGCGAGGCCAAGCGTGGCGGCGACAGCGAGAAGCCCGATGGAAGCGATGGTGTGGAGTCGCATGGTGCGAGGAAGATACCGCGCACGCGCCGGGATCGCTACGCGCGCGATCCACGCTGGACGAGCACCGCGAGCACGATCACCGCACCCTTCACGGCGCCCTGCCAGTACGGGCTCACGCCCGAGATCGTCAGCATGTTGGTGATCATCCCGAGGATCAGGACGCCGAGCACCGTGCCCCAGACGCGGCCAAATCCACCGCGCAGGCTGGTGCCTCCGATCACCACGGCTGC
>JBIKXP010000140.1:0-9012 GCA_044355685.1 Phycisphaerales bacterium
GAAGCGATTCGCGAGCGCTCAAATGCGCGTCCCCCAGGCCGAGGCGGATTCACTCCGCCCGGCCTGACCAGAGCGAGCGAAAGCGAAGCGAGTCGCGAGCGCTCAAATGCGCGTCCCCCAGGCCGAGGCGGATTCACTCCGCCCGGCCTGACCAGAGCGAGCGAAAGCGAAGCGAGTCGCGAGCGCTCAAACTAATGCTCCACGCGGTGCCCGAGGAACTCCGACACTTCCGCCACCTTTGCGGCCACGGTCGCTTCGTCGCGCGCCTCGAGATTCAGGCGCAGGAGCGGCTCGGTGTTCGACATGCGAATGTTCGCCCACCAGTCGCCCGCATCGATCGAAAGTCCGTCGAGCTCATGGCTCTTCGCGCGCGGATACGCAGCCTTGAGCCGCTTCAGCGCACCGAGTTTGTCCTCGTTCTCGAAGTTGATCTCGCCGGACTGCACGTACCGCCGACACGGTGCGATCAGCCGCGAAATCGGCTGCCGCGCGCCGGCGAGCGCCGTCACAACCGCTGCGAACGCCCGCGCGCCAGAGTCGGTGTTCCACATGTCGGCAAAGTAGAAGTGCCCCGAGAGCTCGCCGCCGATCGCGCCACGCGACTCCGCCAGCTTCGCCTTCATGAAGACGTGGCCGACCTTGCTCTCGACCGGCGTTCCACCATTCTCGCGCACGATCTCCGCAACGCTCCGCGAACTCCGCAGGTCGAAGACAACCGCTGCGCCGGGCGCGCGCTTCAGCGCATCGGCGACGAGCCAACCGAGCAGAAGATCGCATCCGATGGGATTGCCCGTCTCGTCGAGCACGATGCATCGGTCCGCATCGCCATCGAAGCAGAAGCCCGCGTCGAAACCGCCCTTCGCCATCACCGCCTGCAAATCACGGAGGTTTGCTTCGACAAGAGGATTCGGCTCGTGCACGAACTCGCCCTTCGAATTGTCGAAGTGAATCCTCTCGATGACGAGCCCCTTGATCCCCTCGAAGACCTTGGGAACCATCGTGCCCGCCATGCCGTTCGAAGCGTCGATCGCGATGCGCAGCGTGCGCTCGCCCGAGACGACGCGCGGATCGATGAAGGCGCGGAGATGATCGCGGTACGCACTCCAGAGATCGCGCGTCTCCTCGCGTCCGCCGAGCGGCTTCGCCTTCTCGCGCTCGGTGAGCGCCGCCAGCCGCTGGATCTCCGCCAGGCCGGTGTCCTGCCCGACAGGCTTCGCATGCCGCTTCGAGATCTTGAAGCCGTTGTAGTTTGCCGGGTTGTGCGACGCGGTCACCTGCACGCCGCCCGCGCAACCGAGGTGGTTGATCGCGAAGTAGACGAACGGCGTATCCACGAGCCCGACGTCGATCACGCTCGCGCCGGCGTCGCGCATGCCTTGCTTCAGTTCCCGCGCGAGCGACGGCGAACTATTGCGCATGTCGCGCCCGACGCAGATCGTCCGCGACATCGGGTCGATGGCGCCTGCGTCGGCGGCATCCTTCAACAGGTACTGGGCGGTCGCGTAGCCGATCTGCCAGGCGATCTCCTCATCGAGAGGCTTCGGGTAGGTGGCGCGGACGTCGTATGCCTTGAAGACTTTGGCGAGCATGGATGGGTTTCTATCGGACATTGAGGCGGTTGTGCGCTCAAATCCGGGGTTTCGACATGATTCGCGTTCCGACGGCAGCCGCCGCTTCACCCCTCCTCTTCCGCAGCCGAAATCTGTACACTCTTCGATTCTCCCGGCGTCGTGCCGGGGCCCCCCGCCCGACGAGCGTTCGTCGGCGGGTACGGGCGGCGATCGTGGCAGCGCCGCTCTTCTTTAGACGCGTTCGGGAACCACCCGACGCACCCCACAAGCGCCCTTTGGACGGGCGGGCCGCCACCCCGCTGCGTCGGTGTCGCTGGAGACCAACCATGGCTTCTCTTGTTCAGGAACTCATTGAGGCAGGCATTCACTTCGGTCAGCGTCGCAGCAACTGGAACCCGAAGATGGCGCCGTACATCCACGGCGTCCGCAACCAGATCCACATCGTGGATGTGCGCGAGTCGATCAAGGGCCTCCTCCTCGCGAAGCGCTTCATCGAGAAGACCATCGGCGACGGCAAGGACGTCTGCTTCGTCGGCACCAAGCGTCAGGCGCGCGGCGCCATCGAGCACTACGCGGCCGATGCCGGCATGCCGTACGTCACCGAGCGTTGGCTCGGCGGAACGCTGACGAACTTCCGCACCATCCGCGAGCGCCTCAAGCGCCTTGACGAACTCGACCGCCTCGTCGAGAGCGGCGACATGAAGAACTACTCGAAGAAGATGGAATCGCAGCTGATGCGCGAGCGCAAGAAGATCCAGCGCAACCTCGGCGGCGTCCGTCTGATGACCAAGCTTCCGGGCGCACTGGTGGTCGTCGATACGAACCGCGAGAAGAACGCGCTTCTCGAGGCGCGTTCGCTGGGCATCCCGACGGTCTGCCTCGTCGACACCGACGGCGACCCCGATCTCGTGAACATCCCGATCCCGGGCAACGACGACTCGATGCGCACCATCGACATCGTCGTGCGCGAGCTCTGCGATGCGGTGAAGAAGGGCAAGGAAGGCCGTGCGACGTCTGCGGGCGAGAGCCCAGCGGGCGGAGGTTCGGATTCTGGCCGTGGCGAAGGCCGTGGCGAAGGTCGTGGCGAAGGTCGTGGTGAAGGCGCTGGCGGCCCAGGCCGTCGCCGCTCGTCGCGTGCGAAGTTCCGCGCTGGCGATGACGCGCCGGTCGCGACTACCGAGCCAACCGAAGGCGCCTGAACCGCGCCTCGACCAGTCACCGATCAAACCACCCCCACGACATTGAGCGCCGCCGCGCTCCCGAGCGCGAGCGGTCAGAAAGAGATCATCATGAGCACTGTCAACATCAGCGCGAAGGACGTCATGAAGCTCCGCGATCGCACCGGCCTCGGCATGGGCGATTGCAAGAACGCCCTCGTCGAGACGAAGGGCGACATGGATGCGGCCGAGAAGCTCATCCGCGAGCGCATGAAGGGAAAGATGGACGCCCGCACCGACCGCGCGGCCGGCGAAGGCTGCGTGTCCGTGGCGATCGCAGGCGGCAAGGCCGCGATCGTCGAGATCCGTTCAGAGACCGACTTCACCGCCCGCAACGAGGAGTTCCGCACGATGGCGGCGGACGTCGCCAAGATGGCGCTTGGTCACGCAGCCGGAAAGGTGACCGCCGACAAGGCGATCATCGACCGCGTCGACGTGGTGCGCCTCAAGACCGGCGAGAACATCTCCTTCTCGCGCGGCGAGGTTCTCTCGGGCGGCTCGTTCGCGAGCTACGTCCACCACGACGGCAAGCTCGGCGTCATCCTCCAGTACGAGGTCGAGAGTGGTGGCGGCGATCTGCCGGCCGACATCGGCACGGGCATCTGCCAGCACATTGCCGCGGTCGTCCCGACGCCGGCGGCAATCGACGCTTCCGGCCTTGACCAGGCGGTCGTCGCCGCGAAGCGCGCCGAAGCGGTCGCCGAGGCGCAGGCCTCCGGCAAGCCGGCCCAGATCGCCGAGAAGATGGCGGAAGGCAAGCTTCGCAAGTTCTTCGAGGAGGTCACCCTCCTCGGCCAGCCCTATGTCCGCGACGACAAGATGCAGGTCGGCCAGGTTCTGCCGAAGGGCGTGAAGCTGGTGAAGTTCGTCCGCATCCGGCTCGGACAGGATTGAGCGTTCGCAGCCGACCCTCGGGGCGCCTTTCGCGCTTCGTCAGGTCGTTGCTCGCCTCTGACATGCACGGCACCCCGAACCGCCCCGCTCTGCGGGGCGGTTCTCTTGTTTGAGCGCCCATCGATCCGGTGGCACGGGCCGAACCCCTGATCGCCCGACTATCCTGAGGCGGCCCGACTCGCGCAATTCATGCGCGTTGGCCGATATCACCCCCATGTCGTTGCGCCTGGCCATGCACCGCGTCCACCGTATCGTCCGCCTCACCCTCTCCCGCGCCGTTGCCCGCGCCTTGCCGCTCCTCGCGCTGCCAATCTTGGCAATGCTTGCGGTAGCGCAGACAGCGCTCGCCGGCGACCTCGCGTCGGACCTTGCAGAGATCGCCCGCAAGTCGGGGCTCGCGCCGCAGCGCCTCGCGTACGCCATCCACGACGTCGGCTCTGGCCAACTTCTCGCTGCGCAGAACGCCGACGTTCCGATGACCCCAGCGTCGAACATGAAGGTGCTCACCTCCGGAGCCGCGCTTGCGGTGCTCGGACCGGACTTCGCCTTCGAGACATCGCTCTACCTCGATCGTACAAATGGAATCTCGCGCCTCACCCTTGTCGGCGGCGGCGACCCCGCGCTCGACGACCCCGAACTCCGCGACCGCGATCCGCACGGGCTCGAGAAACTCGTGCGCCTCTGGGCGGGCGAACTGACCAAGTCGGGTGTCACCTCTGTCGAAGAGATCGTGGTGGACGCACGGATCTTCGACGACGAGTTCTACCATCCTTCGTGGCCGAAGGAGCAGTATCCGAACGCCTACTGCGCCGAGGTGTGGGGACTGAACATCGCGCGCAACGTCGTGGGGATCACGCCGGTGCCGCAGCCGAACGGAAAGCCAAGCGTGGTGATGACGCCGGGCTTCGACATTCCGGTGACGCGCAACACCGCCACGTCGCGCGCGAAGGACAAGTTCACCTTCTCGGCGTCGCGGGCCTTTGGCTCGAACGCGCTCACGCTCCGCGGCAACGCAAGCCGCCGCCCGGATGCGCCGCTTGGCCTCACGGTGCACAACACCCCTGTCCTCGCCGCAGACTTGCTGCGCCGCGAGTTCGCGCGCCACGGCGTCACCATCGCCAACGCACGCGTGGCGACCGAGTCCGACCCGCGCGCCAAGGGCACCGTCGTACCGCCGATCCACGCGACGCCCATCGCAACCGTCCTCGAGCGGGCGAACACCGACAGCGAGAACCTCTACGCGGAGGCCCTCTTGAAGCGCCTTGGCGCCGCCCTCGCGAATGCGTCCGCAGCGGCAGAGGCGCGCCTTCCCGGCCCAGGGTTCACGGCGGGAAGCTGGCCAACTGGCCGCGCAGCACTTCGCCAGTCGTTGGCGGAGGTGCTCGGCGCCGAATCGCTCTCCGCGTGGACGATCGACGACGGAAGCGGGCTTTCGCAGGAGAACCGCGTCACCGCTGCAGGGCTGACCCGCTGGCTCGCCTCGTTCGCACGAGACTCGCGCCTTGCTCCGATGTACTTCGGAAGTTTCGCCATCGCGGGCAAAACCGGGACCGTGCGCAAGCGTTTCGATGATCTCGAGCGCAGTTCGGTCGAAGTGCGCTGCAAGACCGGCTACATCCGCGGCGTGAGCTGCCTCTCGGGCGTCGCCATCGCGCCCGACGGCCGCGCCATCGCCTTCAGCATCCTCGGGAACAACCTCGCGCAGGGCGACCAGATCTCACGCGCGAAGGGCGTACAGGAGGCGATCGTGCGCCGCATCGTGACGGAACTGGTTCCCGTGGCGCCGGCCCGTGCCGTCGATGCGCGCGAACCCCGCGGCGGAAGCTGATCGCGCCGCAACCCACCTTGAGGTCGACGCATGAGCCGAGAGAGCGACACTCCCCCTTCCGCGTCCGGCGCCTCCGAGCACGGAATCGACCTCCTGTTCATGCTGCGCGCCGTGCGCAAGGCCATGTCGGCCGCGCGAATCGTTCAGTCGGCACCGAGCCTTGATCGACTTGCGAAGGATGATCGCTCGCCCGTGACGGTCGCCGACTGGGCGAGCCAGGCCGTCATCGCCCTCGAACTCGCGCCGGTCCTGAAGGACAATCCGCTTGTCGGAGAAGAGAGCGCGGAGGCGCTCCGACAGCCCGAAAGCGCCGCGCTCCTTGCACAAGTGGTCGACGCCGTGGCGCGGGCGCTCGGCAGGCCCGTGAAGCGAAGCGAGTGCCTTGCCGCGATCGATCGCGGACGAGGCGAACCGAATGCGACCGCGTTCTTCACGCTCGACCCCGTCGATGGCACGAAGGGCTTCTTGCGCCGGCAGCAATACGCCATCTCGCTTGCGCTGATCGAGAAGGGCGCGCCCACCTATGGCGTCCTCGGATGCCCGAACCTCCCCGCCGTAGACTCGGGATTCGACCGACCCGATCCCGTGGGATCGCTCGCGTTTGCAATCAAGGATGGCGGCGCGTGGCTTGAGCGCGATCACGGCGAACCAAGGCAACTCCATATGCGCGAATGGCACGCCGGGATGCCCGTGCGGGCGTGCGAGTCGGTCGAGGCCGAGCATTCGAAACTCGATCTCTCGGCGCAACTTCTTGCATCGATCGGGGCGTCCGGCACCCCGGCGCGGCTCGATAGCCAATGCAAGTACGCCGTCGTCGCCCGCGGCGGCGCGGACATCTACCTGCGCCTCCCAGTGAAGGCCGACTATCGCGAGAAGATCTGGGATCACGCGGCGGGCGCCCTGATTGCGGCGGAGGCCGGCGCGAAGGTAACCGACGTCGACGGCTTCCCGCTTGACTTCGGCCGTGGCCGCGAACTGACGGCGAACAAGGGCGTGTTCGCGGGGCACCCCGCGATCGTCGACCGCCTGGTTGCCGCCTACTCGCGGCGGCGGGAGTGATGCCGCGGTCGCGAGAGTGTTGCGGCTGCCGCAAGCAGCCGCCGCTCCTAATTCGGACACTTCTGGAAGTAGAGGATCCGGGGCTGATCGGACGGACTGTTGACCTGGCTCCGATCGACGCCCATCACGTATCGCGAGTCATCGACGATGAACTCGGGGTTCGTGCCGTCCCAGACGCCGGTCACCGGGTTCTGCCGAACCTGGCGGACGCGGAGGTAGACGGTGAACACGTCGCTGCGCGTCGTCACGAGGTTCGAGATCCCCTTGAAGAGCAGGTTGAGATCCTCAGCGTCGCCAAGCGGCTCATCCTGCAACTTGAACGGCACGTTCTGCAGTGCGGGCGGCGTAACGGCCAGGAAGATGTCCTCCGGCAGCTGACGCGGTCGGCCGACCGTGCGATCGGTTCCCCACGCATAGCCGCGGTCATACTCGTTGAAATCGCCGTCGAGATTGTTGTAGGGATCGAGCCCGAGCCACTGCACGCTGTACGAGGCGGCAAGATGCGGAGCGACCACAGACGGGTCCGGGGTTCTCCGCAGAAGCATGAGTTCGCCGAGCGAGGCGAACCCTTGCTCTGCGCGCATGCCTTCGAAGAACCGAGTCTCGTCGGGCTCGCCGAAGCGTCCGCGCTGGACGTAGGTCGGCGGAGTCGGAATTGGCGCCGGCGCGCCGAAGAGCGACAGATCGCGATAGGCTCGGATCATGTCGACGAGGTGCGAATAGGGCGAGATGTTGTCGGTGTTCTTCGGGGTGCGCGTCATCATCGGCAGCGTCTGCATGACCTCAGGCAGCGCGGTGTTGATGTTGACGAGACCCGGCGTCATGCGGCCGGAGAACGAGTTCGCCAGACGGAACTGGCGCTCTTCCGCGCGAATGAGATCGAAGTTCGAGCCCGGCGCAGCGGTGAGCTCGAGCAGGCTGTTCGCGTTGCGGTCGAACGTGTTGCGTCCGGGGCCATCGATGGTCAGCCCATCGAGGATCGAGATGCCCAGCGGCAGCGCCGGTCGCCACGGGCGGTAGCCGCGGACCGGATCGAGCGTGCCCGGCGTTGCGCCTGGCTCGAAGCGGCGCCCAAACACCGGCGCGTTCACACCGCCAAGTTGCAAGCGGTTCAGATACACACCGGTGCCGGGGTAGAACTCGCTGTCCTCGTCGTCGTCGACGAGGATCTCGGAGAACGTACGCACGGTGTCCGGCGTCGCCCAGTTCTCGAAGACGTGACCCCAGACGAAGACGTCGAGGACCTCGCCGATCTGGTCGAAGTCGGAGTCGCGCTGGTTCACCTGGAAGGGAATCGCGAGCGAATCGAGCTCTGCGAACTCGACCCACTCCGACTGCGCGGGGTTGGTCGGCTCGCCCGTGATGGCGCCCACGCCCTTGCCGCCGATCTGCCAGACGTAGTCCGTGCCTGCAAACTCGGTCACGCCGGTCTGCGCCTCGGGGTACGGATCCATCTGGTTCGGCAGGAACGGGATCGGCGCACCGCCCGGAGTCACCTCATAGACGACCTCGACCGGCGCGCCCGCCGGCGCGCTTGACGGCCAGGCCACGATGTTCGAGAAGAACACCGGCTTCGAGCGCAGGAGGCGCTCGCCGAAGACATCGAAGCAGTTGAAGCGCGGCCAACGCGCCGCGGTCGGGCTGACCGTGGTGACGTTGGTGTCGGGGTCGGTGCCGCTCTTGAACATCTCACCTGTGTAGGGCGCGTCGCCGTTCGTGCCGCGAACGCCCTTGAGGCCGCGCGTCACCAGCGCAGGACGCGTCGCGACGCTGAACACATAGCGCGGCGAGAGCTCCTCGGCAGAGATCCGCGGATCGCCCGCCTGCGCGTTGCCAGTCCACGTGCTGACGTCGAGCGCCCAGATGCGGCTCGAGCGAACCCAGGTCATGAAGAAGTCGTTGTCCTCGAGCCGAATGCAGTCGACTGACTTGCGGCTTGCCGAGTACTGGTAGTTGCGCGGCGGCGGCGAGAGCTGAGGGTCCTCGAAGAGGCGCTTCATCGGCTCGATGAAGTCGACCCGACGACCGCTGACCTTGTTCTCGAAGCGATCGACGACGACGGTCTTGGGCGTACCCGGAACACCCGCCGGCGGCGGGATCACGCGGAGAAGGCTCACCGACTCGGTGGCGTTCCGGTAGCGCGTGTTCGGGGCCAACGCACCGCCACCACCAGCCTGCGGAGAATCGACGTCGTTCACGTCCCATGCCGTGGTGGCGTCGAAGACAAGCGTGCGATCGAGCGGATCAGCGTCCGGCAGCGCGCCACGCGAATCGTAGAGGTTCGCATACTCGATCAGACCATCACCATCGATGTCCGTGGCCTGAAGCGTCCCACCCGCCATCTCACCCGACTCAAGATCGAAGAAGTCGAGCACGCGCGCGCGGAACTGCGTGGCGGGAAGCGTTCCCACCGCGCCGTTCGAGGCCGCGTACACGATGGCCG
>JBIKXP010000327.1:0-2661 GCA_044355685.1 Phycisphaerales bacterium
ACTGCTGCTGGCCGAGACGTGCGCGCAGCGCCGGCTGCGGGGTGCCGAACACGTCGGGCTCCTCGAGCGGCACGTAGCGCTGTCGCATGCGGTCGTAGGTCTCGAACTGGTTGCGGGGCAGATCCGACGGGAACAGCGCCCGCTGGCAGCCTCCGAGCGCGGAGCCGAGGGAACCGAGGGCACACGCGCTGACGACGAGCAGAGCCAGACGAATGCGTGGTGAGGTATCTCGGCGTGCCATGGGCAGAATCCTAGCGTTTCTCACTGCCTTCTGGCTTCGTCGCTGCCGGCCGTCGGGACACGGGCAGGGTTGCCGCCGTGCCGTAGGTGCGGCCGCTCAGGCCGTCCTTGAACTCGCACACAACCGAGATCGCAGACGCCGGCTTGTCGCCCGTCCACTCGATCGGGAACTCAAGCGTGTAGTGGGTGCCCATCATGCTGCTGCGGTAGCGCTCGCGCAGCGCGGCCGGGCCGAGCGTCAGCGTTCCGGCGGCCAGCGGAGGGTCGCCAGCCACGACCGCGGCGGCCGTCACCCGGACCGTGCCCGTCACCTGAAGGAACCGGCCAAGCGCATCCGTCGGCTCGATGACCACCGCAAGATTGGCGGTGTTCTGCGAGGTCAGGCGTGCCGTCGACAGGTCGGAGATCTCGAGTCTCGCGAGTGCGGGAAGCGCCTGCGCGACCTCAGGGTCGATCTTCGTCGCTTGCTCGGCGGAAAGCCGCAAGAGCTTCGCGTCAAGCTCGGAGACCTTCGCCAAGGCCGCGTCGCGCTCGCCCGTCCGGCGGGCAAGCTGCTCGCGCAGCGTGTCGGCCTCGTTCGGGACAAGGGCGCGTCCGGCGCAACCGGCGGGAACGCCCGCCGAGAAGGCTGCGACTCCGATGGCGCATGCAGCTGAAATCACCCGTTGTGTTCGCTTGGTCATGGCTCGGCCGAGTGTACGCCAGCGGCCCGGTTCTGTCCGAGTCAGCCGCGCGTCGGCGCCTCGGCGTCATCGGGTCCCTCGTTCAGATCGTCGTCGCCGTCCGCGGAGGGCGAATGGCCGAAGGCGATCTGAAACGCAATCTGCTCGAGGGCGACGGTGAAATCGACGCTGACGATGGCGATGCCCTCGCGCACCTCGATCCGGCGCGGGGCGAAGTTGAGGATGCCCTTGACCCCCGCCGCCACCAGCGCGTCGGCGACCTGTTGGGCCGCGTCGCGCGGCACGGCAATGATCCCGATCGAGATGCCCTCGGCCGCGACGACCGCCGCGAGTTCCGACATTTTCCGGACCCGCAGATCTCTGGCGACTTCCTTGCCAGCCGCCGCCGGATCCGCATCGAATACGGCGGCAATGCGGAAGCCCTCGCGCTGGAAGCGGTCGTAGCTGAGCAGCGCGCGTCCAATGTTGCCGGCCCCGACCACGCAGGCAGTCCACTCGCGGTCGCGGCCCATGATCCGGCGAAGCGATTCGACGAGTTCTCCCACGGCATAGCCCCGTCCGGGATGCCCAAACTGGCCGAAGAGCGCGAGATCCTTTCGCACCTGCGCATCGGTGAGGCCGAGCGAACGCCCGAGGGCCTTCGAACTCACCGTTTCCTCGCCCGCCTCGAGCCGGCTTGACAGTTCGCGCAGGTAGAGGCTGAGCCGTCTCGCCGCCGGCTTGGGAATGGAGCGTCGATTGGGCACCGCACACGCATGGTACGGCCTCACGGTCTGGCTCAGAAGCCCTTCGGCTCGGCTACCCTCCCCGGCGATGCACATCGCCGATGTCTTAGCCCGCGACGCGACCTCGCTCAGCTTCGAGTTCTTCCCCCCGAAGACCGATGCGGGCTGGGAATCGCTCTACCGCTCGATCGCCGAGTTCGAGCCGTTGGCGCCAAGCTTCGTGTCGGTGACCTACGGCGCCGGTGGTTCCACCCGCGACAACACCCACGCGCTCGTGGTGCGTCTGCGGCGCGAAACCAAGCTCGAGCCAGTCCCGCACCTCACCTGCTTCGGCCACACGAGGGACGAGATCCGCGCGATTCTCGAGCTCTACGCAGCGAATGGCGTGGGCACCGTGCTCGCGCTGCGCGGCGACCCGCCGTCGGGCGCGCGCATCCTCGCGCTCGGCGACTTCCGACACGCCGCCGATCTCGTGCGCTTCATCAAGCGCGAGGGCGAGCGCCTCGGCGTGAACGGAGGCCGCGGCTTCGGGATCGGCGTCGCGGGATTCCCAGAGGGTCACACCGAGACGCCAAACACGCTCGTCCAACTCGAGCACCTGAAGGCGAAGTGCGACGAAGGCGCGGACTACATCGTGACGCAGCTTTTCTTCGACAACCATGCGTTCCACGACTGGCGCGCGCGGTGTGAGCTCGCCGGCATCCGAGCGCCGATCGTCGCGGGAATCATGCCGATCACGAGCGGCGGCGGCCTAAAGCGCATGGCGGATCTTGCGGCAGGCACGCGCTTCCCCGCGTCGCTCCTGAAAGCGATTGCGCGCTGCAAGGGAAACGCCGAGGCGATCGAGAACGCGGGCATTCACTGGGCGACGGAGCAGTGCCGCGATCTCCTCGACAACGACGTCGCTGGGATCCACTTCTACACGCTGAACAAGACCGACGCGACGCGGCGCATCTATAAGACGCTCGGAGTCGAGGCGTCGCGAGGCTAGATTGATCGCTCGCGACTCGCTT
>JBIKXP010000328.1:0-2641 GCA_044355685.1 Phycisphaerales bacterium
GCCGACAAGCAGGACCGCTCGCAGGTGCGGCGCACCGCGAAGGCCGTGCAGAAGGCGACGGGGCAGAACGTCGAGCTGGCGTACGTCGACCAGGGCTACACGGGCGAGCAGGCGCAGGACGATCTCAAGGTCGGAGCGGAAGACCACGGGATCATGCTGCACGTCGTGAAGCTGTCCGAGGCGAAGCGTGGCTTCGTGTTGCTGCCGAGGCGCTGGGTGGTCGAGCGGAGCTTCGCGTGGATGACGCGCTTCCGCAGGCTGGCCAAGGACTTCGAGCGGCTGCCGAAGACGGTCGCGGGGCTTCACTTCGCAGTGTTTGCGTGCATCATGCTTGCGCGGTGCTTTGCCATGAGTGCATAACACGCTCTAGCCTGATGTGGCGGCGAGCGCAGAAACGAGACTAGGTTCTGTCTGACGGATCGGCCGGGCTTCAATCCGCGCGGCATCCCGGCTGGCGGCGTCGGGTTCAACTCACTGTATCGCGTGGTTGGATCATTGGGGATACAGTTTCGTTTCCCCTCATTGCCAACCGGGCGCCGATGCGGATTCCAAGGATCATCAGTCTTGGCCTTCGGCGATCCGTCAGACAGAACCTAGAACCACATGCCAAAGAAGACCTCCAAGCAGGCGGCACGCCCCCAAGCACGGAAGCACCCGAAGCCCGAGATCGTTGCGAAACTAGGCTATTCGCTTTGGGACAACCGACACGGCGCTCAGACGTCGATGCCGCTGCTCACCCTGCTCTGCAATCGCGAGGGCTACATGGCGCTTTCGCGCATATGCGCCCGCAGGGCGAGGGAGTACGATCGGTCGATGAGGCGGCCGACGCAGGACGACCACGACCATGAGCACCTTGTCGCGGCGTTGGACACGTTCAACGGGAGACTCTCAGATCTGCTCGAGTTGCGCCTTGTCACTCTGTTTCCCGCGAAGCGGCGCGTCACCCTGGGGTACTACGGGGCGACCGCTGCGGGCGCCAAGAAGTGCGACGCCACCGAGATGCTCATCGACATCGCGAAGCGCGCACGCAAGACCCAGAACGAGACCCGTGCAAGCTTCGCGGAGATCGACGCGAGGCTGGAGGCCGAGAGCGCTCGGCGCAAGCATGCCGCGCGCGACCGTGCCAAGAAGCCCACGAGTACCGCCGCCGTAGCGGGCAAGGGAGCATCGGCACGCAAGAGCCGACCAGCCGCGCGCGCGGAGAGCGCGCAGATGATCGGTAGATCGAGCAGGCCGATCCGCATCCGTGCCGAGCCGCGCAAGAAGTAGCGTCACTGGGACCGCGACGGCACCATCAGCACGCGCGACGTCGCGCAGTACGGCTCGACCGCGTACGTGACCGCGCTGCCGCAAGGCCAGCTCGCGCCCGCCGCGAGCGTCTGCGACTTGGGCACGACAGAAGGCGCTGCAATCCTCAACTCACCCGCATGGGCCCCAGCCGGCCAGCAGGACGCCGAGGTCGGCCGAGTCGGTCTGTCCGTCGCCGTTGATGTCGCCGGCCGCGGTGCCCCACGAGCTCAGCAGGACGCCGAGATCGCTCGAATCGCGCTGGCCGTCGTTGTTGAAGTCGCCCGGGCAAGGCGTCGCGGGAGATACCGCCGCGATCGAAAGATCATCGAAGAATCCGAAGGAGTTGCTCGAACCTGGCGACGAATCGGTCGTCGCAAAGAGGTTCGACGCGTACACGCTGCCGGAAAGCGTGGTGGTGTGCGTCGCGACAAGCGCGCCGTTCAGGAGAAGCTTGCCCTGTCCGTTCGCGACGTTCCAGCGATACGTGAACTCATTCCACGCATTGAGCGTGGCGACGGCGCCGGTCGCCGTGCGGTTCGCCGGCGCGTAGCCATTGTTCATCAGGCTGATCGCGCCAGTCTGCGCGCTGACGAGGAAGCCGCCCGCAGTCTCGAACGAGCTCTTCGAGATCATGATGCCGAACGACGACGTCACGGTCTGACCGCTCGGAATGAAGATCTTCACCGTCGTCTCGAGCACCGAGTTGCCGCCGGCGCTCGCCGCCGCCCATTTGCCGCTGTTGAGTAGGTCAAGCCACGCCTTGGTACGACCATTGAGGAACCGCTCGGTGCAGAGGCGAACCATCTTGCCCTTGCCACCGACGGGATTCACGCCCGGCTGCACGCCTGGGCCGATCACAGATCCGGGGAGGAACGGGCTATTCGTCGATCCGCTCACAGCCCACGTGCCGGTCGGGCCGAACCATGCGGATTGGCCGCTCAGCGTGCCGGTTCCGTAGTCGTTGAAGCCTGTGACATAGATGTCGGTCGCGAAGGCGCTGACCGTGCAGGCGAGGGAAACCGCGAGAGACGCAAGCGAACGAATCATGGAGACAGCGTAGCCTCGGAGTCCGCGCACTTGCACAAGGCGCGTTGGCCAACTGAAAAATCCGCGGCCGCGACACGCATGGGCTCCACGAAACGTCCGAGATGCACGCGTGCGATCGCGGACGTCCTGTCCGCGATGCTTCGCCGATCGCCGGAACGCCCACGAAACGGGTATCTAAAATTCCGCACGCAGGCTCAGCCAAACGACGCCCTCGCCGTCGAGGCTTGCATCGCCGCGGTCGTTCATCGCCGCGTCCCAGCCGATCGGCGCGCGCGACGAGCGCCAGCAGGCGCCGACGCCCGCC
>JBIKXP010000014.1:0-28777 GCA_044355685.1 Phycisphaerales bacterium
GGCGCATGCTCCGAGTCGTAGACGATCGCCGCGACGATCCGCTCCGACGGGCGGCCCTCCTCCTTGGCCTTCGCCACGAGCGCCTCGATGGCGGCCCTGCGCTCGCTGCGCTTCTTCTCGAAAATCATGCCGATCTCGTCGGGCGTGAGCGGCTTCGGCTTCTGCCGGGTGTTCTTCTTCTTCTGTGCGGTCATGGTCATGTGCTTCCTTCGTGTTGGGGTTGCGAAAGCACCCCTCCGCGACACCACCACGCCCCACGGGGCACGCGCCCCGTGGTGAACAGCGGAGTGCATGCCGGGAGGGGCGCGGGTTGAAACGATTCGGAATCAGCGGGTGAAGAGCACCCGCGCGAGAAGCCCCGCGACGACTTCGATGATGCGGAAGAAGGTCGCGAGGAACACCCGCACGGCGACGCCGAACATGGCGAGGGCCCGTGCGAGGTCAGGGTTCATCGGATGCTCCCGCGGGGTTGATGGCCGCAGGGCATTTCGATGCGTACGGGCAGGTCTTGCACGGCCAGCCCGGCCTCGTGGGGAAGACGCCCTTGCGGATGCCGTCCCACACCTGGCCGATCTGATCGATGCAAGCCTGCACGGATTCGTGCCTCATCGCGACGGCATGCGTGGTGACGACAGGCTTCACGGCCTTGGTCACGGTCACGAACTCCATCGCGGTGATCCGCCGCCAGCCGTCGAGCTCGCGGTCGAGAAGTGTGGCGTACAGCCGAAGCTGCGGCGCGGACTCCTCGACCTTGTCGGGGTTCCACCTCGAGCGTGCGGTCTTGTAGTCCCTGAGCACGAGCCCGTCCTTCGTCAGGTGCACGAAGTCGACCTTGCCCTCGATCGGGGGAATCGCCGGGTCGATCACGCCCGAGGTGCGGTCCTCGACGCACACGACCTGCCCCTCGGGCCGCGACTCTGGTGAAGCGAGGAACGCATCCACCATGCGCTGCCCGAGGGCGTGGAGGGTTTCCGAACTTTCGCCCTTCGAGTACTTCACCGGGAGGAGCGAGGAGTTCAGGAGGTTCGACACCTTGCCTGCGAGCTCCGCCGAGGATGGACACGGCAGTCCTTCCATGTCGCATTCATGGACCTTGGCGAAGGCCTCGTGCATCGCCGAGCCGAACAGCAGGCTCGACGGCACGAAGTCGGGTTCGGCCCGCTCGACGTACTTGAAGGCGAATGCCCGCGGGCACTGCTGGTACGACGACACCTGCGTCCATGACAGGTGCGGCCGGCCGGTGATGGAGAGAGCCTCGGCAGAGGGCGTTGACGGTGACGGTGACGGTGACGGCGGAGCAGACTCCCAGGCTTTCACCTTGGCATCTGCCATGTCCTTCCCCGGCACCCCCATGGCAGAAACCCCCGCTCCCGCAGCGGGAACAGGGGTTTCAGCACCAGGGGTCCTCTGCACGCTGCCGTCGGTGGACACCTTCACGGAATCCAACTTCATGGCATCCGCCTTCGAGGCATCCACCTTCGGTCGTCGCCTTGGCGATGCCTTGACTCCCACCTTCGGTCGCGGTCTGGTGGCCGTCATGCGTGGCTCCTTCCACGCCCATCGGCGGCCGGCTGGAGGCGACCCTTCAGAGCATCGATCAGCTGCGACGCCTGGCGGATGTCCAACTGATCCGCGGACTCGATCCCGAACTCCTCGTGAGCCTCGTGGTCGAGGTCAAGGCGGTGGCGCTTGCACATCGACCGCAACGCCTTCAGTTGGCTCTCCGTGGCAGGGCGCACCGCACCGCCGTAGCCGTTTCCGTGGCCGTTTCCGTGGCCGTTTCCATGGCCCGTCCACGGACCACCACGGCCGTTCCCGTTTCGAGTCAGTGGATGATTCTCCAAAGAGTGACGGTGTCGGGACTGTTGACGGTGACGGTCAAGGGTGTTGCCGGATGGATCGACGGTTTCACCACCGGGCTGTCCGGGCGGTTCGGGCTGTTGGTTGGTGGAATGCGGTTCATCCACCAGCCCCCGACTCGATGCCTCCGTCACCGTCAATGGACCGTGCACGCGGCCACTTCCCTGCGCCATGCTCGATCCAGTGGTCGATCCAGTGGTCGATCCAGTGGTCGATCCCGTGGTCGAACCGTTGGTCGATCCCTCCGTCACCGTCAACGGTCCGTGCACGCGGCCGCTTCCCGACCCTGCGCCACTCCCCCGCTGACCTCCCATCGAGGCAAGCTGCCGGTCGATCGCCTCCGATGCCTGCGCGTACACCTTGGCGACCTCTTGCTGGAGGCGAGGCGGATCGCCGAGGAGCCCCATGTCGAGCTCCGCCGAGAGGTTGATGCTGACGCCTGCGGACTGAAAGTCCCGGCTGGCCTTCCTGTTGAGGCCCACGTTCACGGTCAATGGCATGGACCGCGCTCCTTTCGTGAAGGGGCTGACGAGGCCCAAAAACGAACAACCCCGCCGGTCAGGGCGGGGTCGGAGAGGGCGAAGGCCCTTCATGCATATTGACACGGAAATGCCTGCTATTTAGGCCTGGGATGGACCAGGGTGCAGGCCCGAGGGTGGTGCCGTGCCGAGCCAGATTCGGCTACACCCCGTCATCGCTGCCATGGCGGTGGCGCACGACCGAAGGCAACCGCCCGAAACCCCCGCTGGCGAGCCCCTAGAGGGGGGTTTCCGCACGGGCGGTGGCGGTGGACCGTCGCCGCATCACGGATTGACGAGGTTCAGCAGGCAGTCCGATGGCGGGAACGGCACGCGGAACATGACATCGAAGTCATCCGTTACGGATCCACCACCGAGACCGGCATGTCCCCGTGCACAAGCATCACCGTGAACTGGACCGAGAGTCCATAGCCGTACGGTGAGCGCACGCACGAGATTCGATGGGGACCGGCCGTTACGGGCACGACGAAGACGAAGGTCCCCTTCCCAATTGGCTGCATGCTGTTGCCGGTGTTCAAGTCCTCGGTCACGTACTGGGTGTCATCGACGAGGACTCTGAAGTCCCCACCCTGTCCCGAGTATTTGCCAAAGACCACCAGTTTGCCGCTGGATGGCACGATGATTTCACGAGTAGCGACCGGGGTGGAGCCTGCTTCGGTGTAGACGGTGAATGTTGCGGCAGGAGCGAAGTCGCCGGAAATCTCCCCCGCTCCGATGCTCCCCGCCGGCAGCTTCACCGCGTCGTCCCCGCCCGTCGCGCTCACCACCTCGAGCGCCGCCGTCGGCGTGCTCGTCCCGATGCCGACCTTCGAGACATTCGCCGCAGCCGTCAACGCCTGAGTCTTCGGGTTGTAGTTCCACTGGCTGGCCGTGCCGTTCAGGGCGTAGAGCGCATACGGCGTCGCCATGATCTTGTCGCGCGGGTTCAGGGTCAGGTACTGCCCCACGCCTGCCGGCGAGCGGAACTCGACCTGCACCCAGCGCTGATCGCCGTTGAAGGCGCCCGTGCCGAAGTTGAGGCCCAGGGCGAAGCGCCCGTCGGTGAGCGGGTAGTTCGTGAAGGAGTTCGCGTTCCCGACCTGGGTGCCGCCGACATCCGAGTCCCAGAGGGTGAAGCGGACATCGACGTTCCCGTTCACCAGCTGGCCGGCGTTCCGAAGCTGGCCCTGGTAGGTGAAGGTGCTGTCGACGGGCTGGCCCCCGCCACGGAAGGCGGCGGCGGCGATGAGGGTGGCGGCGAGGGCGCCGAAGACGAAGGCGAGAGGCGTGCGCATGTGATGGTTCCAATCGAAGAAGCAGAAATGCAGTACGGGGCGATCAGCCCCAGTTGCTCAGGACGACGGCGAGGTCGGCGCTGTTGACGAAGCCATCGCGGTCGAAGTCGGCGGGACACGCCCCAGCGCCGCACACGCCCCACGCGGTCAGGACGATCGCGAGGTCGACGCTGTTGACGAGCCCGTCACGATTGATGTCGCCGGCACGGGCGAGATCACTCGTTTCAACGCAGAGGTAGCCCGGCGCGAGCCGAACGGACTGCGCGGCCGCGGCACCGAGCGAGGTGGACTGACCGTAGACCCCCGCGAGGGTGTAGGCACCGACCGCGGAGGTGCCACCGGGGAGCGGGACCGTGGTCACGGTGGTGTCGGCGATGGCGACGGAAGCGACGCCGAGGACGATGGCGGTTGCGAGGCGGTTCATGGAGGTGGTTCAGGGGTTGACGAGGTTCAGCGGGCAGTCCGACGGCGGGAACGGCACGCGGGGTGCGTCGCCCCAACTCGAGAGGAGCGTGCCGAGGTCGGCGCTGTCGACATTCTCGTCAGCGTTGATGTCGGCTGCGGCCTTGAAGCCCTCGGTTGGGGAGGAGATGACCTTCCAGCCACACCGCGGGTACGCAAGGCATGCTGCGCCCGAGGTCATGTTGTAGACCCAAAGGACTTCAATCGTCCCGTCCGACCACGCTCGGTAGACGCGGTCGATACCCTGTTGGTCGCCGACAGCTCCCCCATCCCCGATTCCGTACCACACCACCGTCGGCTCCCCGCCCGCCTGCGCATGCGCAGCCGACGCGATGGCCTGCACCGCCGCGGTCGGCACCGTGGCCTCGGCGCGGGGCAGGACGCGGTCGATGATCGGGAATGCGACGATGGAAAGTGCGAGCGCGCACAGTCCGACTCCGGTCGTGATCTTGCTCATGGTCATCTCCTCCTTTTAAATCTCAGGTTCATCCACTCGGACGCCGCGGCGCCCTCCGACGGGGCTGCGAAGCGCGGGTCCACAGCCTGTCAACTCACGGGCACGCTCCCCACCCGGACAGCACGAACGCCAGGTCGGCGCTATCGACAGTTCCGTTGTTGTCGACGTCGGCATCGAACTTCGCCTGTCCATCGGATCCCCACGCGGAGAGGACGACTGCGAGATCGGTGCTGTTGACGATGCCATTTCCGGTGATGTCGCCGGGGCATGGATCCGCCTCGCACGCGTCCGGAACCCCGTTCTGGTTCGAGTCCGCAAGCTGACCCGTAAGGATCTGGCCGTAGTCAACCAGCCCATCGTTGTTGCAGTCCGCGGACCATTCGACAACCCCGCGGGTCAGCTCGATTGGGCTCCAGTCTCCCCAAGCGCCCGACACGCTGCGGATCGCCAAGCGCGGCTCGTCCAGAACACCGTTGGTGTAGAGACAGTTCGGTTGGCCCGGCGCCCAATTCAAGTATGACAGCGCTGACCCGTCGAGCCATCGCCAGGTTGTCGACGAGCAGTCGCTCGTTCCATCGTGGGTCGCCCCGAGATATGCCCAGACCTCACCGCCGAGCGCAATGGGATCGAGCAAGCGACGAACGAAGGGATTCTCAGCGCCGGTCTCGACCTGGGCGAGGCTGCCGCCTTGTGCCAGCGCCAGGGCGCGAAGCGCTTCCCAGTTTCCCGCGCTGAAGGGTGGCAGACCGGACGGGCGGATCGCATACCAGTGGCCGTTCCCCCCGTCCTCGACACGCCACTGGACTGGGTAGCTCCCGGCGGCGCACGGCGTTCCCGCCTCGCAGCAGTCGGGGATGTTGTTGCCGTTGTAGTCGGGCAGCGAGCCGTCACGGCACTGGCCGTAGTCGACGATGCCGTCGCCGTTGCAGTCGGCGGACCATTCGTACACGGCCTTGTTTCCCGGCCATCCAGCGCTCGTCTCGGATTCGATGTTCCAGCAGAACTGTACGGAGCAGTTGCCGCGCCCACAGACCTCTATCGCATAGCCACCACCAGGGTTGTAGCCATTCGGCGGACACCAATATGAAGGTACGAAAACAAACGCTTCGCCCGTGATCCATGTAATCGGGGATGGCCAATTGGTCTTCCCACCAAGCCAGATGTCTGCTTCCTGAAGGAACAGAATCGACGCTACGAATTGCCGTTCAGTTTCCGATGTGATCGTCGCGAGGTAGCAACCTCTGGCGGCGGCTCGATCGCGGTGAGGCGCCCAGTGAAGAACCGTCTGATCGAACTGGTACCAATGCCCGTTCCCCCCATCCTCCACGCGCCACTGCACCGCATCCTGCCCATGCGCGCCTGCCGTGACGGCGGCCGCGCAGACGAAAACCATCCACCTGAAGTTCATTGGTCGATCCTTTCTCCCCGAGGTGAATCCCCGAGAGGTTGACGAAAGGTAGCGGATCAGGGGGTGGAATCCAAGCGGCTTCGAGAATCTACGCAGGATCCCGCGGGCAGAGGCGCCGGTCGGCGGCGTGCCGTGACCGATGGAGCCGCCGCGGTTGGCGGGGTTGACATGGAGTCTTCTTTCAGGCTGACGGCAGGAAACAGAGGCCGGTTGCGGGGCTGCCAGCTGGCGCCCGCAGGGACGGTCGTCTCACTGCGCCGCGCCTCGCGGCGGGGTTCGTCGTTGATCTGCCCCGCCCTGCCGCGGGCCTCGCGTTGCGGACCAGGCGTGGCTCACGCCGCCCTTCTTCGCGAGGCCAGATGGCGCAGCGCCCTTCCTCCAGCCTTTGATGTTTATAAATCGACGCTCGGCTTCGGCGCTGACGCTCGTGACGCTCGTGACGCTGTGACGCACGCGTCGAGGTTCTCGCGGCGCCTCGCCGACGACGCCGTGACCGTGGCCGTCGCAGGAAAGTCGCGATCATCGAGAATTCTCGTTCGCTCTGCTTTTAACGGCATTTTCTTCGGGATAAGGTCGGGCCGCATGTGGCTGCTCGACGGTGTTCGCCGATGCAGCCCGCAGCAGGAACCGCATGGAGAGTGAGGAAACGGATATGCAGAATCGCGCTGGAAACAAGGCGATATCGATCGACGGACTTCTGACGGCGGAGGAGGCTGCGAAGCTTCTCACGGTCTCGCCGCGGACACTTTGGGGTCTCACGAAGTCGGGCGCGCTGCCCGCGATCAAGATCGGACGCAGCGTGCGCTACGCGCGTGCAGACATCGACGCGTTCATCGCGTCGCGCCGCACGACGAAGGCGGAGGGCTGACTCATGGCGAGCGTCTCGAGGGACAAGGACACGGGCACCACGCACATCTACTTCCAGGGCAGCGACGGACGCCGCCGCAAGGTGTCGCTCGGCAAGGCGACGAAGAAGCAGGCCGAGACCACGAAGCTGCGCGTCGAGCAGCTGGTGCAGGACCAGCGGCTCGGGACGCCGCACGACTCGGGGCTGATCGCGTGGATCAACGCGCTGCCCGATCCGATGCGGAAGCGGCTCGAGTCGGCGGGGCTTCTGCCGAAGCAGGCGGCCGCGGTCACGCTGCGCGAGCTCATCGCACGCTTTCTCGCGGCGCGCACGGTGAAGTCGGGCACCATGGCGGCGTACAAGCAGTGCACCGACTCGCTCCTCCTCCATCTCGGTGCCGACACGCCGGTCCGCGAGATCACCACCGCCGACGCCGACGCCTGGAGGGCGAAGATCGCGGCCTCGGGCCGCGTGCGGGAGAAGGCGGGCCCCCGCTCGCTCTCCCGCGCCACGGTGGCGAAGCGGACGAACATCGCGAAGGCGATCTTCAACAAGGCCAGGCAGTGGAAGCTGGTCGACGCGAGTCCGTTCGAGGGGATGCGGTCCGGCAGCCAGTCGAACCCCGACCGGGCGTACTACATCTCGAAGGAGGACACGCAGAAGCTCCTCGATGCCAGCCCGAACGTCGAGTGGCGCGCGCTCATCGGCCTCGCGCGCTACGCCGGCCTTCGCTGCCCCACCGAGATCCGCGAGCTGAAGTGGAGCGATGTCGACTGGGACCGGAAGTCGCTCACGGTTCGCAGCCCGAAGACGGCGGCGAGCGCGGACCACGCGGTCCGCAGCGTGCCGGTGTGCGAGGAGCTGCAGCCCATCCTGATGGAGCTGTTCGAGGCCGCGGCGGAGGGCGAAGTGGACATGGTGCCGCAGGCGCAGGTGGCGCACGCGAACATCACCAAGGGCTTCAAGAGAATCATCGCGCGCGCCGGCCTGAAGCGGTGGCCGCGGCTTCTCCAGAACCTCCGCGCCTCCTGCGCGACCGACTGGGCGGGCGAGCATCCGATCCACGAGAGCTCGAAGTGGCTCGGCCACAGCCCGACGGTTGCCGCGAAGCACTACCTGCAGTCGAAGGACCTGCACTTCAAGGCCGTGACGGGAGTGGGCGCGTGGATCACGAAGCGCGACGAAAAGGGCGGTGCAAAATCAGGTGCACCTGAGGTGCAAAATCGGGTGCAGCACGCAGCGGCGCCGAAAAGCACCGACACGCAGACTTCGACGCTAACTCCAGAAACGCAGCGAGGTTGCGCCAGTCCTTGCGAGACCGGGCAACCTCGTGCATTTCGTTCCAGTGGGCGGAGAGGGATTCGAACCCCCGAAGGCGAAGCCAACAGATTTACAGTCTGTCCTCGTTGACCACTTGAGTATCCGCCCGAGTTGTGTTTCCCCGCCTTGCGACGGGTCGAAGAGTTTACCCCCGATTCGAAGAGGTCGCAAACGCCGCGAAACCTCGCGACTTCGAGATTCCCCCGCCACCCGCGCTCACGGGGGTATCTCGCTGTGGCACCCTGGGCTCTGTCTGACGGATCGCCGGATGCCCGCGCCGCCGCGCGCCATTGCGCGCCGTTGCGCGCCGTCGCGCCGCGCGCAGTCCAATAATGGAACGATCGTTCTCGCGGCCCATCCAACGCTCGCTCGCACAGATCGCCTTGGCGTCACGGAGCGTTGCTGATCGCTCGGAGCGACCCGAACTCGCACCCCTTCATGCAGCGACCGCCCGACGCGCGCCGATTCATCACTCGCAGTTCCCGACCGGCACCCGTGAGTTCAAGCGATGCATGTAGTGAGACTTCGCGAAACCCGCCACGCCCTGCCCCAGCTCGCGCCAAATCTCGAGCGACAGCTCGCGCCACGCACCGAGCAACAACTCGCGCTCTCATCCAGCGCGCACACTTCCCCGGTTCTGCCAACATCTCATTCGCGCAGCCGCGCGTGAGTCGTGCCACACCATGGCGCTTCGATCCACGCGCGCCAATCTGACTGCGTGCGCGAGGCCAAACGCACTCGCGACTGCGTGCACGTCCGCACGCGCACATGGACGCGCACGATGCCCAGTTCCCCGAACGAACGCCCGATCTCGCTGATCTTCCCAACGCGCGCCGCGCCAGCACTCCCTCCGAACCTCGCTCCCCGACCTACCCTATCACGAACTCAAACCTCGGCACCAACGCGATGATCACTCAACATCCGCCCTGCCACGCTCTTGCGCGGTTCGCCGCGCTCCGGCGCCTCCTCCCCGCCGCGCTCGCGGCATGCGCGGCCCTCGCCCTCGCGCCAGACTCGGACGCGCATCCGCAAGCCGGCTCGCCGCAACCGGCAAACGGCGCCGCACGCTCTCCCGCAGTGCAGGCCTTCGAGATCCTCTCCGATGGCTTCCGCCTCGCATCGCCGACGACCGAAATCACCATCCAGCGCGGCGCGATCACGCGGATCGTGAACCGATTGACGGGCGAAGTCCACGCCAACGGCGGCGCCAACAGCCCCTACATGCCCCGCGGCATCATGTGTGCAGCAGGCGGCTACGCGGGCATTCGACTCCTCCACGGCGAGTGGACCTCGCACCCCCTCTACAGCGGCCAGCTCGCGACCAGCATCGCAAGCCTCGACCGCTCCCCCGGCAACATCACCACGATGAACTGCGTCGCACTGCCGCAAGGCGGGCGCGCCACCTGGACGAATCTCACCTGCGGAAACGCGCAGTATCCGAACGACACGCTCGTGATCGAGGCGCTCGTCGATCCAGCCACGGGAATCATCGACATCACAGCGAACGCCACATCGCAGGCACACGATGTCGTCGGCGTGATGGTGCCGATCGTCAATCTCCACACCCGCCACTCGATCTACGTCGCGTCCTTCGGCGGCATGGTCTATACGCCGGCTGATCTCGCGTCGAACCAGATGCGCGTGCTCCACTCGGCGCCATTCCTCGAGGCTCCCGTGCTCGTCGCCGAAGGCGACACCGGCTCGATCGGCCTCTGGATGGAAGACCAGACGTTCAAGCCGTACGTCGCCTTCTTCGGCGGCGACGCGACGAACACGTCGATGGGCCTTGAAGCCGTCAACAAGATGCCGTTCGAGGGAAAGCGCGCCGCACAGCCCGGAAAGTGGCGGGTCGGCGCCTTCCGCGGGACATGGCCGAACGCAATGGCACCCTACCGCGACTGGTACGCGCGGACGTTCGCGAGCGAGATCGCCATGCGCAATGCGATCGCGTGGCCCGCTGGAATCTCCGTCATCGTCGACAAGATCGGCGCGAACCAGGTGCAGCAGCTCGACCGCCTGCAGAAGCTCCTGACGCCCTCGTCCGTCCTGCTGCACGACTGGTACGCGCGCCAGCCCGACTTCGATGCGGCGCTGCCCGACTGGACACCGCGCAGCTCGTTCATCAACCTCGTCAATGCAGCGCGCAGCCGCAGCATCAAGACGATGGGCTACGTGAACACCTACTGCGTGAACTACCAGTCGCCGGTGTTCCAGCGCGACGGCATCGCATCCTTCGCGCTGCCACGCAAGGTCAACTCGCTCAGCGCCTACGGACAGCCGCTGCGAACGTTCGCGAGTTTCGCCCCGAACCAGCTCATCTACCTCGACCCGCTCTCGCCGCAGTGGCGCACGTACCACACGAACCAGATGATCACGTGGCGCCAGCAGACAGGCGCCGATGCGAACTACGAGGACACCGGCGGCACCGCGGGCGATTTCGGAAACGGCGAGGTCGGCGGGCTGTACGGCGCGCAGGGCGGATGGGCGCAGTTCCGCGATCTGCTCCAGCGGAATCCCGTTCCAATGGGCACCGAGTTCGCGCCCGACAACATGGCGTTCGCGTCGACCTGGGCCATGCGCCACTCGCAGGTCTGGGGCGAGGAAAGCACGCGACGCCTCTGGGAGACGCGACATCGCCCGATCAGTCCGATGCTCTTCGGCGGCGCGGCCCGCGCATGGGTGCCGACCACCGATGCGGAGTCGGAGCAGCGGAAGTGGACCGTCGTCGCATGCTCCGACGCCCTTGGCGGCGTCGCGCAGCTCGAGGCCACCGACGTCTCGTTTCAGGCGCGCGCGGGACTCGCGCGGCACATGGTCGAGCGCGCGCAGATCTTCTCTCGTCTCGCGCTCAAGCCTGACTTCACCACGTGGCCAAAGGACCCGACTGTCGTGGCGCAGTATCGCGCGTCGACAGGAACCCTCTACCAGTACCGCGTGCGTGGGAACATCCAGGAACTCGTGACGACGTCCGGCCAGCCGCTCTACCAGCGGGTGACGAACGAGATGTCGGTCGACTCGCCGCTGCGCATCGCGGGCTGGCCTGCGTGGAACGGAACCCGCAGCATCGGGCTGCAGCCGAGCGCGCGCTATGCGCTTGGGGTTGACACCACAGCGACGACCGCCGTGCAGATCGATCGCTGCCCGACCGGCAGCTCGATCGCGCGCTACACCGAGTCGCCGGACTTCGCGCTCGTCGTGTTCGCGAACTCCACCGCGCCAAGCAGCGCACGCTCCGACAGCACGCTCGGAGTCATCGCCCGCACCGAATTCGTCGACGTGATCGTGCGCGCCGAGAACGGCACGGTGCAACGGCGCAACGCAAGGCTCGCCGCCGGCCAGCGCATGGACGTCGTCATGCAGCGGCCGCGCGAGATGCTCTTCCTGCGCCGGATGCCCGACGCGCCGGCCGTCAACCAATCGCTCGGCATGGTCGCAGCGGGCGGGAAGTTCGTCATCGACGGCGCTGGAATCGAGCGTGGCGGCACCTATACGCCGCCGCATCAGGCCGGATTCCGGCTCTCCGGACAGAGCACCACGACGCCGTTCCGATTCTCCTCCTACGGCGGCGACTCGGAGGTGCTCTACGAACGGCTCATCCGCGTGCCAAACGCGACGACGTCGCTCTCGGTCACGTACCGCAACGCGCAGCAGCAGCACGGAAACGGCGCGATCGTGCGAATCAGCGTCAATGGCCGAGTCGCCCACTCCCGCGACCTCGGACCGGCGCCAGGCGCGACCAGCGCCAGCGCGTGGAACACCGATGCGCAGACCGTGCGCGTGCCGCTCGGCGCACACGCGGGCTTGCCCGTCGTCGTCGGAGTGTCGGTCTGGGGCAAGGGCGATGACAACGCGGATGAGATCTGGATCACCGAACCGATTCTTGTCAACGACACAACGCAGCAGGTGGCACAGACTTCGACCGCGGTGCTGCCATGAGTTTCGTCTGAGACGTGCAGCAGCCTCTACGTGCCGCGCATGCCGGCCGCAGCGAGGTCGGCGTCCGCGAGGAACGCGAGCGGCGCAGTTGCCGGCGGCGCGTCGCCGAGATTCTGGTAGAGCCGCAATCCGAACGCGGGTGCCGAAATCGACACGCGATCGAGCAGCGCGCCCTCGATGTTCGCGAGGTCGGGGCCGGCGTCTGGCCGGATGAACGCCAAGAGATCGACCGGCACGCCGCTCGTGGTCGCCTCCTGCTGCGAGACGACAACCGGAAGCGACGAATCGATCGCTGCATGCGACGCAAGCATGCACTCAAGCGCGGCGCGGAACGCGCAGAGGTTGGTGACCGGGGCGTCCTTTGCGGCGGCACGTGCGCGCGCGGCGGCACCGGCGATTCCACTCGCCGCATCGAGCCGCGCGAGCTCCTCCGCATCGAGCGCGCGCACAGTCCGGAGGTCGACTCGGAAACTCCGGCGCATGCGCCGCCCGGCCGGTCCATGCTTCGAACGGTAGTTGAGCCACGGCTCCTGCACGAAGCGCGAGATCGGCACGCTGTGCACGGTGCCGTCCGCGTTCTGCACGCGGACGCTCGTCGTCTTGATCTCGGCGATGCGGCCGTCGATCTGGTGCTGCTTCATCTCGACCCAGTCGCCTACGCGAATCGCGTCGTTCGCAGTCAGCATGAGGTTCGCGACAAGCGAAAAGAGGAGGTCCTTGAAGACAACGCCGATGACCGCCGCGACGGCGCCGAGCGCCGCGAGGAAGACGAGCGGACTCTTTCCGACCGCAATCGCCGCGGCGGAAATGCCGCCAACGAAGGCGATGACGACCACGCCGACCTGGCGGTATCCGCGCAGCGCACCGGAGCGGTTGACCTCGGGGCGCGACGAGTAGAGTTCGTCTGCGAACGCCATCGCCCTCGAGGCTGCGACCATGCCGCGCACGATCGCGAAAGCAAGCGCCAGGTTCGCGATGTTGCGCGCGACGATCAGGTTCAGCACGCTCGCATCGCCGAGGAGATCGATGAGCCGAGCGATGAAGAGAAGCGGCACGATCGAGGCGACTGCGGGAATGACCTTCGCGCGCCGGAGCGCGTCGGCGATGTCGCTTCGGTGCGCCTTCTCGAGCGCACGGGTCGCGACCGCGTTGAGCACGCGGCAGATCACAAGGTGGAAGAGGAACCCGATCGCCAAGAGCACCGCGACCGCGATTGCGTTCCACGCCGCGGGATGATCGCGCAACCACGCGCCGACGCTCGTTTCCTCGATTGCCTCGATGACGTCGAGCGTCGCCTCGCGCATCGGGTCCGGCCGCTCATCCAGAACGACCGGCGCGGGCGCAGGGTTTCCGGGCGTGCTTTCCGCCGCCGTCGACTTCGGCGACGCCGCCTGCGGCACGACCAGCCGGGCCACGGGCGGATCCTGCCGCGGATGGGCCTCTAGTGCGCGCGGCGTCACGCCAAGAACAACGACCACCGACACCAACGCCGCCATCCACTTTGCTGCATGCACGGGTGAAGCTCCAGACCTCGGGTGGACTCGGGGACGCCCGCAGCCACTGCGGGGACGGGAAACCCCGCGAAAGCCGCCTACCGGAATCGAACCGGCAACCTCCAGATTACAAATCAGGTGCTCTGCCAATTGAGCTAAGGCGGCGGGAGATTCGGGAGTGTAGCGGACGGTCGACTACCATTGTCGCCCCACCGCAGTCCCGCCGTCGCGCCTCCATCGCCCATGCAGCCACGCGCGCACCCATCCCCGCAGTCCATGGACCGCTACGACGTCGTCGTCATCGGCGGTGGCCACGCAGGCACCGAGGCGGCGCGTGCGGCGGCGGCGGCGCTCGGCGCGGGTGCGCGCGTGGCGCTTGTCACCATGGAGCCCGCGCGTCTTGGGCAGATGAGCTGCAACCCCGCGATCGGCGGCCTCGCGAAGGGGCAGATGGTGCGCGAGATCGACGCCCTCGGCGGGCTGATGGGCCTCACGGCCGACGCGTCCGGCATCCAGTTCAAGATGCTGAACGGTTCGAAGGGCCCCGCTGTGCGCGGGCCGCGCGCGCAGTGCGACAAGTATGCGTATCGCGCGGAAGTGCAGCGGCTGCTCGCGGAGATTCCCGAGATCGAGGTGATCGCGGGCACGGTCGACGAGATCGTGCGCGACGACGCCGGCGCCGCATGCGGCGTGGTGCTCGCGCCTGGCTCGCAGCGGACAGGCGCCGACCGTGCGGCGATTCATTCGAATGTGCCGGGTACGGCGCTCGCGACGCCTGTCTGTACCGTGCCGCTCGAGGAACGCGTGATGGCTCCGCGCGCACTGGCGGCGCGCGCCGTGGTGCTGACCACCGGCACCTTCATGCGCGCCCTGATGCACACAGGTGAATCGAAGCACGAGGGCGGCCGCATCGGCGAAGGAAGCGCGCGCGGCATCAGCGCAGCGCTCAAGAGCCTTGGCTTCGAACTCGGACGGCTGAAGACGGGCACGCCGCCGCGCGTCGCGCGCGGATCGATCGACTGGGACGCGCTCAAGCCCGCGCTCGGCGACGCGGTGCCGACGGCGTTCAGCGACCGTTCGCCCGGCGCGATGCCGCTCGGGCGATTCCCGCATCTCGCGCAGACCGACTGCCGCGAGACCACGACCACCGCCGAGATCCACGCGCTCATCCGCGCGAATCTCGACCGGGCACCCATGTATTCGGGGCAGATCGACGCGGAGTGCGGCCCCCGCTACTGCCCGTCGATCGAGGACAAGGTCGTGCGGTTTGCCGACCGCGATTCGCACCACGTCTTCCTCGAGCCCGAGTCGCTCTTCACGGACGAGGTCTATGTCAACGGCGTCTCGACGTCGCTCCCGGCCGACGTGCAGCTGCCAATCGTGCGCGGCATGCGCGGGCTCGAGCGCGCCGAGATCCAGAAGTTCGGCTACGCGGTCGAGTACGACATGGTCTGGCCGCATCAGATCGACGCGACCACCGAGACGAAGCGCGTGCCGGGGCTCTTTCTCGCCGGGCAGATCAACGGGACAAGCGGATACGAGGAGGCCGGCGCGCAGGGACTCGTCGCAGGCGTGAACGCGGCGCGCCGCGCGCGCGGGCTCGAGCTCGTGCGCCTCGCGCGACACGAGGCCTACACGGGCGTGCTGATGGACGACCTCGTCACGCGCACGCCGCGCGAGCCGTACCGCATGTTCACCTCGCGCGCCGAGCATCGCCTGCTCCTGCGCGCCGACAACGCCGACGAACGGCTCACCGCGCTTGGCGCGTCATGGGGCATCGTCGGCCGCGCGCAGCTGGCGGCGTTCGAGGACCGCATGTGCGCGAAGGACGCCGTGACGCGCGCGCTCGGCGCGATGCGCGAGGGCGGCGCACGGCTCCTCGACCTTGCGAAGCGCCCCGACGTCGAGGTCACGTGGCTCGCCGAACGCATCGCGCATGCGGTCGGGCCCGTGTCGCTCGCGCTTCTCGAGCGGATCGTGACCGATGTCCGCTACGAGGGCTATGTCGTGCGCCAAAACGCCGAGATCCGCCGCCAGAGCGAGTACGACTCGGTGGCGATCCCCGAGTCGCTCGATCCCCATGCGATCCGCGGCCTGCGCCGCGAAGCGATCGAGACGCTCGCGCGTTTCCGGCCGCGCACGCTCGGCCAGGCGAGCCGACTTGCCGGCATCTCGCCGGCCGACGTCACCGTCGTCGCGATGTGGGTCAGACGTCGTGTCTGATCGCGCGCGGTGAAGTAGACTTCCCCACGGCCTCCCTTCGCCTCCCACGGCCTCCCTTGGCCTCCTTCGACTGCGCTTCGCGACAACGCGTCGCGTGGTGCGCCCAATGTGCGACGTGCTTCAGCTCTCGCTCCGAGAACACACCATGCCGAACGTGCGAGAAGTCCTGCGGGGCCGATTGAACCCCTCGTTCCTGGCGATCGCGATCGCCGCCATGCCGCTTGGTTCCGCGCGCGGACAGGTCGGTGACGACACCCCGAAGGGCTCGGATACGCAGGCGAAAGAAGCGGCGGCGGCGACGAAGCCCGCGGATGCGCAGCCGAACGACATCGGCGTCGCCGATGGCTGGATCATGACCATCCCGACCGGGTGGAGCGCTGCCTCAGCCGACGGCTCGCTGAGGCTCTCGCCGCCCGCCACCGAGGCCGCGACTGCACCGATGCTGATCGGCGTTGGCACAGAGGCTTGGGACCCCACGTTCCGGCTCGACGACGCGGCCACGCGGCAGCAGGTGCAATCCGCGATCGCAGCGCTGTTCACGGGCTTCAAGGCGATCGGCGAACCCAAGGTCGTTCGTGGGTGGCTCGACATCCGGCTCACGGGCACCGGACAGGACGGCAGCGCGCTCGACGTGCGTCTGCTGATGCGACCGATCGGCGACAAGGCCGTGACGCTCGCCGTGGTTGGTTCGCCGGCTCTCGTCGCCAACAGCGCTGCACGCTGGGAGTCCATGATCGATTCCGTACGCAAAGGCTCCCCCGAGAGCCGAGCCTCGACCGCTGCAAAGGACACCATGAAGACCACGAGCAACCCCACCGGCGGATTCGCCGTCACCCACGACCCATCGTGGGTGGTTCGCAGCGAAGGCGCTTCGACCGTACTCATGCCCTCCGCGACCCCCGCTGACCCCATGAATCCAGAGCTCTACGGCTTCAGTTCCATGCCGTGGACGCGCGCGGGTTCGCTCGAGGAGGCTGCGAACGCAGAGGCTGCGGTCGAAGTGCTTCTCGCCGACTCCCCGCAGCTTCGTCGCGACGGCGGCATCGCAAAGCTCGATGGTGGCGGAATCATGATCGCCTGCTCTGCCGAGAACGAGGGGCGAACCATGCGAATCCGCATGCTTGCCCGCCTGATCGACGGCAACATGGTGGCGCTTCTCGTGCTTGGTGACGACGCGACGATCGAGCCGCGCCTGCGAACGGGGCACGCGCTCTTCGCGACGCTGCGAAAGTCCGAGGTCGCCAAGGAAGCTGCGGGTGCTGGCAGCGACCCGGCTTTCGCAGGCCGATGGAGTTCCGAGGAGGCGCTCACGTCAGGGAGCGGCTTCGATGTGGGAGGCGCAGCGTCGCTTGTCACCGAGCGCATCCTCGAACTGAACCGCGATGGCACGTTCGCCACAGGTTCGCGCGCCGCGGCTGGAAGCTCAGACGTCTCGGTGAACTCAGGCTTCACCGTCGACGCAAGCGGCACGTGGAGAATCGAGCGCGGCGCAGGCGCGACCTACCTCGTGCTGACCGCGTCGGGCGGCGGCACCGAGCGCGTGCGCTGCGCGATGCACGAAGGGCAACTCGTCCTCGGCGAGCCGGGGGCGCGCAAGTTCTTCACGCGGCTCCGGTAGCGTCGGCGGCCCGGAGTTCGAACCAGGCTTGCGTCAGACACGGACGTGCGCCAGAACGACACGGAATACCGTCGGTCAGCACATGCTCTCGGCGAGATCGATGAGAAGCCGCACTCCGTAGCCCGACGGACCCGCGACGCAGAGATCGCCGGCGCTCTCGGAATTCGCGACGCCGGCGATGTCGATGTGCGCGAACGGCACGCTCTTGTCGACGAAGAAGTCGAGGAACGCAGCGCCCTGGATCGGGTGCGCAAGCCGCGACGGGTTCGAGTTGATGATGTCGGCGTGGTGGCTCTTCATGTGGTCCTTGTGCTCCTTCCAGAGCGGCAGGCGCCACACCTTCTCGCCGGTCCGCTCGGACGCGGACTCGATCGCGTCACGCAGCTTCGCGTCGTCGCAGAAGTAGCCCGCGCTCCACGAGCCAAGCGCGGTCACCACGCCGCCCGTGAGCGTCGACAGCTCGACCATCGTCGTCGGCTTGTACTTCTCGCAGCCGAAGCTGATCGCGTCGGCGAGGACAAGCCGCCCTTCCGCGTCGGTGTTCGTGACCTCGACCGTCGTGCCGTTGTACATCGTGATGATGTCGTCCGGTCGGTATGCGTTCGAACTGACCATGTTCTCGGCGGCAGGGAACAGCGCGACGACATGGAGAGGCAGCTTCGCGTGGGCGATCGCGTGCATCGCGCCGAACACGGCGGCGCCACCGCACTTGTCGTACTTCATGCCCTTCATGCCATTGTTCACCTTGAGCGAGTAGCCGCCCGTGTCGTAGGTGAGCGTCTTGCCGACGAGCGCGAGCGTCTTGCCGCGCGCCTTCGCGCTGACGCGCTTCGGCTTGTACTCGAGGATCGCGATCAGGCTCTTCTCGTCGCTTCCCTGCCCGACCGCGACGATGCCGCCCATGCCGAGCTTCCTCGCGTCGGCAAACGAGATCACCTTGCAGGTGAGCCCCGCCGCGCGCGCGAGCTTCTTCGTCTCGCCCGCGAACCAGTTCGGCGTGCAGATGTTCGGCGGCGTCGCTGCGATGCGGCGCGCCTCGTTCACGCTCGCACCGACCTCGAGGCCGCGCGCGAAGCCGTCGGCGAAGGCGCCGGCACCCGCGTCGATCGCCAGCGTGCCTGCGCGCGGCGCGCGCTGCGTGCTTCGTCCGTCGAACATGTCGACGCGCCAGTTCGCAAGCGCAAGCCCCTCGGCCATGGCCTGGGCGAGTTCGCGCGCATCGCCGGCGGCGAAGGCCCCGCCGAAGGCGACACGAACCTTCGAGAGCTTCATCCGCTCAAGCCCGCGGACGAGCCGGGCGCCCGCGCTGCGCGCCTGTGCCGCGCGGAAATCAGCCTTTTTGCCGAGGCCAAGGATCACGGTGCCATCGGACGCCGCGGCCGTCTCGCCGAGCTCGGCGCGGAAACTCGCGGCCGCGACCGCAGCGTCGCGCGCGGCGTTGCGGTCGGCCTTGGCAAGCGACTTGTCGTCGGAGTAGATGGCGAGAATGGCTGGCGCCTTCGGCGCACGCGCGATCGAGATACGGTCAAACATGGATGCTCCAGAGGCGACGCCCTACGCACGCAGCGTCGAGGGATCCTCGCCGCGCTCGATCGCCTCGATCTTGTGAAGTCGACGAAGGTGCCGACCGCCGTCGAACGGCGTCCGCACCCAGGTGTCGACGATGCGCTTCACCAGCGTGTGGCCGATGAGGTCGGCGGAAAGGCAGAGGACGTTCGCGTCGTTGTGCGTGCGGGAGAGCTGCGCCGAGAGCTCGTCCTGCGCAAGCGCAGCGCGGATGCCGCGCAGCTTGTTCGCGGCGATGCACATGCCGATGCCGGTGCCGCAGATCAGGATCGCGCGATCGGACTCGCCGCGCGCGACCCGGCTGCACGCGGCGAAGGCGCTGTCGGGATAGTCGCTCGAGCCGCCGTTCAGATCGCACACGACCTCGACCTCGTGGCCGTCGGCCTTGAGGTGCGAGACGAGCGCCTGCGTGGCGGCGACTCCGCGGTGGTCACATCCGAGAGCGATCTTCATGCCCCTAGCATCCCCGCGACGCGCCTTGGAATCAACTCGACGAGATACTTCGCCAGATCGTCGTAGGCCCGCTGACCGAGCCCGATCGGATCGTCGACGTCGCCGTCCGGGTCGAGTACATGGATTCGGGCGAGCGCGGCGGGGTCGCCGGCCACCAGGTCGCGCGCCCGGGACACGTGGGACGCCGTCATCCCAAGCACGAGATCGGCCTTCCGGATCATGTCCGGCGTCAGCCGCTTGGCGTGGCCGGGAACCGACGCGCGAATCTTCTCGAGGACGTAGACGGTCTCCTCGCTCGTAGGCGCTCCGTCCATCGCGGACACCCCTGCGGAGGCGAAGAAGAGCTGTCCCACCGACGCGGGGAACTTGCCCTGGTCGAAGAGCTTCTGCGCCACGCCTTCCGCCATCGGCGAACGGCAGGTATTTCCGGTGCAGACGAAGAGCACGGTGCGCATCGGCCGGATCCTACCCGACCCGGTGGCGAGGTTGGGGAGAAGCGGATCGCAGTCGGCGTTCAGTTCAGGTCATCCGCGGTCATCCGCGGGTTCGTCCGCGTCGTCGAGCTCGTCCTCTCGCGGGGCCGCCTCGGCCTCGTCTTCCCAACCCTCCGGCGGCTCGTCCTCGGCAAGCAGCGCCTCGGCGCGGGCGAGGTCGCAACGACGCACCATCACAGAGACGAGTCCGGGCGCCTCGGCTCGCAGCTGCGCCGTGAGGCCACCGATCACCGTCGCAGGAATCCCCTGCGACTCGAGGTCGCCGACAATCAAGAGCCCCGTCAGTTCGTCGGGAACCCTGCGCAGAACGAGAAGATCGTACGGGTCGGCCATGGCGGATTCGCAGCGAGATTCCACGTGTCGGGCCAGCGAATGCCAGCGAACCGTCAGGTCGAGCCGAGCGCCGAGCGCTCGAACGTCGCGCTCTTGCCGGCGTCCTCGGGAACCTCCTGCGGCACGTACGGATCGCCGTTCTCGCTGAAGACGCGTCGGCAGCCCGGGCACTCATGCACGCGCCGCTCGCCAACCAGAATCGAGTCGAGCTTGCTCGAGCACGCGGGGCACGTGCCGCGCTGGATGCCGCTCTTCGCGAAGCGACGCTCCGCCCCGCGAAGCACGAGGAAGACTCCGCGCGCGATCACCACAAGGAAGATCGACGAGATGAGCATCACCAGAGGAACGATCGGGTAGATCAAGGTGAACGCGAACGCGACGAAGAACGCCGCGATGAAGCAGAACATGACCGTGACGCCGTAGATCTCGTTCAGGCCGCGGAAGAAGCGGTAGAGCATGGTTCGAAGCGTATTCGCTCCGCCGAGGAAACCGGACGCACGGGGGCGACAAAGCCCCGGAAATGGACGCCGATCGCCGCCGATCCACCCGCGCAGACCAACCCCGCCGATCCAACCGCCATCCCGCGGGTGCGGTCGACCGGCCGGGGAGGCCGGCCGGCGCCCGTCATGCCCCGCAGCACTCGGCCCGCGCGCGAGGTGGTCCGACCCGCACGCCAGCGCGGGCGGCAGCCGGACGCCCGGGCTGTTTCGCGGACCCGCGTCGCCGTTGCAGAACCCCTCCCCAACGGGCGGTACACTACGGCTCTTCCGACCACTACATGGCGTTTCCGCCGCGAGGTCGGACTGACACGAGGGGTACCCGATGAAGTTGATCTGCGACCGTCTCTCCCTGTCCGACGCGCTGACCATGGCGAGCGGCGTCGTGGCTTCCCGCACGCCTTCGCCGGTCCTCCTTTGCCTCAAGCTTGTCGCGAAGAAGTCGGCCGGCGCCGGCACGCTCCAGATCAGCGCCACCGACTCCGAGATCGGGATCGTCGTCACCGTCGCGAACGTCGACATCAAGGAGGAGGGCGAGGCCCTCATCCCGGCCGACAAGCTCAACCAGATCGTCCGTGCATGCGACGACTCGACCGTCTCGATCTCGGTCGACCGCACGCTCGCGACGATCTCCACCGAGAACTCGACCTTCAAGGTGTTCGGCTACGAGCCCCGCGAGTTCCCCGGCGTGCGCAAGCCGTCCGATCGCTTCGACTTCGAGGTCGACGCCGGCACGCTGCGTCGCCTCATCACGCGGACGAGCTTCGCGACCGCGCGCGACGACTCGCGGTATGCGATCAGCGGCGTCCTCATCGACCGCAAGAAGACCCAGTTGCGGCTGGTGGCGACCGACGGCCGTCGCCTTGCCGTCGCCCGCGGAACCTGCAAGGGCGGCGACAACGACACCACCTTCATCGTGCCCACGAAGGCGCTCAACGCGCTCATGCGCCTGATGTCCGATCCGGACGCCACCGTGCGCGTGGCGCGCGATGGCAACCAGGTCGTGTTCCAAGTGGGCGATGCGGCCTCGGGCGCAACGCTCGTCTCGAGCGTCGATGAACGCGCCTTCCCGCCGTTCGAAGACGTGATTCCGAAGGAGCACGACCGCCGCGCCACCTGCGACGCGTCGGAACTCGGCGGCGCGATCCGCCGCGCAAGCCTGCTGACGAACGAGGAGTCGAAAGGCGTTCGCCTGAGCTTCGCGCAGAAGCAGCTGACGCTGACGAGCCGGGCGCCCGAGATGGGCGAGTCCGAGGTGCGCATCGATGGCATCGCCTACCAGGGCGAGCCGATCGAGATCGCCTTCAACCCCACGTTCATCGTCGATGTGCTCAAGGTGATCGACTCCGAGCAGGTGATCATCGAGATGAAGGCGCCGAACAAGCCAGGCGTCATTCGGGCCGGCAACGACTTCACCTACGTGGTGATGCCCGTCAGCCTGCAGTGACCGCAGCTTCCGTCTGCGCAGACTGCATACAACGACGCGCGCCCGCGGATTGATCCGCGGGCGCGCGCTGTTTCAGAGTAGCGACGTCGCTCGACACGCCAGAGGGAGCGGCGGCTGCTTGCGACCGCTCAAGCAACGCTCCTCTCAGCCCGCGGCGATTCACTCGCCGCGAGGCTGACCAGAGCGAGCAAGTTGCGAAGCAGGTTGCGAGCGCTCAACCACGCCGCGACCGCTCAAGCAACGCTCCTCCCAGCCCGCGGCGATTCACTCGCCGCGAGGCTGACCAGAGCGAGCAAGTTGCGAAGCAGGTTGCGAGCGCTCAACGCTTGTACTTCACCGAGCAGCCGTAGGGCTTCGTTTCGCTCGGCGACACCGACTCGCTCTTCTTGAGCTGGGTCACGGCGTTCACGACGTAGTTCATCTTGCCGTCGCCGCGGCCATCGTTGTTGTCGATGGCGCCCTGATACACGAGCACGCCATTCGCATCGATCACGTAGCAGTGCGGCGTGGTCTTCGCGGCGTACATCAGACCGACGGCGCCGTCATTGTCGAGAAGCGCCGGAAACTCCATCTTGTGCTCCTTCATGTACGCGCCGGTGCCCTCGAGGCTCGGGGCGCGCGCGGCGCTCGAGTTGATCGCGACATACACAACGTCGCCGTACTGCTCAGTGACGCCCTTGATGGTGTTCGCGACGGTGCCGTCCTTCATGACGCGCACGCAGACCGGGCACTCGGGGTTGATCCACTGGAGGACCACGACCTTGCCCTTCGCGTCAGAGAGGCTCCACTCCTTGCCGTCGGTCGTCTTGAGCGTGAAGTTCGGGGCAGCCTCGCCGACCTTGGCCTTGGCGCCCTTCGCGTCCTTCTTGCCTTCGCCCTTCTCCTTCTGGGCCGACTTCGTGCCGGTGCCGCCATCCTGGGCGACGACGAGGGTGGTGAAGCCCGCTGCGAGCGAGGTGGCGACGAGAACGCTGATCAACTTGGACATGGAGACTCCTTTGAGGATTGTTGGTGACACTGTGAGAACGGGCACTTCAGGACCCCGCTGCCCCGGACTCCCATCGGCTAGCGGGCGGCGGGAACAGGAAGGCGGAACGAATACGCCGAGCCATTCTTGCCGACGACGACGATCCCCGAAACCTCGAGCGGCTTCCCAAGGGTGCTTTCCCTGGAGAGCTCGAATTCCGCGCGAAGCGAGGCACCCTTCGCGTCGGCGACGAAACCCGCTGCAAGCCGAGCACCCGGGGTTTCATATGGAAGGAACTTGAGTTCGGATGCTCCCGGCGCCTCGATCGTCAGTACGGCCGACTCCGCCGTGACTTCTGCGATCGCACACTTCCACTCGGGCGGCAGCGGCTTCGGAGTGCGTGCCAGCGCGTCCGCGACCGCCCTCGCAAGCGGCGCGTCGGCCGCCACGGGCTTCGCGAGGTCGACTTTCGCCTCGTTCTGCCCGAGAAGGCACGCCTCCTTGCACACGAGCCAACGCGAACGGACGGTGACGGGTAGGCCCGCCGCAGGAATCTCCGCCGGAAGCGTCACCGGCACCGACAGCGTCACCGATTTCTCATAGCCGAAGGTCGTCTCGCCCTTCGCGAAGACCTGCGGCACCGGGAAGTCGACGTGCATCTCGCCAGGGGCGCCGGTGGCGGCGGTGCAGCCGCTCGGCAAGTCGAGGTCGATCTGCGTCGGCATGCCGGACTCGCCGGGATTCGCCCAGTAGATGTGCCATCCGGGGTGGATCGTGAAGGTCGCGGCGACACGCACGGTCGCCCCAGGCTTCGCCTCGCCGACGACCCCGACCGCGACGCGGACGAGTTCCTCTCCGGTCCGAGGTTCTGGCCTCGACTCTGGCCTCGACTCTGGCGACTCTGGCTTCGCCTGCGGCCGGATCCCCGGCGCACCGCCCGGAAGCACCTGACCCTGTGCGTCGCCGCACACCGCGCATGCGGCGGAGACGAGCGCGGCGAGGATGACGACGGGCGCTGGGATTCGGTTGAGGAATTGCATCGGATGTCGCCTGAAAGCCGAGAAACGGAGCGTGCGCGAACGCTCGGAATGCGCGACACTCCAGTGGCATCCGTGCGGAATGACCTCGGACGGGTCGGAGTGCATCCTATTCCGTCCTTCGCCGGAGAACCGCAAGAAAGCCGCCAGAAACCCATGCGAAACAGCACCCTTCGATTCATCGCCTCGCTGATGCTCGCCGCCGTCGCCCTGCTGCCGGGCCTCGCCTGCAACCGCTCGACCAGCGACCGCGACCTCGTCTACAAGCGCCCAAGCGAACTGGTCGAGCTTGCGAATACGGCCGGCGGAGCGTTCGGCGCCAAGGGACTGCCGAAGGTGCTCTGGCTCGATCCGCGCACGCCCGCCGAGTTTGCAGCGGGCCGCGTGCCGCAGGCGACCAGCGTCCCCTTCCCCGAGATCGAGCGCACCCACGAGGTCACCTGCCGTGGCTTCGACATGTACATCGTCTACGACACCGACTACGACGATGTGATGGCAAAGGCCGCGGCGAAGCGCCTGATCGAACTGGGCTATGAGCCCGTGTACGCGATGCTCGGCGGACTGAAGGCGTGGGAAGCCGACGGCCTGCCGGTGAAGCGCGAGCCGAAGACCGAATGAGCGACGCACACGCGGCGGAAAGCGCGCGCGAAAGAAGAACGCCCGCCGGAACCGGCGGGCGTTCGTGCATGAGGTTCTGCCTGACGAATCACGTCACTCGAGCGCCGCTGCGCCCGACACGATCTCGGTGAGCTCGGTCGTAATGCGCGCCTGACGGGCACGGTTGTAGTTCCGGCGAATGGTGCGGCCGAGGGCGCCGGCGTTGTCGGTCGCCGCCTTCATCGACACCATGCGCATCACGTGCTCGCTGACCGCGGCGTCGTTGAACGCCTGGAAGAGCGACACCACGACCGACTTCGGCAGGAGGTCGGAGAGCAGCTCGGCGCCCGACGGGCTGAACTCGTAGTTCAAGCTCGAGCCGGCGCCGGCGGTGGCGGCCGGAGCCGCGAGCGGCAGCAGCTGCATGACCTCGGGGACCTGCTTCGCGTTCGAGACGAAGCGCATGTAGGCAACGTGCACCTTGTCGTACTTGCCCTCGGAGAAGTCGGCCATCAAGCGCTTCGCAAGCGCCTCGACCTGCGCGAACTGCGGCTTGTCGCCGAAGGTGTGGCGCTCTGCGATGTCGATCTTCGCGAAGCGGAAGTAGGCGACGGCCTTCTTGCCGACCGTCTCGACGACCGCCGCGGTGCCGCCGGCCTTCAGCGACTTGACCGCCTGGCTCGCCTTGCGCAGCACGTTGCCGTTGTAGGCGCCGCAAAGTCCGCGGTCGGAGGAGATGACGAGCACGAGCTCGCGCTTGGCGGGCGTCGTCGGCGACTTCATCAAGGGATGCGAGAAGTCGTCGCCGGCGGCAAGGGCCACCTCGCCCACGAGACCGCGGATGCGATCGGTGTATGGGCGGGTTGCCTTGGCACGGGCAAGCGCGGCGGTGAACTTCGCCGTCGCGATCATCTGCATGGTCTTGGTGATGCGCTGGATCGTGCGCACCGCCACCATGCGCTTCTTGAGCTCACGGATCTGGGCCATAGGGTCGACGATGATAGCACCTTCGCCGCCACTCCGGAAACAGGCCGCACAAGGGATCAGGCGCCGTCGATCACGAGCCCGTCGTACCCAAGTTCGGTCCCCGGCGGGAGTTCCGCAGCCAATTCGGCGTGACGGATGTCATGGGTCATGTGGGTGAACACGGTTCTTCGCGCCTCGACCTCGGCGGCGATGCCGAGCGCCTGCGACACCGTGAGGTGGGTCGGGTGCGCCCGGTAGCGCAGCATGTCGAGGACGAGCGTCCGGAGTCCGCGCAGGCGCGGCCACGCCGCAGGCGGCATCGCGGAGAGGTCGGTGCAATAGGCAAGCGGAAGCGGCCCCGGCTGCTCGCGCGCGACCGCGCCGCCCTCGTCGAGTGCCTCGATCCGAAACGCAAGCACCGGCAGGCGCCCGTGCAGCACCTCGAAGGGCGTGATGCGTAGGCCGCGGAAGTCGACAGGCTCGTCGGCGACGATCGTGCGCACCACGAGGTCGGCGACGAACGAATCGTTCACGTTCTCGTGGCGCCGGAAGATGTGCCGGTAGACGCGCTCAAGGAACGTTCGCGTGCGCGCGTCGGCGAACACCTCGATGGGCGCCTTCATGAGCGCGTTGTAGCGGCGCACGTCGTCGAGGCCGAAGGTGTGGTCGACGTGGTCGTGCGTGAAGAAGATGGCGTCGGCGCGCCTGAGCCCGAGCCGAAGGCTCTGCACGCGGTGATCGGGGCCGCAGTCGAGGAGCAGCACGCGCGCGCGGCCTTCGTCGTCCGTGAAGAAGAGCGCCGCGCCGGAGCGCGTTCGGTTGTCGCGCGGATCATCGGAGGTACAGACCGCGCAATCGCAGCCGATCACGGGAACGCCTGCGGACGTGCCGGTTCCGCAGAGGACGAGGCGCACGTCGCGCACGACCGCGTCGCTCATGGCGCGGCTCCGGCGGCAAGTTCCGCGACGATCGCCCGTGCGACGGCCGCAGGGTCTGGTGCACCGCAGATCGCGCTTGAGACGGCGACGCCGCGGCAGCCGGCGCGCGCGAGCGCGGCGACGCGGCCGGGCGCGATGCCGCCGATCGCAAGATGCGGAACATGCGGGAACTCCTGCACGAACGCGCGAAGGTACGCCTCGCCCGACGGCGCGAGCCCGGGCTTCAGCGACGACTCGTACATCGCGCCGACGCCGCAGTGGTCGGCGCCGGCGGCGATCGCCGCCCGTGCTTCGTCGAGCGAATGCGTGCTCGCGCCGATGAGGAACGCGCCGCCTGCGATCCGCCGCGCGTCGCAGAGCGGAAGATCGTCGGTTCCGAGATGCACGCCGTCGGCCTCGGCCGCGAGCGCGACGTCGAGCCGGTCGTTCACGATCACGGCGACACCGCGCGGTGCGCACATCGCGCGAACCGCCCGCACGTGCGCGACGAGCGCGCGTCCAGCGAGGGACTTCTCCCGCACCTGCACAGCGTCGACGCCCCCCGAGATCGCCTGCGCAAGCACCGTTTCCCACGGAAGACGGCACTGCGCCAGCGTCAGCAAGAGGCAAAGCCGCCACTGCCGCGCACGGGATGCCGACGAGTCACCTGTCGTGGACGCGGATTCGGCCATGCTCACAGGGTAGCGTGGGACGGCTATCCTCCCTGCCCACGGAGATCTCAATGTCCTCGACCGAAATCTCTTCGAACGACCCTTCCCGCCGCGAGTTCCTCGGCACCGTTGCGTTCGGCGCCGTCGGCGCCGCCGCCGCAAGCGCATTCGCGGGCACCAGCATCCTTCACGCGACTTCCACGCAGGAGACTACCACCATGGCCTTCACGCTTCCCGAACTGCCCTACGCAGAAAACGCGCTCGAACCGTCGATCGACGCGCTCACGATGAACATCCACCGCACGAAGCATCACAACGCCTACGTGACGAATCTCAACAAGGCGCTCGAGGCTCACCCGGACCTCGCCAAAATGTCGATCGAGGATCTCTGCCGCAACATCGCCACGCTGCCGGAGTCGATCCGCACCGCGGTGCGCAACAACGGCGGCGGACACTGGAACCACTCGATGTTTTGGAAGTGGATGGCGCCGAAGGGGACCGGCGGCTCGCCGAGTCCAGCCCTCGCGGCCGCGATCGACAAGGCCTTCGGCTCGTTCGACGGCTTCAAGGAGAAGTTCGCGGCGGCCGGCGCCGGCCGCTTCGGCTCGGGCTGGGCGTGGCTCTGCAAGAACGCCGACGGCTCGCTTGCGATCTGCTCGACGCCGAACCAGGACAACCCGATGATGAAGGGCATCGCCGATTGCGGCGGAACGCCGATTCTCGGCTGCGACGTGTGGGAGCACGCGTACTACCTGCACTACCAGAACCGTCGGCCCGACTACATGAAGGCGTGGTGGGACGTGGTGAACTGGAACGAGGTCAACAAGCTCTATGCGTGATCGAGCGCGCGGAGGCGTTTGAGCGGTCAGGCCTCGGAGCAGTCAGGCCTCGGAGCAGTCAGGCCTCGGAGCAGTCAGGCCTCGGAGCAGTCAGGCCTCGGAATGAGTCGAGGAACTGAGTCCGCGGCCTGACCAGAGGGAGCCGCCGCAGCGGCGACCGCTCAAACACGTCGCGAGCGCTCAAGCAACGGAACGGATGATGTCAGCCGTCGACTCCGACGCGTGTCGTTCAGGGGACTCACGTCCCCGGGCACCCGTGACTTCAGACTCCGGCGTTTCCAGCCCGCGGCCGTGCGGAGTCGACGTGGCCGGGAACGGGCGTCGTGCCGAGGCGCGTACGAGCGCGCAGCGCGAGCAATCAAACGCGCGACTGCGACAGCCCTTCATGGGTGCCACCACTTTGAGTGGTGCGGAGTCGACGTGGCCGGGAACGGGCGTCGTGCCGAGGCGCGTACGAGCGCGCAGCGCGAGCAATGAAACGCGCGACTGCGACAGCCCTTCATGGGTGCCACCACTTTGAGTGGTGCGGAGTCGACGTGGCCGAGACCGCGCGCCG
>JBIKXP010000141.1:0-8934 GCA_044355685.1 Phycisphaerales bacterium
AAGCGGAGAATCGAAGAAGATACCCGAGCCGCGCTCCGGGTTGGAGGGGAATCGTGATTTCCACAGCGCGGGCCTCCGGGGGCGCCGCCGAGCGTGCCGCCCTGCAGGGCCGTTATCAGAACCGATCTGTGCGCTCACGCCACCGAAGGCGACGGCGCGGGCGCGCCCTTGGTCGGGTGCACGTATTTGCGCAGCGACATGAAGCCGAGGACGCCGATCGCGTTGATCACGGTGCAGACGACCAGGACCAGCGGCGCGTGTCCGCGCGGCGCAAGCCACTGATGCAGTCCCCAGGCCGCGATCGGCGCGAGGATCCCTCGGATTCCGTTGAGCGTCACGTGCACGGCCATGTAGTCGGCGTCGCGCTCGGCGGAGGAGAAGTCCTGGTGCCCGAGGTTCCACGCGAGCGTGCCGCCGGCATATCCGACGCCGAGGAGAAACGCGGCGGCGTAGAGCAGTTCGAGCGAGTGGAGGTACGACGCCAGCGTGACGCCGAGGCTCGCGAGGACGAACGTCCAGCCGTGGATCGAGCGGAAGCGAATGATGTGGCAGGAGTCCATCAGCTTCGCCCAGATCGGGATGGCGAGGGGCATCACCACGAGCGGAACGATGGCGTTGATGAGGATGCCCTGCGTGTAGTCGAGGTTGAACTCGTCCGTCACCACGTAGGTCATCGGCGCCATGAGCATGAGGTTGCCGAATCCGAACACGCTCATCCACCACATGAACTTCGCGTAGAGCCGGTCTTCGCGGAGGAGCGTGACCATTCCCATCGGATTCACGGCCGATTCGCGCTTGCGACCATCGAGTTCGGCCCGCTGCAGCGCCCGCGCCCGGCGCAGGCGCACCCTCCGGTAGATGTGGTTCCCGATGAGCCCGCAGATCGCAAGCAGCGGGAAGAGGTAGTGGTAATTGTCGGGGTTCCAGTCCATCGCGCGGCCGATGAGGAGGCCCGCCGCCGCGAGGAAGATGCTTTGGACGGTCGCGAGCTTGCCGGCGATGGTGGCCCTGCTTGCGTTGGGGTAGTTGTTGCGCCAGACGGCCGCGCGGATGGTGATGACGCCGGTCCACGCCGTGCGCGCCAGACCGAGCGCGATGCAGACGGCGATGAGGCCGGCTCCGTTGCGCGGGAAGAGCGCGATCGCGGCCACGAGCAGGCATGCGGTGATCTGCAGCGACGAGATGAACGCCACCTTCGGGCGTCCGCGGGCGATCGCGGCCCAGATGAAGCTGGTGAGGTTGGCGACGTTCGGCGCGGCAAGCGCCCACGCGGTCGCCAGGTCGAGCCATGCTTCGTCGACCCCGGGCTGGCCCTCGAAGGCCTTCTTGATGACCACCGCAAGCGCGCCGCCCTCGATGGCGCCAAGCATGAGCGGAAGGAACGCCCAACTGACGAGTTCGCGGCCATAGGTGCGGCGCAGCATCGGCGGCAGTTCCTGCGGGTGGAAACTGCGCGCAAAATTGCCGACGACGCGGACTGGAACGAAGAGTGGGGCGAGTTCGCGCACGGGGAGCGGAGGGGAAGCGGAGATGGTAGGCAAACGCCGCTGCCTGTCGCGTGATCGATCCGTCGCCGCTGCGGCGGCTCCCTCGGGTCAGCCTCATGGCGGGTGCATCGCGGCGGGCGTGATTTGAGCGGTCGCCGCTGCGGCGGCTCCCTCTGGTGTTTCGGAAGTCTTGGGTGCCCGGGGACGTGAGTCCCCGGAACGACACGCGTCGGAGTCGACGGCTGAACGCGTGCTTGCCCCGTCGCGCATCCCCAAGCGCGGGGCGTGGGCGGCGGGGTGTTCAGCCTGTAGTCGCGTGGCGGAATGTGCGTTCGATTCCGCCATCACTCAAAGTGATGCCACACGACACAGGTGGCGACGATGCGAGCAACCTGCTCAGGCTTCGCTGCGCTCCGCCTTCGGCGCGCCGTCCGTTGCGAACGCTCAGTTCACGCGCTCGGAGCACCAAAGTGAGCAAAGACGGCGCACCCGAGGCGAAGCCTCGGCGCGCCGTCAGTTGCGAACGCTCAAATCACGTCACGGCTGTCCGCCGGTGTCCATAATGGGGAACGGCGAGAGCGAGCTCGGCTTGTTGGTCAGCCAGAAGCGACCAAGATCGTTCCACACCCCACGCAGGTCCTGGTCCGCGTTCACGGCCCAGTTCACGTCGATGTCGACAGGGCGCTCGGAGGTCGCCATGAGCTCTGGGCTGAGGTCGCTGGTGATCGACTTGAGGTCGACGTTGTTCGGGTTGGCCTGGCAGCCCGCGAGGGCGAGCAGAAGTGCGGCCGAGGTCAGCGAAACGAATCCGGTCTTGCGAGTCATGGGAGTCTTCCTCAAAGTTGGTTCATCATGCGCGAATCCCAGCGGGTTGTCAATCAGCCGCGAAATCCGGGCTACACTCGAATTCGCACGCCCCCGGACCCCCGCGGGCAGGCTGTCAGGCACATCGCCTCGAACCTTGCTTGAACCCTAGGGATCGGCGAGTTCCGCGACGAAGACCAGGCCTCCTTTGCGCAAGGCCCCGACCCGTTCGGGCGCCCCGAGGCATCGAGTGGAAGGTCGGGATCGATGGACGTCGAACCCACCTTGCAATAGGGTTCGAGCGCTCGTCCCTGACTGGCGGCGTTGCCGGAAACGGAGCGCCGCATCGACCGATCACGGTTGGTCTTTCCCGATGGGGTCCGCGGGCGTGCGTGCGTCTTCGGTCAAGAGCCACCGCCTCGGCGGCGAAGTCTGTGCGGTCCGCATGACCGACAGCGGCAGTTCGACGGTGCCCGACCAGTACGAGAACTTGGTTCGATCCGGGTGCTCGGCGACCGGCGGCCGCGCGTAGTCGGCAAGCGTCGGGTCGCCGCTGATTCGGAGGCTCCAGCGGGCGTCCTGGGCAGGATCCTGCGCGTAGAGCCGCGCGAGCGCCTCCTGATCCTCAATCGGGAACAGCCAGCGCACCGGCCACGACGCGGACCCGCCGAACCACCAGATGCGGCTCGTCCGCCTCGGTACGCCATCCTCGCACACCTCGACGCGCAATCCGAACAGGACGTGCGCGAACTCGTCTCCCGCCGCGACGCCTTCGCTGAATCGAAGTCCCGCGCGCGGCGTTCCATCGGCCCAGACCATGAGGCCGCGCTGCGAAGAGAAGACCGAGGCAACCAAGGCCCGTAGTTCGGCGGAGTCGACCGGCGTCGCGTCTGGTTCGCTCGGCTGCCTCCCAAGCGACGCCGGCACGGCGGTCTCCGCAACCGGGAAGACCCTCCACGTCTCGTCGTCCTGCACGCCAAGCGGCCGGACCTTGATCTCGATCTCGAGCGGCTGCGTGGGATCAAGCCCGTCGGGCGCTTCGATCATCAGCGCGCCGCTCCGGCCACCGGGGTTGAAGCGCGCCGACCAGCGGTAGGTCTCGGCGCTCGTGACCAGGGCGGTGGCCTCGACTGCGTCCGGCCACCAACACTCGAGGTCGAGCGCGATCACGCGCGCACGGCCTTCTTTGCCCGAGAGAAACGCCACGTCGATCCGCGGCGGAATCTCGAGGAATCGCCCGCGCAGCGGGTCATCGCGCGGAATGGAGGAGAGCAGCCCGCCCGCAAGCCGCTCGTACTTCAGTTCCCATTCGCGGCTGCCGGGCACCGTGTCCGTGCTCGCGACCACCATCTCGACGAGTTGCGCCACGTGCTCGGCGCCCAGCGTGCCGCGCAGCAAGCGCTGGCGCAGTTCGCTCATCGCCGATTGCGCCGCGTCGCCATCGATGTGCGGCACCACGAAGACGAGGACGCCAGTCGGCGCCGGCGCCCATGGGCCTTGGCTCATGAACCGCTCGCGCAGCGCGATGATGATCGCGACCACCGCGAGGATCGCGATCGCCGCGCGCATCGGGGCGCGGCGCGTGCGCATGGTCGAGTGCTCGTCCGGCGCAACGTGGCCGCACTCCCCGCAGAGGCGGTGGGCCGAGTCGCGCGCGTCGGCATCGGCGCCAAGCGGCGGCAGTTCGTGCCAGCACCGAGGGCATCTGCGCCTGCCGCGCGCCGGGTCGCCGGCGACGGCGGTGGCTGCGACCGCCGTCAGGACCACGATCGCCGCGAAGGCCAGGATCGAGAGACTCGAGGACAGCAAGTCAGACACGGCGGATCAAGCGTACGCGATCGATGGATTCCGCGTGCCTGGCGCCCGCGAACTACCGCACGAACGCCCAGCGGATCAGTTCCTTCGGAGTCGGCGGCTTGCCCTGCATGAGGACGCCGACTCGGAAGATGCGCGCGGCGAGCCACATGAGCCCGAAGGCGCAGACGAAGCCCCAGGCCGTCGCACTGACCGTCTGCCAGACCGGAATCGGCTCGGTTGCTGCAGTCAGTCGCATGATCATCACGAACGGCGTCGCAGGCGGGACATAGCTCGCGACCGTCGCGAGCATGCCGTTTGGATTCTCGACGATCGGCAGCCACAGCATGATCGGCACGACGAGCACCATCATCACGGGCCCGACGAGCGACTGCGCCTCGCGCAGGTCGCTGACGGCGCTTCCGACGGCGGACATCATCGCGGCGACCATGATGTAGCCCATCACGAAGAAGGTGATCAGGTAGACGATGTGCATGAAGGGAACGAGGTCGAGCATCGCCGCCGCGGAGAGGCCCGCGAGGCCGAGGCCGCCGTACATGCCGAGCATCACGGCGCTGATCGCTGCGTATCCGAGGATCTTCCCGACGAGGAGCTGCATCGGGCTCGCGGCTGCGAGCAGCACCTCCATGACCTTGTTCGACTTCTCCTCGATGGTGGTCGTCAGCAGGTAGTTCGCGCTGGTGAACACCGTGACCCAGAGCAGGAACATGAACGCGACGGGCACCATGAACCGGAGTTCGGTGATCTCCTTCGCGACGGCGCCTTCAGGCGAGATGCGCAGCGTCGCCGGCTCGGGCGACTCCGCGATCCGCGCGATCAGGTCCTTGTCGACGCCGCTCCGCGCCACGCGCTCTTCCTCGATCGCCTTGCGGATCGCGCGCGAGATCTGCGTCACGTGCTTCGGCGAGAGCGAGCTTGGGATGTAGAACTCAAACCGCTTCGCGGGTTTCGACGGGTCGAGCGCGTCGGCGTCGACCGACGCGCCAGCAATGAGCTTGCCGGTCTTGAGTTCCGACTTGATGGATTCCAGCGCGGTCGGATCCGACTCGGTGCGCCACGTGACCTCGATCTTCTGCTGCGCGGGCGAGGGCAGGCTTGAGACGGCCTCCATCTGTCCGGCGGCCGTGGTCGGCGGATTCTCGGCGATCTCCTGCACGGCTTCGGTCATCGAGACGGGCCGCTCGAGGATCGCCTTCGCACGCGGCATGATCGTGCCGGTGGGGTCGATGATGGCGATCGAGCCCACGAGCGGCGGCGATTCGCGCGAGAGAAGCGACGGCACGACGGCGACCACGGCGAACATGATGACCGGAAAGGCGATGGCGCCGATGATGAAGCCCTTCGTGAGCGCCGTGTGGCGGAACTCGCGCCAGGCGATCAGCAGGATCTTGCCGAGGTACGACTGCGAGTGGCGTTCAGGCATCGATCTTCGCTCCCTTCTTCTGCGCGGCGTCCGCGCCGCCGACGAGCTCGACGAAGAGGTCGTCGAGGTTCATGCGTCGGAGTCCGACCGAGCGCATCGGCGCGAGGTCGAGGGCCGCGCGCATCGCGTCCTTGGCGAGGACGCCCGCGGCCAGGTCGAGATCGACCGTTCCGTTCTCATGCGTGCGCGCGTGCGCCGCGAGTCCGGATCGAAGCGCGGTCGCCGCGAACTCGTCCGCGCCGCCGATCGGCTCGCACACCAGACCGCGGTCGTCGTATCGCGCGCGGAGTTCCGTCAGCGACGCATCGAGCACCTTCTCGCCCTTGTTGATCAGAATCACCTTGTCGCAGAGCGCTTCGGCGGTGTGCATCTGATGCGTCGAGAAGATGATGGTGGCGCCACGCGCCTGCTCGCTGCGGATCAGCTCGAGCACGAGCCGTCCATTCACGGGGTCGAGGCCGGAGAACGGCTCGTCGAGGATGAGGAGGTCGGGCCCGTGGATGATGGACGCGAGCAACTGGATCTTCTGCTGCTGGCCCTTCGAGAGCTCCTCACAGCGGCGCTTCGCGACGCCGGGAAGCTCGAGGCGCTCGAGCCAGTCGTCGATCTTGCGCGCGAGCCCCACGCCGCTGACACCCTTGAGCTTCGCCATGTATCCGACGAACTCGCCGACCTTCATCTTGCGGTAGAGGCCGCGTTCTTCGGGGAGGTATCCGATGCGGTCCTTCATGGCGAGGGCCGAGGAGCCCATCACGCTCACGGTTCCCGCATCCGGGGCGATGATCGACATGATCATGCGGATGGTGGTGCTCTTGCCGGCGCCGTTTGGGCCGAGGAAGCCGCACAGCGAGCGCTCCGCGATCTCAAGCGAGATGTCCTTGACGGCCTTCACGCTACCGAAGCTCTTGCAGACGCCCTTGAGAAGCACGGCGGGGCGGGAGCCCGAAGATGGAAGCCCCGAGGATGGAAGCCCCGGGGATGCAAGCTGCTGTCCCATCGAGGATTGAACGGCTGCAGTCGGAGGCGACGTCATCCCCGGAGTGTATCCCAACTCCGGACGAGGGCTGCCGGAATCAGTTGTGTATCTCGCGGAAAAGCCAATAGCGAATCCGATATCCCGCCGCGATCCTCCGCCGTGCTCAACGTCCGGCGGCTGGGCGCGCCGGCGCGGTGGTCGCAGGCGCCGCGATCGCGCCGGCCGAGAGGGTGTCAACGGCAACCTTCGTGTAGACGAGATCGACCTTCATGCCGGACGTCACGATCGTCGCTTCCCGAAATGCGAGCAGCGTCGGCGCGTCGGCCTTCGCGCCTGCGCCACGCTCGACCGGCTCCCATCTGCGGAACCGGATCGACTGTCCGTCCTGCACAGGCGCGTCGCTCGCCGCCGGCTTTGGCGGCGCGGGGATCTCGAGCCCGACGATCGCGCTGTCGGCTGCGCGCAGGTAGAGCGTCCAGCGGACATCTGGCGTCGCCGAGGCGACCGGCGTCATCGCGATCTTCCAGCACTCGGTGCCGTCGATGGTCTCGCTGCCGAGTGTCTTGAAGTCCTTGAATCGCGCGTCGAGCGAACGGACAAGCGTGATGAGGTCGCCGCCGCCGGCGAGTTCCTCGGCCATCCGCGGATCGACCGCCTGCATGCGCCCCGGCTCGCCCATCCACGCCTGCGAGCCGACGGCGCCGAGTTCGACCGAAGCCTTTCCTCCGGGCATCGTCTGCACCAGCCGGCGCGCGTCGGGCGCGATGAACTGGAACTCGATGCGACCGTCGCCCATCGCGCTCTGGACTGTCGCGGCCGACTCGAAACTCGTGATCGCGCTCCACGACGCGCCGCCGATTCGATCGAGCGCGGTGCGCACGAGCGCCCTCGCATCGGGCGACTGCGTGGCGCGCTGCGCGTCGTCCGAGATGCGAACAGGCGCCGCGATCGGGTCGATCGAGGCGCCTGCGGAAGTGGTGGTGACGAGTAGGAAGAGCGCGAGCGGAAGCGTGCGTAGGGTGCGATGCGCTGTGGTCGGCATGGGTGGCCTCGTGGTCTCTTCGTTGGTTCGTTTGAGCGCGTTCGGGGGAGTTCCCGTGAAGCGCGCGAACGACGCAAGAGGCCGCAAGGATGTTCCCGATCGCGCGCTCGAATCGCGCAGTGCGGCGATCAGCCTTCCTTCTTCGGCTGCGCGGGCGGCGCCGGAGCTGCCGGCGCGGCAGGAGCAGCGGGGGCAGCAGGAGCAGCCGGTTCAGCGGTGGTCTCTCCCGCTTCCTCAGCCGGCTCTGGCTCGAGCAGCGCCTTGATGGCGTCCGGGAGCGCGAACGCTGCCGGATCGACCTTGTCGAAGGTGACCGACTCAATCGAAGTGGTCATCTTCTGGCCCATCTGCGTCGCCTCGGTCATGGTCGGGAGCTTGACCTTGCCGGACGGCGCCTCGAACTCCTTGTAGTCCTTCAGCACGGTCGACACCGGCACCTTGCCGAACTGCGTGTCCATCGTCAGCTCGAGTCCGCGCTGCAGACCGCTCGACTTCTCGTACCAGAGCGTCGAGACGAGCGTTCCCCGGGTGGCGCTGATCTTCCAGCAGTCGAAGCCGCCGAAGACTCCGTCGCCGACCGTCTCGACCTTATCCCAGCGCTTCACCGGATCTGCGTCGCGCATGAAGTCCGCCTCGCGCACCATCGTTTCAAGTTCGCCGCCCTCGAGGAGCCGCGTGCCCGAGATCCGGTCCTGCGCCCAGCCCACCGTGCCGTCGAAGCCGGTGCGGATGTCGCCGATGCCCTCGAAGTTGATGTGGGTCAACATCTTGTTCGGCTGCGAGGTGATCGTGTGCATCGGCCCCTTGATGCCCTGGCCCGGCAGTTCGATCTTTCCCTTGACCTCCATCGACTGGATCTTCGACCACGCGTCGAGGCCGCCGATCGCGGCGGTGGCGCGCTCAAGGATCGAGGCCGCCGTGGGGAGCTCGGTCGCCGGCTTCGCGGCGGCAGGTGCGGGGGCGGTCGCAGGCGTGGGGGCCTGTTGGGCGAGCGCGTGTGCGGAAACGAGAATGGCGGGGGCGGCCAATGCGAGTCGAAGTTTCGTCATGGTTGAGATCCGTCAAGAAACCGGACAGAAGCGTCCGGAGGGGTGTGGTCGTGCGGTGCGCTCATTGCGTCGCGCGCGGGGAGCGATGAGCGGGGAGCGATGAACGGGGAGGGATGAGAGGGGAAGCGGAGAAGGACGCAACGCGGCGGGCCGCCATTCCGTTTTGACGAGCGCAGATTTCAGTCCAATCCGCAATTGCCGAAGCACCCGTCGTCAGACAGAACCTAGGTCGCCGGTCGTTTACTCCGGTGCGTCGGCACTGGCGGCGGCGCGTGTGACGCTGGCGGCGGCCCGCGCGGCGGCGCGCTCGCGCGGGGTTGACTTCGGGGCAGGAGCCG
>JBIKXP010000329.1:0-2631 GCA_044355685.1 Phycisphaerales bacterium
GCTTCGTGATGGACCAGGCGACGCTCGAGCTGACGGGCGTGGGACCGAAGGGCGCGCAGTCGCTCGAGGTCTTCTGCCGCGACTTCGGCGCGGTCGACTCGGGCTTCGCGACGACGAACTACCTGCTGGGCGCGCTTCGCCTGCGCGCGGGCTCGAACGTGTCGCTCGTCAACAACCACGGCAACGCGGCCGGCAAGGGCGCCGAGGCGATCTACACGAAGGAACTCGTGGTGCCCGCTGGCGCGACGCTTGAGACGAACGGCCACCGCATCTACACCCGCGCCGCGACGATCGCGGGCTCGGTGTCGAACCCGGGCGACATCGTGGTCGTGCCCGACCTGCCGTCGTGCCCGGCCGACGTCGTGCCGGACGGCATCGTCAACTCGGCCGACCTCGGCGTGGTGCTCGCTGGCTGGGGTCCGTGCACGGGCTCGAACTGCTTCGGCGACATCAACCGCGACGGACAGGTGGACAGTTCAGATCTCGGCTTTGTGCTGTCGGCGTGGGGACCGTGCGCGGATTGAAAGCGTACGTTCGCCGACGGTGGCCGAAGAGCTGAGTCTCAATCGAGCGCGCCCCGCCTTCCGGCGGGGCGCTGTTTCTTTGTGGGTCAACCAAGCGGGCCGCGGGGCGGCGCGATCGGTGCGCCCGGGTCGGTGCGCCCCGGATTGCCGCCCGGCATTGGTCCGCGGGGCGGCGCGATCGGAGCACCTGGGTCGGTGCGCCCCGGATTGCCGCCCGGCATTGGTCCGCGTGGCGGCGCGATCGGAGCACCTGGGTCGGTGCGGCCTGGGTTGCCACCCGGCATCGGTCCGCGTGGCGGCGCGATCGGAGCACCTGGGTCGGTGCGGCCTGGGTTGCCGCCCGGCATCGGTCCGCGGGGCGGCGCGATCGGGCTTCTCGGGTCGTTTCGACCCGGGTTACCGCGAGGCATCGGTCCTTGCGGCGGCGCGATTGGGCTCACTGGGTCAACCCGACCCGGAGTTCCCCGTGGCATCGGCCCCTGCGGCGGTGCAATCGGGCTACGCGGGTCGTTTCGACCCGGTCCTGGGCCAAATCCGGGCGGCCTCGGGCGCTCGACAGGGCGACCTTCTGGGTTTCGTCTTCCCGGAGTCGAACCAGGTCGCAGGTCGCGGCCCGGGTTCACGACGGGCCCATCGGGAACGTTTCGACCCGGAGTCACAGTCGGGCTCTCGGGGCGGCCTGGGCTGATGGGATCGCGCGGGTCGTTGCGGCCGGGAACCGACTCAGGAGTCGGTCGCTCGGGCTCACCCACCGGCTCGGCCGGCTCGTTGCGGCCGGGAGCAGGGGCTGGGGCTGGCTTTGCGGGTTCGCGGCTTGGCTTGGCCGGCTCTCCGCTTGGTTTCGCGGGAGCGGTTGGCTTTCGCGGGGCGTCGCTCGGCGGCGCCTTCGGCGCGGTCGGGCGCGAGGCCGGCGGCGGTCCTTTCGGAACTGGCGGCGCCAACTGCGCGAGGAGCGGCTGGGCACACACCGCAGCGAGGACCGCGGCAGCGACGCCGAATCGGAGAGAGCGTGAGATGTGTGCGGGTTGCGGCATGGAACCTCTCTGGAACAAGGTACGCAGGAATCGGCGTTCTCCGCCCCCTGCCCAGACGAAATGCGCGAGTTTCGACTTGGATTCGTATCGACAGGGCGGGTTGTTCCGGCCAGAGGGCTCCCTGGGTTCGTTCAGCGGGTCGCCTTCCCACGGCGCAGCCACAGCACGGTCACCAGGGCGACGACAGCGCAGAGGGCGCCGATCACGAGGAACACGCGGTTCGACGGCATGTCGAGCTGGCGAAGCGCAAAGAAGAGGCCGCTGCCGACCGCACCCATGAGGAAGCTGAAGCCGTTCGCAGTACCGAGCACGCGCCCGCGCAGATCGTCCGGCGCGAGCGCCTGAAGCATCGACTGCAGCGGGATGATGTAGAAGCCAGCGACGAGCCCGGTGAGCGCGAGGAGCGTCATGGTCACCGCGAAGGACGCGGGCGCGAAGCCAAGCAGCGCGAAGCCGACGGCGAGCCCGCCCGCGCCGATCGGGACGAAGAGCGGCCGGCGCGCGGGCGTGTCGAGATACGCCGCCGTCACGCAGCCGACGCCGATCGCGACGCCGAGCGCCGCCATCAGGAGACTCGTCTCGTCGTCGCGCACCTGAAGATAGCTCGAGTAGTCGGGAAGGATCAGGAGGACCATCGCCGCCACGAAGTAGAAGAACGTCCAGGCAGCGCACACGGCGAGAAGCGGCGACTTCGCCATCTCGCGCGCAGTCGAGATGTAGGTCGAGAACGGATTGAGGTTGACGGGAAGGGACGGATTCTGCGCCTTGAGCTTTGGCAGCGTGAGGCAGGTGAGGAATCCGAGCGTGACGAACACGGCCATCGCGATGCCGGGTAGCCACGCGGACGTGCCCGCCGGCGCGCCGTCGACAACGCCGTCCTTCCAGCGCTGCGCGACAATGCCGGCGACGACCGTGCCCACGATCACGGCGACGTTCGTGCCCATGTTGATGACGCCGTTCGCGCGCGCGAGGTCGCGCGATGGCACGAGTTCCGCGATCATGCCGTACTTCACCGGCCCGAAGAACGCGCTGACGATCGCGAAGGAGACGAGCGCCGCCAGCGCGCCCCACGC
>JBIKXP010000330.1:0-2623 GCA_044355685.1 Phycisphaerales bacterium
GTGACGCGGCGCTCGCCTTTGCTCGCTTTGGTGCGAATCACGCCAAAGGCGGCTGCCGCAAGCGGCCGCCGCGAAAGTGACGCGGCGCTCGCCTTTGCTCGCTTTGGCCGAAGCCGGAGCGCAGCGAAGCCAAAGCGACAAGCATCGGGGGCATCTGCCGTGGCGTGCGCCATCACTTTGAGTGATGGCGGACTTGCGCACCTGCGGCGCACGTGCGTAAACGCCTTCAAATAATGGCCTTACGGCGCAACGCAAGAAAGTCCAAAAATCTGTTCGGAAAAAGGTAGGGTTTGGTCCCACGGTCATGCCGATGTGGTAGAACACGAACATAACCCAAACAGAAGAGCGGATTCTGTTCGGGTCTTGAAGGCGAATGGTCCGCACCAGCAACACCGAGCCACGTCCGCCCCGAAATGCCAACGAACGTTCACGCCGATCGGGTCACCGCGGCGCAGAAGCAGAAAACCCGGAAAGGCATGGCGCATGGCTCCCAGCAGAACTGAGAAGGGGATACAGATGGTCGCGAACACGAACTCGAACGCAAACTCAGCCGCAGCCTCCAGCGCAGCCGCCGCAAAGGAAACTTCCACGATGCCTACTCCGACGAACAGCCCAGCCAATCGACCCGGCTCGACGCCCGCTCGCAGCAACGCAGCGATCGAGGACAAGCCGCGCCCGGCCGCCGCGTCGCAGACGAAGGTCGATGCGGCGAAGGCAGAGCAGCAGAAGGGGAAGCTCGCGGCGATTGGCCGCGCGATGGAGGCGATCGAGAAGGCCTACGGCAAGGGCTCGATCATGAAGCTCGACGGCGACTCGCTTGCGCCGATCCCCTCGATCCCGACCGGCGCGCTGAGTCTCGACCTCGCGCTCGGTGGTCGCGGTCTTCCTCGTGGCCGCATCATCGAGATCTTCGGCCCTGAGTCGTCGGGCAAGACAACACTCGCGCTCACGGTCGTTGCCAACGCGCAGAAGAACGGCGGCGTTGCGGCGTTCATCGACGCAGAGCACGCGCTCGACCCATCGTGGGCCAAGCGCATCGGCGTCAACCTCGACGAGATGCTCGTGTCGCAGCCTGATACCGGCGAGCAGGCCCTCGAGATCTGCGAGATGCTTGTCCGCTCGAACGCTGTCGACATCATCGTCATCGACTCGGTGGCGGCCCTCATTCCGAAGGCCGAAATCGAGGGCGAAATGGGTGATTCCGTCGTCGGCCTCCAGGCCCGTCTCATGTCGCAGGCGATGCGCAAACTGACCGGCGCCATCGCCAAGAGCGAGTGCATCGTCATCTTCATCAACCAGCTGCGCGAGAAGATTGGCGTCATGTTCGGATCGCCCGAGACAACGACCGGCGGCAAGGCACTGAAGTTCTACGCTTCCGTCCGCATCGACATCCGCCGGATCGGCGCGATCAAGGATGGCGAGCGCAACATCGGAAACCGCGTGCGTGCAAAGGTCGTCAAGAACAAGATCGCGCCTCCGTTCCGCGAGGCCGAGTTCGACATCATGTTCAGCGAGGGCATCTCTACGACGGGCGACCTCGTCGACCTCGCGGCCGAGGACGGCATCGTCGAGAAGGCTGGCGCGTGGTTCAGCTACAAGGGCACGCGCATCGGCCAGGGCCGCGAGAACGCGAAGGCGTTCATCAAGGACAATCCCACCATGTTCGCCGAGATCCGCCAGCGCGTGATCGAGAAGCGCATGGCCGCGAACGAGGCCGCCAGCAAGGGCCGCGGCCCAGCAGCCAGCGCCGCCGCTGCTGGCGACGATGACGACGACGAGTAATCGCAGGAAACAGCGCCGAGGATGTGCGGAATCGACCTGATCGTGTCGGAGCGATCGAGGTCGGTGTCCCGCGCACCTAGGTCGTACAAGCGAAGTGCTCCCGCGACGGTTCTCCAGACCGTGGCGCGGAGAGTGGGGGGCAGGCGCCCTTCAGGCATGGTCCATTCGCGTAGCGCAGGCAGGGCGGCGAGGCTCCTCACGCTCTGCCTGCGTTTTTGGTGTGGAAGCTCCGTGAATCACGCAATGCGCAAGGTTGGTTGATCGCGGGGCGGGATCGTCGTACACTTTCCGACCCGCCGCGGTCGTGGCGAAATGGCAGACGCGCTAGTTTCAGGTACTAGTGGGGCAACCCGTGGAGGTTCAAGTCCTCTCGACCGCACTGAAGCGAGCCTGGCGAAAGCTGGGCTCGCTTGCTTATGGCAGCTCGTGCACTCACAACCGACGATCTTCTTTTCGTGAGTTTTGGCGACAAGGTGATTGCAGTCGATCGCCTCGACGGCAGCATCGTCTGGAAGTGGAAGGCTCAGAAGTCGACAGGACTTGTCGCGTTGCTTCCGAGCGGTGACAGGATTTTCGTGAGCATCAACGGCTACACCTGGGCGCTTGATCCGACCAACGGGGCGGAACTTTGGTTCCAGCCGTTCAAGGGCGAAGGGATCGGCATCGCGATGCTGGCGACCATGCGCGATGGCGCGTCAGACGCAACCTTGGCAGGCGGAGCGGCGGTATCCGCTTCGAGCGCGAACGATGGCGGCGGCGGCGACTGAGGCGCCCTCGAGGAGTCTCGGCGCTGGACGCTGCGCAGCAGGTCTGGAGGGGTGGTACGGGGGAACGGATGCCA
>JBIKXP010000142.1:0-8860 GCA_044355685.1 Phycisphaerales bacterium
AGGCTCGACTGGAATTCGAGCAGCCCCGGCCCTCCCTGCGAGTACTCCGGCACGGTCCCGTACACGGGATTGACGAACCACGAGTCCTCGATGCCATTGTCGTAGAACGATGAGTCGCGGTCGTAGAAGAAGCTCGCGAAGCCGCCGACCTTCACGTTCTCATCGACTTCCCACTTGCCGCCGCCGGACGCCGACCACTTGTAGTCAAGAGGCGAGCTCTCCGTCGTCGTGCCGATCGGATTCGGCCAACTCTGGCCGATGATGTCGTACGGGATGTCGCGGCCCTGGTTTGTGCCCCAGGCGCTGACCCCGCCGCCTGGCGAGTACGTCAGGAAGTCGTCGCGGAACGCCGACTGCGTGTTGAAGCTCGTTTGCGCCTTGATCTCGAAGGACGACTCCTCCGGAATGTCCTTGAGATCGATGTTGACGGCGCCGCCCGACGCATCGCCCTGCTGGTCGGGAGTGAACGTCTTGCTGACCTGGACGCTCTCGATGACGGCGGTCGGGAACTGGTCAAGTTGTACGGCACGGCGCTCGGCGTCTGCAGTCGGGAGTCGCACGCCGTCGAGCTGCGCGCTCACGTAGCGGTCGGGCAGGCCGCGGATGACCGCATACTTGCCGTCCTGCACCGACGCGCCCGGGACGAGGAGAAGCGCAGCTGCCGCGTCGCCGGCACCGGCGCGACTGAGGATCTCAGCGCTCACCGAGTCGAGGAGCTGCGGACTCTCGAGGCGAAGCGTGAGCAGCGCCGCCTCGGTGCCGCCAAGCTCGATCTCCTCGACGACGAACTCGTCCATGTCCTCGAACTCGCCCGCAAGCGTGATTTCGAGATCGGTGCGAACGCCGGTCGAGACGATGACGTCGGTTCGCACCTGCCGGACGAAGCCGGGCTTCGCAATGACGATGGTGTAGCGGCCGTCCGGCAGCTCGAGGGCGAATCCGCCGGTCGCATCCGACGTCGCCTTCGCGCCCGTCTCGACGACCGTGATGGAGACGCCCTCCACGGGTCCGCCGAAGTCTCGATCGACGATCGAGCCGCCGAGAACTCCGGTGCTTTGCGCCTGCGCCACGTGCGCCGTGGTGACGCCGAGCGTCGCGGCAAGGATGTGGGTTGCGTGCAGCATCTCGGCGGGACCTCTATCGAAGAGGGCGCACAGTAAAGACGCGCCACCCCGTCCGCGTAGCCTTCGTGTTCGTTCTGAATGAGCGATTGACTTGGGCCGTGTTGAGAACGTGCTAAGAAGCGCGATCGCGCGCACCAAATGCGCCTTCTCCGCTGCATCGGCCCGAAGCCACGGTACGCCGCGAGACGGCGTCTTCACAGAGCCTTGACCAAAGGTTCAATGAAGGCGTTCGCTCACCACGGATCGAGAAGGCCGGCGCGGATCGCGCGAAGGCGTGACCACATCGCCTCGTCGGGCTCGACGCCCGCACGAGCCATCGACGCACACGTCTGCGCGAGGTCCTCCGCACGCGGTCGTGCGTTCGGATTGCGCGCCCCCTCCTCGATCGCGCGCGCGAACACCGCTCGCGCACGCTCGGCGTCGCCGAGGTGCATGAACGCCTCGGCCACGCTGCACAGAGGCACGGCGCGGAACACGTCGGCAACCTGCGCGATCCCAGCATCGAACGCCGCGATCGCGGCGTCGAGTTCCGCGCGAGCGTTCTCGGTATCGCCGACATCGTGCTGCGTACGGGCAATCGCCGCCGTGATCTGCAGGAACGCGTCTGGCGTCCAGCGTGCGCCATCGCGCACGGAGATCGCGCGCCCGACGAGGGCCCGCGCCGCCTCGCGCGTGCCCTGCTCGACACGCACCCCTGCAAGCGCAAGGCACGCCCGGATCTGGACGTCGCGCGCGACCTTGCCGGATGCCTTCGACAGCAGTTCCTCGATCCGCGACCAGCGCTTCTCGTCGCCAGCAGAGCGCCTGGCCACGTCGTCGCAGACCTGCAGCGCGTTCGCCACGAGATCGAAGTTCGCGGACTCGATCATCTTCGCCGCGTCGTCGAGCATCGCATCGAGTTTCTCTGCCGATGCGGTCGCCGCGCGCACGGAGGCAACCTTGCCCTGCTCAGGCTCGCCGACGCCGCTCTCCAGCCTACGCGCCTCGTCGTCGTTTCCAAGCCACGCCTCTGCCTGTGCAAGCTTCACCATCACGCGCTCGCGCTGCCAGCGCTCGACGTTTCCGAGCGCCGCCTGTGCCTGTCGCGCAAACACAGCCGAAGCCTCGCGCCGGCCCGCCCGCGCGGCGTCGATCGCGAGCTCCGCAAGAACAGAACCCCGGCGCCAGCTGACGATCTGGTTTGCCATCGCGGCCGACTTGGTCGGCAACCCGACCTCAAGCGCCGCAAGCGCAACGATCTCCTGCACCCGGGATCGGTCGCGTTCATGCGGCTTCACGGGAATCGCCGCAGCGGCATCGAACCCGAGGTCGACGAGTTCCGTCTGAAACGCTGAAGCCGTCCGGGCCGCGTGCGCCGGCACGCGGTCAGGAGTTGCCTTCGCGGCATCGGGCGCTGTCGGCGGAACCGGGGGCGCCGCCTGACAGGCCAGGGCCTCGATGGAAGCCGATGATTCGCACAGCGCAATCGCGCACAAGACTGCGGTGATGGTTCTTCGCTGCATCGTCATTCGATCCCTCGGCGTTTTCTACCTCGGAGTTCAATCCGCAGCGCCACGCTCTTCGGAATGGCCCTGCGGAAAGGGCCTGATGGCGAAGGGATACTTCGCCATCAGGCCGGAAGTGCACTCAAGAGCTTCGCTCACCGATCAGGCGTCATCACGGGCAGTTGCCCCACGCCGAGAGCAGGATGCCGAGATCCTCGGAGTCGGTCGTGCCATTGCCGCTGATGTCGCCGGACGCCGTGCCCCAGCCAGAGAGCAGCGTGCCGAGGTCCGCGCTGTCGACGACGTTGTCGTCGTTGAAGTCAGCGGGGCACGGAAGTGCCGTCGTCGGGCACTGGCCAGCGGTCGGATTGGTCATGCCGAAGGCATCGGCGGCGGTCCAATCGCAGAGCCAGTTCGTCGTCGGGCTGAACGCACCGCGGTAGGTCACCGGCGTGAAGAAGCCGTCGTTCGGGGCGGTGCCGACCGACGTCACCGCGTTGTTGGCGGCGCGCGGGTCGAGGTTGGTGACCGGGCTGATGCGGAGCGTCCCGGACGGGGTTACCGTCGGGCCGCGGGTGATGCTCACGATCGGCATGGCCTTCGAAGTCGCCGTGACGTTGTTGTTCGCCGCGTTGCGCACGCCACGGGCGTCGGCCTCGGTGTAGGCCGAGCTGAAGGTGTTGTTGAAGAACACGGAGTCCTTGATCTCGTTCAGGTTGCCGTCGACCTGCGCGGTGTAGAACGCGGCAGGATTCGCCGGGGCGTTCACGGTCGAGAAGACGTTGAACGCGGTGGTCCAGGTGTCCGCCCACGCCAGGGTGCCGTTGTAGCCGTAGCCTGCGCCGCCGTCGGTGTCGATGTTGTCGAACTGCACGAGGCGCTTGCCGATGTCCATGAAGATCGACTGGCGCACCTGGAGGCGCGCACCGTCGCGGTAGGCGATGGCGTGGTCGCAGCCGTTCGCGCCCGTACCCTTATCGCCGATGACCGTGAGGTTGTAGAGCACCGCGGTCGTGACGGGCTGGTAGTCCGAATTCTCGGCGCCGTCAAACTCGAGCGCGTTGTCGCCCACGCCCGAGCCCTGTGAGGCGGGGAGCGAGTAGCCCTGCACGATCAGGCCGAACTGGCCCTTGCCACGCCAGCCCTGGTCGATGTCGAAGCTGTCATCGCCGATGTTCCAGATCGAGAAGTTCTTGAGGTTGACCGTGCCGCCCCAGATCTCGATGCCGTCGTCGACGTTGTTCATGATCTCGATGTTCTCGATCACCGTGCCGCGGCCGATGCCGCCGAGCGACAGGCCGTTGAGCTCGTTGCCTAAGCCGAGCACCTTGCCGCCGTAGCGGAGCGAAACGAACTTCAGCGAGCCGCTGTTGTCGTCATCGTTCCCGCCGCCGTAGATCACGCGGGGGTCGGAGACGGTATCGACCGTCAACCCCTCCATGATCCCGATGTTGTTCGCATTCGGAGCGGCGGTGTTCGTTGTAACCGCGTTCTCCGAGATGTAGGCGCGACCCATGATGGTGACGTTGCCCCACTCGTTCGCGGAGACGCGCCAGGAACCCGTCTTCGGGTTGCCCGCGGTCCACGTGGCGACATCGGCCTCGCTCGTGAAGATGATCGGCTCGGCCTGGGTGCCCTCGGCGACGATGCGCGCGCCCTGGCAAATCGCAAGGCTTCCGCCATCGGCGACGCGGCTCGCGATCAAGGTGCCCGGCTCGATGGTCAGCGTCGCGCCAGCGCGCACATAGACCTGACCCTGCAGCTTGTAGACGTTGTTCTTGGTCCACGTCGTCGAGGTGGTGATTTCGCCGCTGACGTTGACATCGGCCGCGTTGGCGGCGCCGACGGCGAGCAGGCTCACGCCCGCGGTCGCCATCATCATGCACAGGTTGCTCTTCATGGTCGATCCTTCTCTTGAGTTCTTTCTGGACTGGCAGACGACTCCCAAGTCGACCGCCGCGATCTGGACAGGCAGAAATTACTGCTCGCTCCGACACGCCCCGCTAAGAGCCTCTTTGACTTCCAACAGCGTTCTGTTTGGATCGTGTCAAGAGGCTCCGCAATCGCGGGAACGGTCTCGGCAGGGGGAAGATGCGCGGCAGGTGTGCGGGTCGCGTGTGCGCTGCGTGCGGTGTCGGTGAGAGTCGCGTGTGGAAATGCCGGAAATGAAGGCACTTCCAATCCGCGCCCTCGCGGTACCGTGCACCGATGCAACTGCTCTCCATCGTCGCATGCGCCCTGCTCGCCCCGTTCGCGGCGGTCGCCTCCGCGGTCGCCTCCGACGCCGTGCCCCTGTTCAACGGAAAGGATCTCTCAGGCTGGATCGACGTGAACACGTCCGCGTCGACATGGTCCGTCGCGAAGGACGAGACGGGCACGCCGATCATCAAGTGCACTGGCATTCCCATCGGCCTTCTCCGCACCGAGAAGCCCTATGAGAACTTCGTCCTCGAGTTCGAGTGGAAGCATCTCTCCGAAACCGGCAACGCGGGGCTCTTCGTGTGGAGCGACCCCTACTGCGCGAAGGGCGTCCCTTTCTCGCGCTCGATCGAGGTGCAGATCATGCTGACGCCCGACAACGTCGATGCGCAGGGCCGCACGATGTACACGGGACACGGCGACATCTTCTCGATCTGGGGCGCGCGCATGAAGCCGGATCGCCCGCACCCGGGCGGCTGGGAGCGCTGCCTTCCGAGCGCACGAACGACGAAGGGCCGGGGCGAATGGAACCACTACAAAGTGACCTGCAACAACGGCACGATCAAGCTCGAGGTGAACGGCACCGAGGTGTCGGGCGCGTCTGAGGCGAGCCCGCGCAAGGGCTACATCTGCCTTGAGAGCGAGGGCTCGGAGATCTGGTTCCGGAACCTGAGGATCACGGAGCTTCCCCCCGCATCACCCGCGCTCTCTTCGGAGATGACCGCCGATCTCGCAGCGGCCGGCATGAGGCCGATGTTCGACGCGCTGGTGATGCAGGGATGGAAGGAAGGCTCCGCGCGCGGCGAGGCGACCCCGAAGCACTGGACCGTCTCAAACGGCGTCGTGCGCTTCGACGGCAAGGGCAGCAATCTCTGGAGCGACGCAAGCTACGGCGACTTCGAGATGATCTGCGACTGGCGCTGGACCGAGGAGCACCAGGGAAAGATGCAGCGGCCCGTGATCGGTCCGGACGGCAAGGCCGTGAAGAACGCCGACGGCACCGACAAGACCGTGGAGGTCGAGGAGCGCGACAGCGGCATCTACCTGCGCGGCAGTTCCAAGAGTCAGGTGAACATCTGGTCGTGGCCGGTCGGCTCCGGTGAAGTCTGGGGCTACCGCACCGACCCGTCGATGCCCGCAGACGTCCGAGCGGCCGTGACGCCAAAGATGCCGGCAGACGCACCCATCGGCCAGTGGAACCGCTTCCGGATCCGCATGGTCGGCGAGACGCTCAACGTCTGGCTCAACGGCAAGCACGTCATTGTCGACGCGCGTCTGCCTGGCGTCGCCAGGCAGGGCCCGATCGCGCTCCAGAGCCACGGCTGCCCAATCGAGTTCTACAACGTCATGATCCAGCGGCTCGACTGACCTCCGGTCGTGCGACCCTTCTCTACGCGCAACGCAAAGGGCCCCGGCGTGTGCCGGGGCCCTGCTTTTCAACATGGATGGCAACTGCACGCGCCCGAATCACTCGGCGGCGGCTTCCTCGCGGTGCTGCATTTGGGCCTTGAGGCGCTGCAGGATCGACGAGTGCATCTGGCTCACGCGGCTCTCGGAGAGATCGAGCGTAGAGCCGATCTCCTTCATCGTCATCTCCTCGTAATAGTAGAGGATCACGATGAGACGCTCGGCGCGCGAGAGGCCCTTGGTGATGAGCGCCTGCAGGTCCTGCTTCTGGACGGCCTGCAGCGGGTTCTCCTGACGGCCATCCTCGACGACGTCGATCTCGCGCACATCCTTCGAACTGTCCGTCTCGAAGCACTTGCGGGTGAGGCTCACCATCGAGACGGGGCGCGAATCCTTCTGGAGCTTCTCGAACTCGTCTCCCGAGACGTTGAGCCGCTTCGCGACCTCGTCTTCGGTCGGACGCGAGCCGGTCTCCATCTCGATCGACTTGCGGACCTTCTCGACCTTGGCGGTGCGGCTGCGCACGAGGCGCGGCACCCAGTCCATCGAGCGCAGCTCGTCGAACATGGCGCCACGGATGCGCTGCGTGCAGAAGGTCTCGAACTTCACGCCGCGGTCGGGGTCGAAGGAATCGACTGCATCCATCAGGCCGAAGGCCCCGGCGCTCTTGAGATCATTGATCTCGACCTCGCTCGGAAGACGCTTGTGAAGACGTTCGGCCGCGTAGGCGACAAGGTCGAGGTGGCGTGCGATGAGGAAGTTGCGGACCTCGGTGGTTGGCGTCGCGCGGTACTCGCGCCAGACCTGCTCGATCGGGCGCTCGGCCAGCGGAAGCGGCTTCGGTGGCGCCTTCGCAGCGCGCGTCGCTGCGGCGGCGGATGCCGTCGCCTTCGCGATTGCCCGCACGGTCACGGGCTTCGAAACGCGCGGACTGTCGCCAGCGACGGACTTCGCCGCCTCCGGAGCGACATCCAGAGCGGAATCCCGGGCAACATCTTTCGACGTTCCCTTCGCCTTCGCGCCGGGTGCGGCGACGACGGTCGTTCGGCTGCGCTTGGTCACGGCAGACCCGCCCGCCTTTGCAGCGGTCTTGGTCGCGGCGCGCGCCTCTGACTTCTGGGTTGCAGAGCGCAGCTCCGACCTCTGGGTCGATGCGCGCTCCGTGACTCCCCCACTTCGAGCCGAGGACCTTGCGGACCCGGTCGACTGCTTGGCGCTCGTGCTGACGGTTGATGCGATGACTTGATCTCGTACGGTCCTGGACATTCGGTCGGCTCCTTGACCAGTCGTCCTCTGTTCTCGATCTGCGCCAGACACGATGCCGGCGCAGCGCGACCACCTCTCCTCAGCCGTCACGTTGACGTGACGGAGGGAAACCTTCCAGCGACCCGTTCTCCAGACGGGGCGCCAGCGCGCGGGTGTTCGCCAAAGACGATGGAGGCAAAGGTCTGGCCGTTCCGAACCGCGCCAACGCGCAGCACTGACAGCCGACTCAAGCGAATCCATTCGCCTTCGGACGCGCACTCCGCGCGACCTTCCTAGCGGGGCAAACCACTGGCCTCCGCGTGACCCGCGAGTCACCCACGAGATTCGCTCAGTACCGGAAGATTCCAGCACAGGCGAACATCACGAATGCGCCCTCGGCGCCCTGTCGAAACATCCATGTCCCGACGAGGCGACGTCAGTATAACGAGAATCAATGACGCGCAAGTGGCTTTCGCATCACGCCGCATTCTTTTCTTCATTCAATCCGGAGTCGACGTCGTCGGACCCGTCGATCGGCAATCTTCGCCGTGCTCCGCGCTCTTCGACCGCACCAAGCGCCTCTTCGTCGAGCACCTCGACGCCTTCGAGCGCGCTGCGGCCCGCGGCATTCGCCTCGAGCGCCTTCGCGTCTTCCTCGACGATCGACTCGATGCGGGCGACTTCCTGATCCACGATCCATCCACAGATCAGTCCGATGAGGAATCCCCCCGCAAATCCGCACAGAAGCGCGATGAGCGCGCGCGAGAGGACGACGTCGAGCGGGTTACTCGACATCCCGCCGACGAGGCTCGCCACGGCAAACGCCGCGAAGCCGGTGCAACCGGCGATCGCCTGCGGAATGGGAACCCTGGGAGTGGGCTTGTGGAGAGCCATCGTCAACCGACCTTCTCTGCAAGAGCCGTGCCACAGCGAACGACGTCACCATCGGCAAGGCTTGCCGGGTGGATTGAGGATTGGGCACGCCCTGCATGCGGGCGACCGGACCTTTGCGGGCGCCCTCAGCGTCGCGAAAGGATGGCGGAGAGCCGGGCGAGGAATCCCGCGCGCGCCTCAGCGAGGTTCGCGCTGTCCCGCGCTCCGCTCTCGTCGCCTGCAAGCACCTGCGCCACGCGCCGGATTGCGCGGGATGCGGGCGCGTCGGGCGCGCCAATGAGCAGTGGCTCGCGACGCCGGACCGCCTTCGGCACGGCCTGGTCGTAGGGAACGGAACCGCCATAGGCGATGCGAACGTTGAGAAACGCCCGGCAGACGCGGTCCATGCGCGCGTGGACAAACTTGCCCTCATCGGGGTTCATCGCCATGTTGACGACGAGGAGTATGCCCTCGCGCACGCCGCGCGCCACGAGCGTCTTGATGGCACCGTACGCGTCGGCGATCGCC
>JBIKXP010000143.1:0-8837 GCA_044355685.1 Phycisphaerales bacterium
GAGCGCGCGCGACGAGGTCTCCGGGCTTCCGCTGCGCGGAAGAGCGAATCCCTCCCCCACCGTTTTCTAGGTTCTTTCTGACGGATCTTTGGTCTTCGTCGGTCTGACGGCCCGAACCTGCCTGACCAGAGGGAGCGAAAGCGAAGCGAGTCGCGAGCGCTCAATCCCGAGCGGCCGCAGCAGCGACCGCTCAAACCACCAGTCGCGAGCGCCGAAACGCGTCTCCCAGCCAGCCGCTCACACACGCGGCGTCAGCAACTTCGCGATCGCCGCCGTCCAGCCGGTCTGATGCGCCGCGCCGCAGCCGCGCCCCGTTTCGCCGCAGAAATACTCGTAGAAGTTGACGAGCTCGCGGAACGTCGGGTCGCTCGCATACTTCGGATGCATCGCCATGCTCGGCCGTACGCCGCGCTCGTCGGGCAGGAACAGCGTCGACACCCGCCGCGTGATTTCGTCAGCTGCATCGAGCAGCGTGCCCGTGCGGCCCGCGCCCACGGGGAACTCGATCCGGAAGTCGTCGCCGTAATAGTGGTGGAACTTCTGGAGGCTTTCGATGAGCAGCATGTTGATCGGCATCCAGATCGGGCCGCGCCAGTTTGAGTTGCCGCCGAAGAGGCCGCTCGTGCTCTCGGCAGGTTCGTATCGCACCGCATAACTCTGCCCGCCGATCGCGATCGAGTATGGCCGTGCACCCAGCTCGCGCGAGACGCTGCGAACGCCGTGCGGCGAAAGGAAATGCCGCTCGTCGAGCGCCTTCGAGAGCAGGCACTTCATGCGATGCCCGCGCAGGAGCGAGAGAAGCCTCCGTTCGCCGCGTCCGGGCTCGTTCCAGCGCGAAACGAGCGCAGCCATCTCGGGGCGCTCGCGCAGGAACCACTCGAGCCGTTCGCGGAAGACCGGAAGCTGCGTGAGCACCTCCGGCTCGATCGTCTCCACGGCGAAGAGCGGAATGAGTCCGACGATCGAGAGCACCTTGATCTGCTTCACGCTGCCATCGGGCATCTGCATGAGGTCGTAGTAGAAGCCATCCTCCTCGCTCCAAAGTCCGATGTGCTTCCCGCCCATCTGCGTCATTGCCTCGGCGATCTGGAGGAAGTGCTCGAAGAACTTCGCCGCCATGTCCTGATAGAACGGCCGCTCATGCGCGAGTTCGATCGCCATTCGCATCATCGTCAGCGCGAACATCGCCATCCAGCTCGTTCCATCGGCTTGCTGAAGCCTGCCGCCGCCCGGCAGCGGCTGCGAGCGGTCGAACACGCCGACGTTGTCGAGGCCGAGGAAGCCGCCTTCGAAGATGTTGCGTCCGGACGAGTCCTTGCGGTTCACCCACCACGTGAAGTTGAGGAGCAGGCGGTTGAACGCTGCCGCGAGGAAATCGTGGTCCGCGCGGCCCGTTCGTGCGCGCTCGATCAGGTAGACGCGCCAGCACGCCCATGCGTGGATCGGCGGATTGACGTCGCTGAAGTTCCACTCGTAGGCGGGAAGCTCGCCCGAGGGATGCATGTAGTGGTCGGTCAGGATCTTCGCGAGCTGGCTCTTCGCGAAGTCGGAGTCGATGTTCGCGACGGCAACGCAGTGGAACGCGAGATCCCACGCGGCGAACCACGGATATTCCCACGTATCGGGCATCGAGAGCACGCTCGACGCGGCGAGATGACGCCACTCGGCGTTGCGGCCGGTGCGCCGCTCCGACGGCGGCAGGGGCTGCGCGGGATCGCCGTCGAGCCACCGGCGCACGTCGTACTCGTAGTACTGCTTCGACCAGAGGATTCCCGCGTAGGCCTGTCGCTGGACCGCGCGTGCAGCCGGGTCGGTGAGGCCAGCGTGCACCTGCTCGTAGAACTCGTCCGCCTCGCGAGAGCGCAGCGCGAGAAGCCCGTCGATGCTCGCCGGATCGAGGTCGCTCCCAGCTGGAACAAGCGCAAGATCGATCGTGCGGCGCTCGCCCGCGGCGAGCGTCAGCCGGTGCCAAAGCCCGGCCTTCGTGCCGCGTGCGTCCGTATGCACGACATCGGGTCGTCCTCCGACGATTCGATCATGGAAGGCATCCTTCGGCGCGCGTTCGCGTGGCGAGGCCGCGGGAGTTCCGCCGAAGAGGCGCGCGACGTTCGTCTCGTTCTCGCAGAAGAGACACTCCTCGAGCGACGCGTCGCTCGCGAGGCGGAGTTCAAGCGGCGAAAGACCCGCGCCCGACGCGACGAGCGTGCGGCGTGAGCGGAACCCCTCGATCGAGGGCTTCTCGACGCCATCCCGCCACGACCAGGTGTTTCGGAAGAACAACTGCGGAATCACGTGGATTTCCGCTGCTTCCGGGCCGCGATTGACGACCTCGATGCGCAGGACGGTTTCGTCGTGACCGCGCTTGGCGTACGTGAACCAGATCTCGAAGAAGCGATCGTCGTCGAATGTGCCCGTGTCGAGCAGCTCGAACTCGGGCTCAAGACGCGTGCGCGCGCGGTTCGCAGCGACCATCGATGCATACGGGTAGGCGCGCTGCGGATACGCGTAGAGCATGCGGTTCCACGCATGCGAGGGCAGCGCGTCGACGTGCCACCACAGCTCCTTCGCGTCCTCGCCGTGATTCCCCTCGGAGTTGGTGAGCCCGAAGAAGCGCTCCTTGAGAATGGGATCGCGGCCATTCCAGAGCGCGATCGACAGGCAGAGCCGCTGGTCCTTGTCGCACCAGCCGGCGATGCCGTCCTCGCCCCAGCGGTACGCGCGGCTGCGGGCGTGGTCGTGGGGAAACGAGTCCCACGCGTCACCTTTGGCGGAGTAGTCCTCGCGCACCGTGCCCCACTGCCGGTTGGAGACGTAGGGGCCCCAGAGCCGCCACGGAACCCTGCCATCATGCGCCTCGCGGAGCCGGGCGTGCTCGACGCTCATGACGCGCGCTCCGATTCGGAGAGGGACGCAAGCAGCGCGCCGACGCTCCACGCCTGCATCGGGCAGCCGCGGGAAGCATGCGGAGCGTCGCCGTCCATGATCTCGGAGACCGAGCCGACGCCGCCCTCGGTGAGCCGCGTGGCGAGGTCGCGCGCGAGTTCGCCGCGTGCCGTCGCGAAGCGCGGCGAGCCTGATGCGCGCAGCGCCTCGAGGTAGAGCCCGAGCAGAAACGGCCACGCGGTTCCGTTGTGATAGGCGTGATCGCGGCTCCGCTGGTCGCCTTCATAGCGGCCGCGATAGCGGGAATCGCCGCGCGGCAACGTGCGCACCGCAAGCGGCACCACGAGCTCGCGCGCGATCGTGGCCAGCGCGTCGTCGCGCCAGCCTGCGGGAACCGCGTCGGCGCAGAGCGCAAGCAGGAAGAGCTGGTTCGGACGGATGGACGGGTCGTCGCCGTCCGGGCCGTCGAGGACGTCGATGAAGCACTGGGTCTCGGGATTCCAGAAGCGCGCGAGGCTTGCCTTCGCGCGGGCGGCGAGCGCCTCGATCGCGGCGAGCCGCGCGGGCGCTTCCGGCGCGCGTCGCAAGGCGCGTGCGAGCGCGTCGAGCGCATGGATCCAGAGCGCGCTGAGTTCGACTGGCTTTCCGCGGCGCGGCGTCACGACATGGTCGCCGACTTTCGCATCCATCCACGTGAGCTGGAGGCCCGCTTCGCCCGCGCGCACGAGACCGTCTTCGTCGACTCGGATGCCGTGCCGCGTGCCTCCTGCGTAGGCATCGACGATGGCGAGGAAGCGGGGAAGCAGCGCCGCGAACCAACGGTCGTCCGCGCTCGTCACGCGCACGCGCTCGGCCGCCATGATCGCAAGAAGCGGCGCATCGGCCGCGTTGTACTCGGCGCCCGCGCGTTCGTCTGGAAAGCGATTGGGAAGCAGTCCGCCCTCGAGGTGATCGAGAAAGGTCTCGATCACGAGCTTCGCGTCGTCGTGGCGCTGCGTCGCAAGAAGCACCCCTGGGAGCGCGAGGAAGGCGTCGCGGCCCCAGTCCTCGAACCATGGGAATCCCGCGATGATCGACCGTCCGACCGAGCCATCCCGGCGCCGTCGTGCGACGACGAAGTCGTCTGCGGCGAGAGCGAGCGAACGCACGTCGCGCGAGGCATGCTCGCACCGTGCCGCGCGGACGAGCGACTGGCGTCGCGCGCGCTCGGCGCGAAGCTGCGCCGCCGCATCGAACCCACCGCACGCGATGAACGCATCGAGCTCGGGCGAGGCAAGACCGACGATCAATGCGCGGGTTTCGCCGGGCGCGATCATGAACGAGGCCGTCAAGGCATGGCACGCGGAGCCAATCGAGTCGTAGCCGCGCGCTCGTTCCTCGTCGAGCGCATGGCGGCGCCACCAGACGGCCGCGGCGGAAAGCGTGGCGTCGGTCGCGGCTGCCCGCAGCGTCACCGGCGTCGCCGCGCAGCGGTTCGCGGGAAGTCGGATCGTCGCACGCGCGCCATCGCCATCGTCGATCGCCACATCGGGAAGCCAGGTGGCGTCGGGATCGAGCGCGTGATGCCTGCGGTGTTCGACGAAGAGCCGGGCATCGAGCGCGATCGGCGCCGATGCGTCGACAAGCGTCCAGGCGACGCACGCGGCGCGCGTGCCGCGCGGCATGAACACGCGTCGCTCGAGACGCGCCGCGCCGATTTCAAACGTCGTGGTTGGAATCCCGTCTTCGAGTCGGAACCCGGAGATTGTGCGGTGGCCCTCGGGGTCGACCGTCGCGTCGGCCCAGCGCCGCGTGGCGAGCGAAACCCGCGCACCGCCGACCGCGACCTCTTCGTCGATGAAGGGAACCAGCATGCGCCGCGCGATCGGCGGCTCGCATGCGGCGACGAGCAGCCCGTGGTAGCGGCGCGTCGCGAGTCCGTTCGCGGTGCCGAGCGCGTAGTCGCCAAAGCCCGTGGTCGCGAGCCATTCGCGCCTGGAGCCGGCCACGAGATCGCAGGCGACGGCGCGGTCAAGTTCGACTCGCGTGATCGGATCGGTCGGGTCATCGGCGTGGGGCGCGCTCGTCATGGAAGTGCGCCGAGACAATACTTGAGCACGCGGTTCAGTCGAGCCGTTTTCCCTGCGGGTCGCTTCGGAAGAGGTGAATGTCCTCGATGCGCGCGGCAAGACGCACGCGCGCACGCGTCGGCAATTCCTGCGCCTCGGCGGCGCGCACGCGCGCACGCAGCGAACCTCCCGATTCGAGCCGCACGATGAGGTCGGTGAACTCGCCGGCCGGCTCGCGAGCCACGAGCGCGGCATCGATCGAGAATCCGGCCGCGGGTTCGTTCCCGCGGGCAAGCGACAACCGCCACGCGGAGACGCCGAGCCGGCCGTCGCGCGCCCCATGCGCCGCAAGCCGGCGTCTGATGGACGCCGCGAGTTCGGACGAGAGGACGCATCCGGCCGGCGCGCATCCATCGACGAGGGCGACTGACTCCATTCCGAGGTCGTCGACGAGCCCGGCGACCTCCAGATCGACTGGTCGCGCCGCGACGGCAAGCGCCGGACCGAAGGCCCGCACGCGCCCGTCGATCAGCACCAGCAGATCGTCGGCGATCGAGAGCGCGTCGGTCGGGTCATGGGTGACGACGAGGGTGGTCGCGCCAGATGTCCGCTGCAACTCGCGAATGAGCGCGCGCACGGCGAAGCGATTCGCGCGATCGAGGTTCGCGAAGGGTTCGTCGAGGAGCGCAAGTTTCGGGCGGCGCACGAAGGCGCGCCCAAGCGAGACGCGGCGGCGTTCGCCTGCCGAGAGCGAGGCCGGCCGCCGTGCCATCAGGGGCTCGATGCCGAGCGCGCGAGCGAGTTCGTCGATCCGCGCGTGCCGCGCCGCTGCCGATTCGCCGAGCGGCCGCGCCGCAAGGTCGAGGTTCTCGCGGGCGGTCAGGTGTTCGTGGAGCGCAGCGTCGTCGAAACTGACGCCGACGTCGCGTTCGACGGGCTTCAGCGGGGCCCAGTCCACGCCGTCGAAACCGATGCGCCCGGACACCGGCTGCTCGAACCCGGCGAGAAGCGAGAGAAGGGTGCTCTTGCCGGCGCCGGACGGCCCGAGCACCGCGACCAGCCGGCCGCGGTTCGCCGAGAAGGAGATCCGATCGAGGACCGCGCGCGAACCTCGCGCAAACGACACGTCTTCCACGCGGAGTCCGCCGCCCGCTGCCGCGTCCGCGTCTGCGTCCGCGCGCGCATGCATCAGCCGCGCTCCGCGCGCCGGCGCTTGAGTTCCGAGTCGATGAAGTCCGAGATGTGCCCGTCGAGGACGTACTGCGGGTTGCCGACCTCGTGTCCCGTGCGGTGATCCTTCACGCGGTTGTCGTAGAACACGTACGAGCGGATCTGGTTGCCCCAGTCGCGCGAAACCTTGCCGCCCGTCGCGGCCGTGAGTTCGGCGGCACGGCGCTCTTCCTCGAGTTGCTCGAGCTTCGCCTGGAGCACAGCGAGGGCCTGCGCCTTGTTCTGCGGCTGGTCGCGGTAGGTGCTGGCGACCACTTGGATGCCGGTCGGCAAGTGGGTGACGCGGATCGCCGACGCGACCTTGTTCACGTTCTGACCGCCAGGGCCCGACGCGCGCACGAACGCCACGATCTCGAGGTCCTTGTCGGGAATCACGAGGTCGCCGTGCTCGAACTCGGGAGTCACGTCGACGGTTGCGAAGCTGGTCTGGCGCTTGCCTTCCGCGTTGAACGGCGACACGCGCGCGAGGCGATGCGTTCCGCGCTCGCAGTTCATGTAGCCGTAGGAGTACGGCCCGATCACGCGGTACGACACCTCGGAGATGCCCGCCTCCGGGCCGAGCGAGCGCGAGATTTCCTCGAGCTTCCAGCCCATCTCCTTGAAGTAGTAGAGGTACATGCGCTCAAGCATGCCCGCCCAGTCTTCGGCCTCGGTGCCGCCGGCACCGGCCTGAATCGCGACGAAGCAGTTCCGGTGGTCGTGCTTGCCCGAGAGCAGCGACTGCTGCTCGATCTTGTCCATCTTCGACTGGAGGCCGAAGAGGGTCTCGTCGACCTCGGCGAGCAGGGCCTTGTCGCCGGCTTCCTTCGCAAGCTCGTAGCCGACCTTCGAGTCCTCGAGCAGGCGAATCGCGTCCTCGAGGGGCTCGACCTGGGCACGGACGATCTTGCTCTCCTCGATGACCTTCTGCGCGGCCTTCGGATTGTTCCAGAAGTCGGTGGCGTTCATGCGGTCGTCGAACGCGGCCCGTTCCTGCAGCTTCTGATCGTAGTTAAAGAGAGTCGCGGAGCGTCACGATCCGCGCCTCCAACTCGTCGATCACCGGTTGATGAGCGTCGTAGTGCATGGGGCGGGGAGTGTAGCCGCCACGGGCCTTCCGTGCGGCGCGCGAAACATTACATTCCCCGCATGTTCGTCTCGAGCCGCATCGCGTCGATGTCCGAGTCCGCCACCCTTGCTGTGAGCGCGAAGGTCGCCGCCGCGCGCGCGAAGGGGCGCGATGTCATCGCCTTCGCGATGGGCGAGCCCGACTTCGACACCCCCGACAACATCAAGCGCGCGGCGATTCACGCGCTCGAGAAGGGCATGACGAAGTACGCGCCCACGCCGGGCGACAAGGCCGCGCGCGAGGCGATCGCGGCGAAGCTGACGAAGGAGAACGGCGTCGCGACGACCTTCGACCAGGTGACCGTGACCGTCGGCGCGAAGCATGCGATCTACATGGCGCTGCAGGCAATCGTCGAGCCGGGCCGTGGCGACGAGGTCCTGCTGCCGACGCCCGCGTGGGTTTCGTACAAGTCGCTCATCGAGCTCGCGGGCGCGCGCTGCGTCGAGATCCCCGGCGCCGTCGAGCGCGGCTTTCGCATTACGCCCGACCAGCTGGCGGCGGCGATCACGCCGCGCACCGTCGGAATCGTCTGGAATTCGCCGTCGAACCCGTGTGGCATCGCGTATCCGGCCGACGAGGTGCGCGCGCTGTGCGACGCTCTTGCGAAGCACGAGAAGATCGCCGTGGTCTCGGACGAGATCTACGAGAAGCTGATCTACCCGGAGATCACGCCGGGCCTCGTGCATTTCTCGCCGGGCGCGCACCCTGCGCTTTCGTCGCGCACGATCACCGTGAACGGCATGAGCAAGAGCTACGCGATGACGGGCTGGCGCATCGGCTACATGGCGGCGCCGAAGCCGATGGCGGCGGAGCTCATCAAGCTGCAGGGACAGATGACGAACTCGATTCCGAGCTTCTTCTACCCGGCGATCGTCGAGGCGCTGACGAACAGCGCCGCCAGCGTCGAGGCCATGCGCGCGAGGTTCGCGGTGCGGGCGAGGCTGATCCACGACGAACTCGCGAAGATTCCTGGCTTCCAGACGCCGATGCCGAACGCCGCCTTCTACGCGTTTCCCGACATCTCGGCGCACTTCGGAAAGACCTCGCCGGCCGGAGTGCGCATCGACGGCGCGCAGGCGTTTGCCGATGCGCTGCTCGACGAAGCCGATGTCGCGGTGGTCCCGGGCGAGGATTTCGGCGGGTGCGCGCGTGGCCACATCCGCTTCTCGTTTGCGTGCGGCGACGAGACGATTGTGAAGGGCGTCGCGCGCGTCCGCGACTGGGTTGCGAAGCTCGTATGAGCGCGTACGTGTCCGACGGAGCCTCTCAAGATTTTCGCAGCGCGGGCGCGGTTTCACGCTGCGCGGGCGCGCGACGTTGCGCGAACATCCAATCGAGGACCCCGTCTTCGCCGAAGCGGTAGGCGGGCGTCCACGAGTCGTGGCCCACGCCTTCGTACTCGCGGTAGGCGGGGTTCGGCGGACGTTTCGGCATCGGCTTGGGCGGATCCGAGCCGACGATCCCAGCGCGTTCGGCTCGCCACGCTGCGTCGATCGCCGCGCCGAGCGCTTCGGCCATCTTGCGCGAGAGCGAGACGGGGACGATCGCGTCGTCCGCGCCGTGCGCGA
>JBIKXP010000331.1:0-2582 GCA_044355685.1 Phycisphaerales bacterium
CCTCGGCGGGCGGATCTGGGCGTTCGATGCAAGCCTCGCGACCAGTCTCTTCACGCTTCAACTCGACCGCCAGAACGCGGGCGGCCCGTCACTCGGTGGATCGGGCACGCTCGTCGTGGCGGACCGCGTGGGAGTTCGCGCATATCGAACGCCCGCCCCCGCCTGCCCGGCCGACCTCGATGGAGATGGCGAGGTGTCGTCGTCGGATCTCGGGGCGCTGCTGAGCGCATGGGGCACGCCCGGCGCCGACCTCGACGGCGACGGCCAGACCGGCTCCTCCGATCTCGGCGTCCTCTTGAGTGCGTGGGGCGGTTGCCAGTGACGAAGCGTTTCGCGAAGCGGACTCCGCGCGCCTGCGGCGTGGACAGGAATTGACCTCGCGAATCGGCAGTCCGCGCGCAATCCGCGCCGTTACTCGAGGCCCTCTACCTTCGCCAGCCGCTCGACGGCGCGCGAGGTCGAGCGCACGCTGACGAAGCAGAGCGCGCCCGCGAACGCGACGAAGGCCACGACCGGGAGGATCGAGACCGTCGCCTCACCGACGACGGCGACGCGCCCCATGCCCTCGACGATGGTGAGCCCGAGGAGATTGACGCCGACGAGCACCCACACGAGCAGGCTGCGCGTCGGAAGCACCACCTCGCAGCGCGCGGCGGGCGAGAGCCGCAGGAACAGGTCCTTGCGCGGGATGTTCAGCATGCCGGGCGTGTGCGTCGCAAGTCGGTCGATCCAGCGCGCAATGCCTCCGATGAAGAGAGAGAGCGCCACCATGAGCGCGGGCGCGAAGAACCACGCGACCACCGAGCGCTCCGCCCAGCGATCGGGTTCGCCCGCTGCGTTGAAGTGAATGGGGATCTGCTCGGGCAGCTGCGGCCACCACGCGAGCGCGCGCCACCAAATCGCGCCGTGTGCGGCTGCGAGTGCGGCGAAACCGATGCGAACCCACGTAGCTGTTGTGTTCCATGCTGTCGACATGCGTTCCTCTGTGTCGCGATCCACGCGCGGCCCCTTGCTGGCTTCATGCGCGCCGCGCCCGTGCTTGCGCGCGATCGGTTCAGCGCTTGCCATCGGCGATCACTGCCGTCTCCCACATCTTCCTCGTGACGTCCACCCACTTCTGCTCGGGCTTCTCGAGGAAGATGGTCTCGACGCGCAGCTGGCGGCCGTCGAGCGAGGTCATCGCGATCATCGCGCGCTTGTCGCCATCGAGATCGAAGCGCATCCACGTGCGCCCGTCGAGGACTGCAAGCGTCTCGATGCGCGTGGGGCAATCGGGATAGGTCGCGGCGAGCGCGCGCTTCGCGGCCGGGAACGCGGCCTCGACCTTCGAGGGAATCAACGGATCGGTGAGCAGGACCACGACGATGAAGACGTTGCCGTCGGCGCTCTCGAACATGGCGTCGGGCTTCGAGCCGCTCGGGAATCGCGAGCGGATCACATCCTCCGACATCGGCCGGAACGTCTGCGGCACGAGCAGCTGCAGCTTGCCGTCGAACAGCGAGACCGGCGCCAGCGCGACACCAGAAACGACCGCAGGCCGAAGCGTGCGCGCGGGAGCGGAGCCCTCGGAACTGGAAGCCTCGGAACTGGAAGCCTCGGAACTGGACGCCGCGCGTCCTCCGGGATGTTCGCCGTGGATGATCGGCGGCTCGTACAGCGAAGGATCGCCCACCTTCGACTTGCTTGCGGACTCGTCGCAACCGAGCAAGCCAGGCGCGCAGAGCAATGCCATCATCGCAAGCGCTCCGGTCGTTCGCAGTCTGCTCCGCATGAAGCCCTCACTCCGCGCCTGAAGCGACGCGCAGCCTGTACACGCGCGCCGCACCGCGCAGGTCACCCGCGCGGGAAAGTGCGGCATCGCCCTCGCCAAGATAGCAGTCGATCCGCTGCGGACCCGCGATCGCGCCGCCGGCGTCGTGCACAAAGAGCAGGTGGGCGACACGCTCTCCCTCGGTTTCCTCGACGAGCAGCAGGATCGAGCCTGGCGGGTAGATGGACTGATCGGCGGCGCCCGACCACCCGGCAATCAGCCGCGCGCCCGGAAGCCCGAGTGCCGTCGGGAAACGCCGTGGATCGACGAGGTTGAAGTAGACCACGCGCTCGTTGTCGAGCGCGGCCATCTCGGCCTTCTCAGGATGGACGTAGGCCGTCGTGCGGACGTCGGCCAGCGTGTAGTTGGGCTTGTCGATGAGTCCGTTGGCCGCGAACCAGCGGCCCATGCCCGTCCATGGCCGGCCGTTCGTCGAGATGCGCGAAATACACAGCTCCTTCGGCTCGACGCCGTCCTCGAAGAGGAGCCGCGCAGAGCCGTTCGTCTCGATCAACGCCCACGCAAGCGGATCGGACACCCACGCGATCGCCTGGGTGTCGACGCCAGGAGTCGAGAGAATCTGCCGTCGCGGCGCATCGGCCACCTGGGGGAAGCGCCGGCGAAGATCGACGAACAGCGGATAGCGGAACCGCCCTTCCGCCCTGCGGGTCGCGCGCACCACAGGCGTCGCGTAGCCGGTCACGAGACCTTCGGCCGGCTTCGCGCGCGCGTCGGCCGGAACGCTCTCCCACGCGGTGAAGCGCTCGGCGAG
>JBIKXP010000015.1:0-28216 GCA_044355685.1 Phycisphaerales bacterium
CGCAAGGCGACGGGAGGTGCGATCGACCCGGCGATCTCGCCCGCCTTCGACATGGTGCGCGGCACGCTGAAGGTGAACGCCGTGCGCGACGGCGAGAGCGTGTGGATCTGGTTCGAGGCGACGCCGAAAGCCGGCGCGCCGAGCCCCGAGGAGATCAATGCGCGGAGGAAGTACCCAGGCGACCCGTTCGTGCCCGATTGGGCCGAGTTCGCGAAGAAGCACGCGGGCTGGGAGTACAAGTTGCCTGGTTGGAAGCTCGGCTCGCTTGAGGAGGCATTGAAGACTCCGGCAGCGGAGGGCGATGCGACGCAGCCCATGCGCGTGCCGAGTGCGCGGGACTAGGTTTGAGCGCTCGCGATTCGCTTCGCTTTCGCTCGCTCTGGTCAGCCTCGCCGCGAGTGAATCGCGGCGGGCTGGAAACGCCAGAGTCTGACCCCACGGGTGCCCGGGGACGTGAGTCCCCGGAACGACACGCGTCGGAGTCGAAGGCTGACATCATCCGTTCCTTGATTTGGCGCTCGCGGCGTGTTTGAGCGGTCGCGCCTGCGGCCGCTCGCTCTGGTGCTGATCACGCCAAAGGCGGCTGCCGCAAGCAGCCGCCGCGAAAGTGACGCGGCGACCGCTACGTATACGAACTCATCGGCTCGCACGCGCACACGAGGTTGCGGTCGCCGTACGGGTTGTCCACACGACCGACCGCGGGCCAGAACTTGAAGTCCCTGAGCCACGGCGCCGGATACGCCGCTTCCTCGCGCGTGTACTTGTGCGTCCACTCGCTGGCGCTGACGGCGGCCGCGGTGTGCGGCGCGTTCTTCAGCACGTTGTCGGCGCGGTCGGCGCGGCCTTCCTCGATGGCGCGGATTTCCGCACGAATCGCGATGAGCGCGTCGCAGAAGCGATCGAGCTCGGCCTTCGACTCGCTCTCGGTCGGCTCGATCATCAGCGTGCCGGGCACCGGCCACGACATCGTCGGCGCGTGGAAGCCATAGTCCATCATGCGCTTCGCGATGTCGTCGATCTTGATCCCGGCCGACTTCTCGAACGGACGCATGTCGAGGATGAACTCGTGCGCGCAGAGGCCGTGCTTGTTCGTGTAGAGCACACTGAAGTGCGGCTTGAGGCGCGCCGCCATGTAGTTCGCGTTGAGGATCGCGACCTCGGTGGATTCGGTCAGGCCCTTCGCGCCCATCATCGCGATGTACATCCACGAGATCAGGAGGATCGACGCGCTGCCATATGGCGCCGCCGAGATCGGACCGATCGCGTGACGGCCCGCCGAATCGGGGCGAACCACCGGGTGGCCGGGGAGGAAGTCCTTCAGATGCGCAGCGACGCCGATCGGGCCCATGCCGGGTCCGCCGCCGCCGTGCGGGATGCAGAAGGTCTTGTGGAGGTTGAGGTGGCACACGTCGGCGCCGATGTGGCCCGGGCTCGTGAGGCCGACCTGCGCGTTCATGTTCGCGCCGTCCATGTAGACCTGACCGCCATGCTGGTGCACGATCGCGCAGGCCTCCTTGATGCCCTCCTCGAAGACGCCGTGCGTCGACGGATAGGTGATCATGAGGGCACCGAGGTTCTTCGCGTGCTCTTCGGCCTTCTTGCGCAGATCGGCGAGATCGATGTTTCCGTCGCCGTCGCACTCGATCGGAACCACCTTCATGCCCGCGACGACGGCCGTCGCCGGATTCGTGCCGTGGGCGGAGGTCGGGATGAGGCAGATGTCGCGGTGCGCCTCGCCGCGGTGCTCGTGGTAGGCGCGGATGACGAGCATGCCCGCGTACTCGCCCTGCGAGCCGGCGTTCGGCTGGAGGCTCATCGCCGCGAAGCCGGTCGCCTCGCACAGCCAGTTCTCGAGCGTGCGGAACATCTCGGCGTAGCCGAGCCACTGGTCGCGCGGCGCGAACGGATGGATCTGGCCGAATTCAGGCCAGGTGACGGGAATCATCTCGCTCGTCGAGTTCAGCTTCATCGTGCAGGAGCCGAGCGTGATCATCGAGTGGACAAGGCTCAGGTCCTTCGACACGAGCTTGTTGATGTAGCGCAGCATCTCGTGCTCGCCGTGGTAGCGGTTGAACACCTCGTGCTGCATGATGGGCGCAGTGCGGGCGAACGCAGCGGGAATCGCGCCCCTTGCGGCCTCGACGCTGGCGGCGGCGACGGTCTTCTTGCCGCCGGCGAACACCTCGAGCAGCGTGTCGACCTCGGCAAGCGTGGTCGTCTCGTCAAGCGTCACGCCGATCGTGCCGTCGCCGTAGGTGCGCAGGTTGATCGAGCGTGCGGCAGCGGCCGCGAGCACGCCATCGGTCGAGATCCCGCCGCCGAGCTTCACGCGCAGCGTGTCGAAGAACGCGTCCTTGCCGCCGTTTCCGCAGTCGTGACCAAGCTTCGCAAGCCCGCGCGCGAGCGTGAGCGTGAGGCGATGCACGCGGTCCGCGATCTTCGCGAGGCCGTCTGGGCCGTGGTAGACGCCGTACATACCGGCCATGACGGCAAGCAGCACCTGCGCGGTGCAGATGTTCGAGGTCGCCTTGTCGCGGCGGATGTGCTGCTCGCGCGTCTGGATCGCCATGCGGAGCGCGCGGTTGCCGTGGGAATCGCGCGAGACGCCGATGATGCGGCCGGGGAGCTTGCGGACATACGCCTCGCTTGTCGCGATGAACGCGGCGTGCGGACCGCCGAAACCCATCGGCACGCCGAAGCGCTGCGCGCTGCCGACGGCGATGTCGGCGCCCCACGAAGCCGGCGACGCGAGGGCGACAAGCGCGAGCGGGTCGCTCGCGGCGACCACGAGCGCGCCCTTCGCGTGCGCCTTCTCAGCGAGGCCCTTGTAGCACTCGATGCGGCCGTCGGTGGTCGGATACTGGACGAGCGCGCCGCAGAACTCCTCGGTCGGCTCGAACTTCGCGGGGTTTCCGATGACGATCTGGATGCCGAGCCACTTCGCGCGCATCTCGACGACCGCGATCGTCTGCGGATGGCAGTCCTCGGCCACGAAAAACTTCTGCCGCGTCTCGCCGGTGATTCCGTGGCACATGTTCATCGCCTCGGCGGCGGCGGTGCCTTCGTCGAGGAGCGACGCGCCCGCGAGCGGCAGGCCCGTGAGCTCGGAAATCATGGTCTGGAAGTTGAGGAGCGCCTCGAGGCGGCCCTGCGCGACTTCAGCCTGATACGGCGTGTAGGCCGTGTACCACTGCGGGTTCTCGAGGATGTTCCGCAGGATCACGCCCGGCACGATGGTGTCGACGTAGCCCATGCCGATGTAGGAGCGGAACACCTTGTTGCGGCGGGCGAGCGCCTTCAGCGCGCCGAGGGTCTCGGCCTCGCCGCGCTCTTGGTGCGTGCCGGTGCGGGTCGGGTCATCGATCACCATCGCGCGCCCGAGCCGGATCGACGCCGGTACTGCGGCGGCGATGAATTCCGCCATCGACTTGTAGCTGCACGCGCCGAGCAGGTCTGTCGTCTCCGCGGCCGTGTGCGGGATGTGGCGGCGGAAGAACGTGTCCGTCGGGCCGAGGGTGGTTGCGGGCTCGGTCGAGGTCGGTGCGGTGGTCACGGTGGTCATCGCAGTAGTCGGATTGGGGCGCGCGCGGGGCCATCGGGCCTTCCGCAAAGACGGCGAGTATAGGTTCTGTCCCGCCGATCACCGCAGCGTGTCTTGTTCGGCGGAGGGTCCGCGAAACACCTGTGATTTCGAAGCGTCGGGCGTGCCTCGTTGATACGCTTGCACCTATGCCTCACGACCTGATCCGGCGGCCCGCGGGCCGCACGCCGTCGTTTGCGTTCGCCCCACGTGCCGTCGGCGCCTTGGCGCTGGCGGTTCTCGCCGCCTGCGCGTCGCAACAACCCGCTTCAGAGGCCGCGAAGGCCGCTTCAGCCAACCCGCCCGCTGCGGTTGCAGCGAGCGCAACCACGCCGAATCAGGCCGCCGCTGCGAGCACCGAAACGGCGAAGGGTGGTGCGAGCGCCACCGTGTCTTCTTCCGGCGCGTCGTCGGGCGCGTCGTCGGAAAAGTCGTCAGGCGCGTCGGCCTCGACGGCTGCGGGTGCGTCGGCCGGTGCTCCTGCGGCAACGTTTGCGGACCTCACGCAGCCGGGCAAGACCACGCCGAAGCCGCGCGCGCAGCCCCTCCCGAGAGCGAGCGCCGGGCAGGGCACCATCATCGACGGCGCCGTGAACGTCTACACGTTCAACCCGGCCGAGTCGTTCGTGCCCGTCGATCCGCGCACGACGTCGCTGACGCAGGTGCTCGCCGACATGGGCGCCGATGCCGTCGAGTGGTACCAGCACGTCCAGACACTCTCGAATCCGTGGTTTGAAGGACGCGTGCCCGGATCGGAAGGGATTGAGCACGCCGCGAAGTACCTCGAGTTCTGGATGGCGAAGTACGGCCTCGAGCCGGCGTTCGCCGCAGCGCCGAGCGCCGCCGGCTCGTCGCCCTCCGCCACGAGCCCCTGGCGGCAGCCGTTCGATCTCCCTGGCCGCGAGCGCCGCGTGACGGGCGGGACGCTTTCATTCGGCGGCAGCGCGCTCGATTCGAGCGCTGCGCGCCCGATGAAGAACACCGGTGGCGGCGAGATGGAAGGCCCGATCGCGTTCGTCGGCTACGGCATCGAGTCGGGCAAGGATGGCTACACGAGTTTCGCGGCCGATGAGCGCTTCGAGGGCAGCATCGTCATGGTGATGCGCGGCGAGCCGCTCGACGCCGAAGGGAAGTCCGCGTGGGGTGGTGACAAGCTCACGAGCGCCTCGAGCCTCGCCGGCAAGCTTGACGCGATCAAGCGCCGTGGCGCCAACGGCATCCTCGTGACCGATGCGCCGGGTTACGTGGGCAAGAAGGTCGACCTCGCCGCGATGTCGATCGAGAGCCTCGGCGGAGCGATCGGCGTGCCGGTCTTCTACGTCGATGGCGCAGCGGCCGATGCGATCGTCAAGAAGGCGGACCCCGAGGGGCGCGATCTCATGGCGCTGCGCGCGCTCGCCGATGCGGGAACAGCCGAAGCGCCGTTCCGCGCCGTCCGCATGAAGAGCGACGCGCCGGTGTCCGTGAAGGTCGGCATCGACTCGGGCGGCATCGTCACGCACAACGTCGGTGGAATCCTGCGCGGCAAGGGCTCGCTCGCGGACGAATGGATCGTGATCGGCGCGCACTACGACCATGTCGGCTACGGCATGTTTGGCGCAGACCCGGCGAATCGCGGCAAGCTGCACCCCGGTGCCGACGACAACGCGAGCGGAACGAGCGGCATGCTCGTACTCTCGCGGCGGCTCGCCGAGGCGTACGCGAAGGCGCCGCCTGACACGAACCTGCGCAGCGTCCTCTTCCTCGCCTTCAGTGCCGAGGAAATGGGCCTCAACGGCTCGCGCTTCTTCGTGAAGAGCCCATCGATTCCTGCGGACAAGGTCGACATCATGCTCAACATGGACATGATCGGCCGCCAGCGCGGCAATGATCTCGTCGTCGGCGGCGTCGGCAGCGCCGAGGGACTGCGCGAGTCGCTCGATCCGATCCTTCGGAAGAGCGGCCTCACGATCTACGCCGATCCCAGCGGGCGCAGCCCGAGCGACCACGCGTCGTTCTTCGGCGCCAGCATTCCGGTGCTCTTCTTCTTCAGCGGCGTGCACGACATCTATCACCAGCCTGGCGACCAGGGCTACACGGTCGACCCGCGCGGCATTCCGGCGATCCTCGATCTCGTGCAGGACATCGCCATGTGGCGCGCCTCGAGCGCCGATCGGCTCCGCTTCCAGACCGGCGCGCCGCGACGCGCGGCTCCGGCGCCTGTCGTCGTCGACACGCCGCCCAGCGGCAACGACCGCGGCTATGCGCCCGTGCGGCTCGGCATCCAGCCGGGCCTCGCGGGCGATGGCGAGTCGGGCATCCTCGTCGAGAGCGTCAGCCCGAACACCAGCGCGGCCGACGCGGGCATCAAGCCGGGCGACATCATGCTCTCGTGGAACGGCGATTCGCTCGGGTCCGTCCAGGACATGATGGCGAAACTCCGTGCATCGAAGCCGGGCGATGTGGCGAAGATCCGCATCCTGCGCGACGCGAAGGAGATCGAGCTCAACGTCGAGCTGAAGGCCTCTACGGCGCCGCGCAGGCCCCAGGACGATTGACGGCATGTGCACCGCCCGCCACAGCATACGACATGGCATGACCGCCGCGCTCCTCGTGGGCGCGGCGTGTTCCTTTCTCGCCTGCGAGCGTTCCGAGCCGCCGGCCGCCGAGGCGGCACGCGAGGCGACGCCGCCGACTGCTTCGTCGCCGGCGCCCGAACCCGAGACGCGACGCGGCGTGGTGCCGCAGCCGCGCGAGACTCCCGCGCCGCGCGCGCCGAGCGACGCAACAGCCTCACGCGCGAGGTACGACTTCGCGCCGCTCTACGGAACCTGCGAGCCCGGCGAAGGCGGGAGCGGCCGCACGTACATGGGCCGCGAGATCTCCGAGGTCATGGGCCACTTCGGCGTCGGCTGGCTCGAGCGCCCCGAGCGCGAGCGCGAGGAACGCACCGATCTTCTCGTGAGGGCGCTCAAGCTGAAGCCCTCCGACGCCGTCGCCGACATCGGCGCCGGCAGCGGCTACTTCACCATGCGCATGGCGCCGATGGTTCCGGAGGGCGTGGTCTACGCCACCGACATCCAGCGCGAGATGCTCGACATCGTCACCGAGCGGGCGCTCGAGGAACAGCTGCACAACATCATGCCGGTCCTCGGCGAGATCGACCACTGCGGGCTCGAGCCGAACTCGATCGACGTCGCGCTCTTCGTCGACGCCTACCACGAATTCTCGCATCCCCGCGAGATGATGGAGTCGCTGCTCGACGCGCTGAAGCCCGGCGGACGCGTGATCCTCGTCGAGTACCGTCTCGAGGACCCGAGCGTTCCGATCAAGGAGCGGCACAAGATGAGCGAGGCGCAGGCAAAGCTCGAGATGGCCGCTGTCGGCGACGACGTCCGCGGACGCTTCGAGTTCGTCGAGAACATCTCCGCGCTGCCTCAGCAGCATCTGATGGTCTTCAGGCGGAAGTGATCGAATCTCCCGGCGAACGCTGCGCGTTGCGTCGGACGGGCGCGCGAGCCCTCACTGCGCCGATGCAGCCGCGATCCCATGCTTTGCAAGCGCCCGCTGGTAGCGTTCCCACAGCGCGGCCTGCTCCGACGTCGGGCGGGCCTCCGAGAGGACGGCGAGCACTTCGTCCGTGTTCTTCGACTCCTTCGCCGTCACGCGCGCCGCAACGCGGTCGTAGATGTCGGCGAGCAGCGCGTGCGCGTCGGCGGTAGGCACGCCGTCCCAGCCGTCGCGCAACTTCAACATGGTCTGCTTGAGGACGTAGCGCGACTCGATGTGCGAGCCGCCGCGCTCGAGGGATCGCTCGAGGAGCAGGTCGCATGCGCGGCCGATCTCGGCGGCGTTCCGCAGCGCAAGCGGGTCGTCGGTCAGCCGATGCCGCTCGACCGCCATCGACACCATCGAGGACGCGACGAGTGCAAGCGCGCAGAGCACACAGGCGACGATGGCGAACTTGAGGCGCCGGGCGAGGGTCATGCGTGGTCTCGGGCGCGGCCATCGGGCGCGACGCGCGCGGTTGAATCGGGGCGGCCGGATTTGAACCGACGACTTCCTGCTCCCAAAGCAGGCGCTCTACCAAGCTGAGCTACGCCCCGTGATGGCGACGATTGTAGCGCACGGCGAATCGGACACACATGAACGCAAATGGCCGGGAATTCGGGCCTGCGCGCCGTGCGTCGGCGTCCGCCTACGGATCGAGGCGTCGGCGCCGCGAATCGCGTGGGAGGCTTCGCTCCTCGACGACGCGTTCGTCGTTGGTCGCCGCCACGAAGTCGTCCTCGTTGCCGCGGATCGCATCCTCGCCGAGGCTCCAGACGATGATCACGTTGGAGGTCGACTTGACCTCGACTCCCTCGCTGACGGGCACGATCTCGTAGTAGAAGAGGTTGCCGTAGGCGTCGCGGCTCGTAGCCTCGCCCTCGAGGTCGCGCACGATCGTGTCAGGCACCTTGCCATCTGCGGCCACGCGCGACTCGAAGTACATGACCTGTTGCATGGCCATTGTTTCGGTCTGGAGGCTCCGCGCCACCCCGCGCGCCTTGCCGAGGGCCGGCAGGAGGATGGCGAGCAGAATCGGCACGATCAGGCACGTGCTCAGGCAGCCGACCACGATGGCCGCGATCGCCAGCCCGCGCGGTTCGCGGCGCAGCGCGATGATTCCCATGATGACGCCTGCGATCGCGACTGGCGGCAGGCAGAAGATGCACGAGCAGATGAGGGCGACGATCGCAAGCGTGTTGCGCTTGGCTTCGAACGTCTGTGCAGGCGGCACCGACGGGGGGGTCGTGAATGTCGACATGCGGGAATGCTACCGAATCAAGCGCGTGCCGCGGTATCCTCCGTCCATGCACGACGAGCCGAAGTCCGAGCACACGACCGCCGTAGGCCCGATGCAGACACGCCGCGAGATGCTCGCCGCCGCTGCGACTTTCGGCGCGCTCGCCGCGTCTGGCGCGCTGGGCGCAGCGCGCGCCGCCGGAGCCGACCCTGCGCAAGAGACGCCGCCTGAACCGCCTGCGGGCAAGGCGTCGAATGGCCCGACCGAAGCCGCGATCACCGCAGCCACGATCACGGAGGCCGAGCGGCTTGCCGGCATCGCCTTCACCGAAGATGAACGCGCGCAGATCGCGCGTTCGATCGAGGGGCAGATCGCGCTCTTCCGCGCGCGCGTGGCCGCGGGCGCGCTCGACAACGAGCTCGCGCCCGCGCAGGTCTTCCGAGTGCTCTTGCCGGGCGAGCAGGTCCGCGTGCGCGGAAACACGCTGCGCACGCGCGTCGGTCACCACGGCGGCCCCGCGTCCCCGTCGCGCGACGCCGACCTCGACTTCGCCACCGTGCGCACCCTTGGCGCGTGGATGCGCTCGGGTGCCGTCACCTCGCGTCGGCTCGTCGAGCGTTCGCTCGAACGGCTCAAGAAGGCCGACCCGACGCTCCACTGCGTGATCACGCTTGTCGAGGAGCAGGCGCTTGCGGAAGCCGACGCGCGCGACGCCGAGCTTCGCAGCGGCCGCAACCGCGGGCCCTTGCACGGCATTCCCTACGGATTGAAGGATCTCTTCGACACGGCCGGCATTCGCACGACATGGGGCGCAGAGCCGTGGCGCGATCGCGTGCCCGCGCGCGATGCCTCCGTGGTGACGCGGTTGCGAGAGGCGGGGGCGGTGCTGGTCGCGAAGACCGCCGTCGGCGCGCTTGCGTATGGCGACATCTGGTTCGGCGGAACATGCAGGAATCCCTGGAATCCCGAGCAGGGGTCGTCGGGCTCGAGCGCGGGAAGCGCGAGCGCCGTCGCAGCCGGGTGCGTGCCGTTTGCGATCGGAACCGAGACGCTTGGATCGATCGTGTCGCCGAGCGTGCGATGCGGCACCACCGGGCTTCGGCCGACGTTCGGCCGCGTCGCGCGCGACGGATGCATGGCGCTCTGCTGGTCGTGGGACAAGATCGGCCCGATCACACGCAGCGCGCTCGACACGGGCATCGTGCTCGAGGCGATCCACGGCGCGAGCACGGGCGATCCGTCGAGCGTCGACGAGCCGTTCACGGCGCCCGGTGCGCCGCAGGCGAAGGATTCGCGCATTGGTTTCGACCCCACGTGGTTCGAAGGCGACGCCGCCGGATCGCGCCACGTGCTCGATGCATTGCGCGCGCTCGAGGCCGACGTCGTCGAGATCGACGCGACGCCGCCCTTCGATCCGTCGATTCTTGTGACGAGCCTGATGGCGGAGGCGGCCGCCGCCTTCGAGGACCTCACGCGCTCGAACGCAGACGACCAGCTCTCGTGGCAGGCCGACGAGGCGTGGCCGAACTCGTTCCGCAGGACGTGGTTCGTGCCCGCGATCGAATACGTGCAGGCCGAGCGCAGCCGCAGGCGCTCCATGCAGTGGATGCGCGATGTCCTGCGCGGCCTCGACGCGATCGTGCTGCCGCCGTTCGCCGGCGGCATCCTGGTGACGACCAACGCGACCGGCCACCCCGCCCTCTGCTTGCGCTCGGGCTTCGAGAACGAGACGACGCCACAGTCGATCACGCTGGTCGGCCACCCCTTCGAGGAGGCCCGGCTGGTCGAGATCGGCGCCGCGCTCGAGCAGCAGCTCGGCGTGGCCTCGCGGCATCCCCGCGGTTTCTCCGAATGAACCGCATCGAATCCTCTGCTATCCTGACGCGCCCATGCCGGCGGAAGCCTCACTGATCAGCTATCTCCCCGTCGCCGTCATCACGGTGATGGCGATCGTGTTCGTGGTCGCAAACATCGTGCTCAGCACGGTGCTCGGTCCCCGCGCGGAAGGCGCGATCAAGGGAACGACCTACGAGGCGGGCATGGACCCGATCGGCACCACGAGGAAGCGCTTCAACGTGCGCTTCTACATGATGGCGGTCACCTTCTTGCTGTTCGACGTCGAGATCATCTTCCTCTACCCGTGGGCCGTGAGCTACTCGCAGCTCGACCCGGGCAGCCCGGACGCCAAGCTCTACCTCGGGCGCATCCTCTTCTTCCTCGCGACGAGCGTCATCGCCTACGTCTACGCGTGGAAGAAGGGCGTCTTCAAGTGGGACTGAACCGCTCCGCCCGAGGCCGAGCCGCTTGCGCCGCTGGCACCCGCCTGCGGTGGAGCCGATGAGCGTCCCCGTCACCGTCGACTTCACGCCAGAGGCGTTTCTCGTCCAGGAGTTTGGCGGGGTGTCGCGCTGCTTCGCCGAACTCGCCCGAGCGCTGGCGGACGAAGGCGAGGTCCGGCCCGTCGTCCATGCGATCATCCACGGGAACGCGCACCTGCGCGAGCTTCCGGCGCAATTCGTGCGTGGAGCATACCTCCCGATCAAAGGCGATCTGCGCAAGCTGGCGATCCACGTGCCGAGGCTTGCGTTTCAGCTTCGAGCATCGCTTCGCCGACCCTGCATCGTCCACGACACCGGCTATGGATTCACGGCCGCGCGCGCGCATCCGTTCCCGGCGCTCGTCACCGTGCACGACATGCTCCAGGAGGCCGACCCCGAGTTCGCGCGCGCCAAGGCACGCGCGATCTCCGAGAAGCGGCGGGCCATCGCGAACGCCACGCGCATCGTGGTGCCAAGCGCCGACACGCGCGATGAACTCGTCAGGCTCGAGCGCGTCGACCCTGCGCGCATCGCGGTCATCCATCACGGTGCGCGTCTTCCCGCGCCGGCCGCAGAGCATCCGCTCGGCGGCGTTCCGTACGTGCTTCACGTTGGAGCGCGCAAGCGCTACAAGGACTTCGCGACGGCCGTGCGCGCGTTCGCCCGGCTCCAGAAGGGCGGCTTCGACGGCGATCTCGTCACCGTCACGCGGAGCGGCTTCGACGCCGAGGAGAGGTCGCTGCAGCGCGAGCTCGGGCTCCGCGACGGCTCTGCCCGCACGGTCGCCGCAGACGACCGCGCGCTCTCCACGCTCTACGCGCATGCGCGTGCGCTCGTCGTCCCCTCGCGCGGCGAGGGATTCGGCATCCCGATCCTCGAGGCGATGTCGCTCGGATGTCCCGTCGCATGCATGCGCGTGATCGGTTGCGCCGAGGTCGCGGGCGGTGCGGCGCTCCTCGCTGAAGCGGGCGACGACGTCGCGCTCGCCGCGAATCTCGCGCAACTTGTCGACGAAACGGACACGCGCGCTCGTTGCATCGCGCGCGGCCGCGCGCGCGCCGCCGAGCTCTCGTGGGAGCGCGCAGCGCGGGCATACGCGGCACTCGTTCGGTCGCTTGTCGCCTGATGACGACGCGATCCGCCGCGCGACCATCACAGGTATCCTGCGTGAAATGGCCGAGATCCCACCGGTCCTCCTCATCGCGTTCAACAGGGCGGAGACGCTCCGTTCGGTGATCGACGCGCTCGCGCCACTCGCGCCGCCGCGTGTCTTTGCGGCGGCCGACGGCCCTCGCGCGGGGCGCGAGGGCGAACGCACGCGCTGCGACGAGGTGCGCGCGCTTCTCACCAACCTGCCCTGGAAGTGCGAGCTCCGCACGCGCTTCCTCGACGCCAACGTCGGATGCGCCCTCGGCGTCCGTGGCGCGATCTCGTGGTTTTTCAACGAGGTCCCCGCAGGCATCGTGCTTGAGGACGACTGCGTTCCCGACGCGACGTTCCTGCCATTCTGCGCAGAGATGCTCGAGCGTCACGCAGACGACGCGCGCGTGATGAGCGTGCTGGGCACGCGCTTCGCGCCCCAGCTTCCGACGCAGCGCGCCTCGTACACGTTCACGCGGTTCTCATCGGTCTGGGGCTGGGCATCGTGGCGTCGCGCCTGGGCTCGCCACGAGCTCGCGCTCGGCGACTGGCGCGCGAAGTGCAAGACGCAGGGCGTGCCGCTGCCGGCGCTCTCGCCCGCGAGCAACGCCGGTTGGGCCCGCAAGCTCGACCGCGTCAGCCGAGACGGCACCCCGGGCACATGGGACTACCAGTGGAGCTTCGCGCACTTTCGGCATGAAGGACTCGCCGTTCTTCCGCGCTCGAACCTCATCTCGAACATCGGCGCCGGACCGGGTGCGACGCATCTTGGCCGCGGCTCGATCTGGCTCGAGATGCCTCAGACGCCGCTCGCGTTTCCGCTTGTCCATCCGGATCGCGTGGAGCCAGACGAACTCGCCGACTGGCATCACGAGACCTGGCATCTCAACCACCGTCCGTGGCTTCTGCGAAAGTGGTGGCAGTTCCGCAATCGACACGAAGTCGGCTCGATCGACGTCCGCCGCGGCGTGCGCGCGTTCCATCGCGCCGCGAAGGCCCTCTGACTCGGCGCGGGTTCTGTCGGTCAGGGGCTACCGGCTGTACGACGAGCCGTAGAGCGCTGTCTGCGAGCCCTGCGTCACGAGCGTGGGTTCGGCCCAGGAGACATCGAGCGCGCGCCGTCGGATCGCATCGTTCATCCACCAGTCGATCGGCTGGTCGACTTTCCGGCCCGACGCGAAAAACTCGTCGCGCAATTCGGCCGCCGCGCGCGGGGTCATGACGTACGAGTCGGTGCACCGGGTCGCGCCCGCACCGCCCCACGGCGTCGCCTCGCGGCCCTTCGGGTGCACCGACTTTCCAGCCACCTGCATCGCTTGCGGGATATGGAAACCGCAGCCATCGCCGAGAAACAGAAGGTCCCAGCCGCTTGAGAGGTCCGCGAGGCAGCGCGCGAGCCCCTGCGCGAAGCCCTGGGCGAGCAGCGCATCGTCCTCGAGAACGAGCGTCGGCGTCGGAAGGTCCGCGGCCTCGCGGAAGCACAACGCGTGCGACAGCGAGATGGCCACCTGCACCGGCGCCATCCTTCGCCTGAATCGAAGCCAGTCGATGCCGTTGTCGAAGAGTCGGCGATCTTCGGACGTGATCGTGTCGCGGTCGTACTGGTCGACGAACTGCGCCTCGAGGCCCTCCTCGCGGAGCCGCTGCTCAAGCGCCTGCCTACGCGCAACCAGCTTCTTGTAGTGGACGACGAAGATCTTCATGTGGTCTCTCTTTCGCCGCCAAGCCAGTTCGGGTCGAGCGGCCACTCGCGCGCGCCCGGCACGTTCGAGGCGTCGAGCGGATGCGGGAGCGTCTGCACCGGCTTCGCGCTCGTGAAGCGGTCGCGTCGCAGGAACGTGAACTCGATCACGGGATGGATGTCGAGCCCAAGCCAGCGGCGTGGTTCGCGGCAGTTGTTCGCGTGCAGGTGGACCACGGCGTGCGTCGCAAGCAGTCGCGAGAACATCCGCGAGATTCGCTCGAAGCTCTCGGCGCGTCGCATGTGGTGGAGATCGTGGACCTCGAGCACGATGACGCGGAAGCGCGACAGGAGATCGCTCGGAGCCGTTCCAAGGACTTCGTACTCGGCGCCTTCGATATCCATCTGCAGCATCAGGTCGCCCGGCAGCGTGCAGCACTGCCGAACCCAGTCGCCGAGCGAGATGGTGTCGGGGCCCGTCTCTTGCCCAAGGTGCTTCTTCAGGAAGTGAAGGCCCGCGTGCGCCACCGGCGGACCATCGACGCTGCGGTCCGCGAGAAAGCAGGGCACTCCACGCTCTGCGAACGCGAGCTCGAAGTTCGCGACCGTCGACACGCCCGGCGAGAAGAGCGCGACGACGCCTTCCGTATCCCGCGGGATCAGGTAGCCCCCGTCGCCGTCACCGCCGACTCGATCGAGCGGAATGCCGGTGTCGATCGGCGCGAGCGAGCGCATGAACCGACGGATACGCCGAGGCGCGCCAAAGCCGACGACATCGCGCAGGCGATCGACGATTCGATGGGTGCGTGCAAGTGGACGTCGAGACAGCATGTGTTCGAGCCCGCAGCGTAACAGCGCGGGCCGACCGTCGCCGCGCACGGAGCGCTCACTCGTCGCCCTCGCCGACAAGCGACTCGACCGTCGTTTCCGGTGCTTCGTCCTTGAGGTGCAGCACTGCGCGCTCAAGATCGGCCGCGAACTGGTTCGTGTAGAGCTCCCAGTATCGGCCGCGCTTCGCAAGGAGCTCGGCGTGCGCGCCTTGCTCGGCGATGCGGCCCTTCTCGATCACGAGGATCACATCGGCGCGGCGGATCGTCGACAGGCGGTGCGCCACGACGAACGAGATGCGGCCCTTGAGCACCTCCTCCACGCCTTCCTGCACGAGCCGCTCGGTCGCGGTGTCGATCGAGCTCGTCGCCTCGTCCATCACGAGAATGTCCGGGTCGCGCAGCACGGCGCGCGCAAGCGCGACCAGTTGCCGTTGCCCTGTCGAGAGGCGTTCGCCGCCTTCGCCGACCTCGGTGTCGTAGCCCTTCTCGAGTCCGGCGATGAACGCATGCGCCTTCACGCGCTCGGCCGCGCGCTCGACCTCCGCGTCGGTCGCGTCGAGGCGTCCGTAGCGGATGTTCTCGCGGATCGTGCCGGCGAAGAGATGCGCGACCTGCGGGACGATCCCGATCCGCTCCGAGAGCCACGCGAGGGGGATGTCGCGGAGATCGACGCCGTCGATGGCGATGCGCCCGACGCGAGGTTCATAGAAGCGCGTCGCAAGCGACACGATCGTCGTCTTGCCGCCACCGGTCGAGCCGACGAGTGCGATCGTCTGACCGCGCCGTGCGGCAAGCGAGAAGCCCTCGAGCACGGGCACGCCTTCGCGGTACCAGAAGTCGACGCGCTCGAAGTCCATCCGCTCGATCCGCTCGGCGCGCTGCGGCGCCTGCGCGGCGGCACGGTCGGCGATCGCGGGCTCGGTCGCCAGGAGCGACGCGATGCGCTCGGCCGCGCTCGACGCGCTCAGGATGTCGGCGAATCGCTGCGCGAGTTCCTGCACCGGCTGCGCGAAGAGCGCCGCGTACTGCATGAACGCGATGAGCGTGCCGAGCGTGATGCCTTTCGCGGCGAGCACGTCGCCGGCGCCGCGCCAGAGGATGATCGCGCCCGCGGCTGCGGCAAGCGTCGTCATGAGCGGAACATACACGCTCGAGAGGACCGCGCTCCGCAGCGACCACTGGTTCATCTCGGTCGAGAGTTTCTGGAACTCGCCGAGGTTCGCCTCCTCGCGCGCAAGAGTCTTCGTGGTGCGCGCGCCGAGCAGCATCTCGCCATACGACGCCGTCATCGCGCTCGAGAGACGGCGCGCCTCGCGGCCTGCGCGCATCAGGAACCGCTGGAACACGGCGCAAACGACCGCCATGACGGGCACGACCGAGAGCGCCCACAGCGCAAGCTGCGGCTCGATGACGAACATCGTGATGGTGACGCCTGTCAGGATCGCCGTGCACCACGCGAAGTCGAGCATGCACCACGGCAGGATGTTCGAGACCTTCGTGCAGTCGGCGGTCAGTCGCGAGACGAGCCAGCCGGTCGGACGCACGTCGAAGTATGCGGGCTCGAGCGTCTGCAGCTTCGCGAAGCAGTCGCGCCGCAAGCGGTCCGCCGTGCGCGTCGCCACGCCGCCGGCGCTGTCGATGAAGAGCCAGACTCCCGCCGCGAAGAAGAGGAAGAGCCCTGCATAGATCGAGAGAATCGGCACAAGCCGCGCCTCGTCGCCCTTGCTCGCCTCGTCGACGATGCTGCGCACGAGAAGCGGCAGCGCCGTCTCGATCAACGCGATGACGATGCCGCCGCCAATGAGCCCGGCCACGGCACGACGGTTTGCGAGGGCCCGCGCGACGATCGGCTTCCACACGCGCAGGCTGAAGCGCGCGCGTGCGTCGTCCATCTTCTCGACTTCAGACATGGGCGGCCTCCATCGGCGTGGCGTCGCCTTCAGAGTCGGCCTCGGTCTGGATGCGCCAGAGGGTGGCGTAGAGGCCGCGCTGCGCCACCAGTTCGGCATGTGTCCCGCGCTGGGTGATGCGACCGTCCTCAAGCACGATGATCTGGTCCGCATCCATCACCGCCGAGAGCCGGTGCGACACGATGATCCGCGTCTGTTCCGCGACGCGCGAGCGAAGGCCCTCGAGGATCGAGGTTTCGGTGTGCATGTCGACCGCGGAAAGGGCGTCGTCGAGGATGAGGAGCCGCGGCGCGCGGACAAGCGCACGCGCGATCGCGACGCGCTGGCGCTGGCCGCCCGAGAGCGTGAGGCCCTTCTCGCCGACGACCGTGTCGTATCCCTCCGGGAACCCGAGAATCGACTCGTGGATGCACGCGGTCTGGGTCGCCTGCTCGATGCCGGCGTCGTGCGCGGCGCCGGCGGCGAGACCCGCGACGATGTTCTCGCGCAGCTTCTTCGAGTAGAGGAACGGCTGCTGCAGCACCGTACCAGCCGCGGTGCGGATCGCGGCGCGCGGAACGCGCGCAAGCGGCTGGCCGTCGACGTGGATCGCGCCCGCCGTCGGCTCGTGAAACCGCAGCAGCAGCTGGACGATCGTCGTCTTGCCCGCGCCCGACGGGCCCACGACACCAAGCGTCTCGCCGGGCTTCACCTCGAAGGAGATGCCGTCGAGCACCTTCGGGCCCGAGCCGTGCGCGAAGCTGACGCCGTCGAAGCGGATCGCGAGGCCCGCGCCATCGGTCGCAAGCGCCAGGGCGTCCGCCGCGGCGGGGTCGAGGCCGCGCTCCTCCGGCTTCGCCAGGATCTCGTCGAGACGGACGACCGCGGCAAGCGCCTTGCCGCTTTCGACCACCATGCGGCCTAGCATGCGCACGGGCCAGATGAACATGGCGACGACGGTGAGGAAGTAGAAGTAGCTGCCGGCGCTCATCGAGCCGCGCGAGACGAACACGGCGCCAAGCGACACGACGATGACGAGCTGCAGGAAGCACAGGAGGTCCGACGCGGCCCAGAAGTTCGCGTAGTGGCGGAACAGCGTGCGGTCTGCGTCGCGGAACGCAGCGGAACTCCCGGCAAATCGCCCGTTCTCGAACTCAGCGCGACCGAATGCGCGCACGGTGCGTATTCCCGTCAGGTTCTCCTGCACGTTCGCCGTCATGCGCGCTTCGGCCGCCTCCTTGATGCCGAAGTTCGGCCCCATGCGGCGGAAGTAGACCGCGGTGAACCAGAGCATCGCGGGAATGCACACGATCGACGCCAGCGCCATGCGCCAGTCAAGCGCCAGCATGAGCGGAAGCGGCACGAGCAGCATGAGCACCGAGCGCCCGATTTCCGTCGCCTGGCTCGCGAGGAACATCCGCAGCGTCTCGATGTCGGACGTGCATCGCTGCACGAGATCGCCCGACGGGATTCCGTCGAGCGTGTTGCACGGCAGTCGCTGCACGTGGTCGTACATGCGGTCGCGCGTCTTGCGCGCCACGCGTTCGGCGGCGCCTGTCGCGAAGCGCGTCTTGAGATGGATCGCGATGCCCGAGAGCGTTGCGATTGCGATCATCGCGACGGCCGGAAGCCACAGCGCATCGCGCACGTGATCGACGCCGCCGAGCCACTCGATGATGGCGCGCGAGATGGCCGAAGGATCGGCCACTGGGTCGAGCACGAGGTCGAACACGGCCTTCGGGACAAGCGGCGCCGCGTAGAGGAACGCGGTCGATGCGACGAGCACCGTCATCGCCGCGACGAACGCCCAGCGCTCATGCCCCGCGAGCCGCCACACCGCCCGCAAACCCTCGCGAGGCGAGGGTTGCGGAGGCTTGTCGGAATCGGCGTCGCCCGCGGGCTCGGACATACGCCGCGAGGATAGACGAGCGGGTGGAGGTTGTCCGCGCCCCGCGCGGCGTGGTCGGCTACTTCCCGCCTGGCTCCTCACGCAGCCGCAGCGTCGGGATCTTGTCGGGCAGCGGACGCAGGGACGCGGCGTCGCGCGGATCGCGTCCCCCGGCCGCGCCGAGCCAGGTCCTCGCGATCCCCTGGTTGGTGACGACCGTCAGCGCGTCGCGTTCGTCGTCGAATGCGATCGCAAGCGGCATGCCGTTCGCGCCATCGAGCCTCGCGACCGCAAGCGGGGGGTCGAAGCCGACGACGCGCACCGATCCATCTCGCGTGGCGGCGAAGAGACGGTCTTCGGCGGCGTTGAGGCACAGCACTCCGCCATTGCGCGCGAGGGGCTCCACCCGGTCCGGCTCTCCGGGGGCTCCGACGGCAAGAGCGCCCGTGACGCCGAGCGCGTGCACGCGGCCATCGGCCCGCCGCAGCACCGCATCGTCGGCCTCGAGCCCGCCGCCGATCGAGCGCCCGGCCTCGAGTCCGCCGTCGCGCATGCGGAGGACCACGCGCGGCGTGCTTGCGATGCACGCCGCGTAGGTCACCCATTCGCCCTTCCGTGGGCCGTCGTCGAGGAAGAGGATCTTCGAGATGTAGCGCCGGCCGGCCGGCGTGGCTGAGTCTTCTGCGGGGACTTCGCGTACCCACCGGACCGCCCCATCGGCGGCTGCGATGGCCGCGATCGACTGGCCCTTGTCTCCCGCGACCACATCCGCGCCGTCGGGCGACGCGGCGAGAGCCCAGATCGAGTTCGCGAAGACCTGCGCCGTCCACGCGTGAGAAGCGGGGGGCTCGCTTGGCGCGCCATCGCGAAGCCGGTAGAGACGCAGTGCGCCCAACTCGTCGCCGATCGCGATCCAGTCGGCTGCGCGCGCGACGCGGATGGCCTTCAGCGGGCCTTGGCCGAGCTCGCGGACGGCGCCGTCGCGCGTATCGAACTCACGGATCAAGCCGTCCGAGCCGACGACGGTGAAGAGCCCGGGCCTTGGTCCTGCGCAGGCGGCCACGGCATCGCGTTGAATCCGCACGTCGCGCACCGCGGCGTCCGAGCCGACGAGCCACGCGCCGAGGTGCTCATGGATCCGCCCGCCGAGCCGGCTTTCGTCGTACGAAGGCAGCACGCGGCCGACGATGCGCGAGCCGTCGGCGGTGAAGTCGATCCCCCAGACATGCGTCACCGTTCCGCTGAGCCTTCGCGCGAGCGCGAGCGCCTCGACATCGATGAGTCGCACCTCGTTCGCCCAGCTGCTCGCGGCCGCTGTCCTGTTGTCGGGTGAGATGGCGAGCATGAAGACGCTGCCGCCTGCGAGATGCGACTCCGCCACGACGGCGCCCGTCGCAGCGTCGTAGCGCGTGATGCGGTCGTCGCGCCACGCGACCATCGCGACGGATCCATCGGGCGAGACCGCTGGCGCGCGCGAGGTGAGTGGCTGCGGCGCCGTGCGCCAGCGCTCCCGTGCAAAGGGGGAGTCGGGGTCGATGTCGAGCATGCGGAGCGAGCCGTCTGTCAGGCTCAGCAGCGCGCTGCGCCCATTCTTCGCGATCGAGACGCCCGCGACTCCCGCGCTTCCCGGGGCCGCTTGCGCGACGGTCCGTGCTGTCTCCGGATCGACGAGCGCGGCCGATCCATCGAGCATCACGGATGCGACGAAGTGGCCCGACGGACGTGCGCGTGCGACTCCGCGCGCGATCCGCGACAGCGAGTCATCGCGCCGGTCGATCACGAGGAGTTCGAACTCGTGAGTGACCACGAAGATGCGCGAGCCGTCTGCGGAACCGGCGATGGAGTGGATGTAGGCGCCTTCCGCCTTCGCGAACGCGCCGCGCAGGTCGTATCGCACGGGCGGCCTCCGAGCGAGACGGTCGGCGATCAGGACGTGCCCGCCCGTGACCCCGCCCACGACCTCGTCGGTCGCGTCGATCGAATCGACGGAAAGGATCTCGTCGGGCGATGCCGCGTAGAGCTCGTGGTTGTCGACGCGGGTGCGCAGATGGCGCCACTCCCAGCCGCGCAGCTCTGCGGGCACGAGGTCGAGGTGACCGACCGCCTCTGCGGGCTCGCCGACGCCGATTGCACCGCCCGCGGCCTGCATGCGCGCGCGCGCCGCAGCAACGCGTTCCGACTCGGCGGAGCCGGCTGCATGCGCGGCGAACCGAAGCGAGACGGCCGTGCCAGCGACCACCGCGAGCACGGTCAGCGCCGTGAGCGCCGCCGAGATCGGGTTCCGCCGGATCAAGCGGAGGAGCACATCCGACGCATGCGGCTTCAACGCAAGGACAGGCTCGTCGTCGAGCCAGCGGCGCAGGTCGTCGCCGAGCTCGGACGCCGTGCCGTAGCGCGCATCGGGATCCTTCGCCATCGCGCGGCGCACGATCGCCTCGAGCTCGCGCGGGACCGTCGCGTCGATGCGGCGCAGCGCAGGCGGCTCGGATTCGCGCACCGTCCGCACGATCGACGCGAAGGCCATGCCGCGCGTGTCATAGGGAAGTCGACGCGCGAGAAGCTCGTAGAGGATGAGGCCGAGCGAATAGACATCGGCGCGGGAATCGATCCGCGCGTCGCGCGCACACTGCTCAGGGCTCATGTACTGCGGGGTGCCCGTGAACGGGGCGTCGCGGTCGGCGTACGGTTCGTCGACCGAGCGCGCGATTCCGTAGTCGATGACCCGCAACGTGCCCGCCTGCGACACGAGCAGGTTTCCCGGCTTGAGGTCGAGGTGCGCGACGCCCGCGCGATGCCCCGCGCCGACCGCGTCGCATGCGCTCGCGACCATGCGGACGACCGCGCGGCGGTCGGCGTTCGTCTCTCGCGCCCACGCCGTGACGGGGCGCCCACCCTCGACGAGCTCCATCGCGAAGTAGGGGCGCTCGGCGCCGTCCGCAGGCGCGCGCAGCGTGCCCGCCGAGATCACGCGCGCGATGTTCGGATGGTCGAGGCGCGCGAGAAAGCCGCTCTCGCGCCGGAACCGCTCGAGGGTCGACGGACGCAGCGAGGCCGCATGCAGCACCTTCACCGCGATGCGGCGCACGGGAAGCTCCTGCTCGGCCTCGAACACCGTGCCCATGCCGCCGGCGCCGATCACGCGTCGCAGCGTGAAGCCGCCCGTCGAGAGACCGATGTACGCCGCCGCGTCGAAGTCCGCCGCGCGCGCGGGCGGCATGGTCGCGTTCGTCGGTCCGTCGAACCTCAGCAGCGACCGCACCTCGGCGCGCACCCACGCGTCGTCGGTGCCCGCGTCGATCGCGGCCTCGCGCGCCTCGTCGGGCAGCGTGCGAACCACCTCGAAGAGATCCTCGGCCGCCCGCTGGCGCATCGACTGCCCGGGCTCGCGGCGTGGAGGATCGTTCGGCATGCCTTCCATGCGTCAGACCGCTTCCGCGATCGCACGCCTGAGCCATGCCCGCGCGTAGTTCCAGCGCTTGCTCACCGTCCGCGGCGCGATGTCGAGCAGGATCGCCGTCTGCTCGATCGAGAACCCCGAGAGAAAGCGCAGGCGCGCGACCTCGGCGCTCTCGGGACTCTCGGCCTCGAGCCGTTCGAGCGCCTCGAGCGCCGCGATCGAAAGCGGCGAAAGCGCGCGCGTCACGTCCTCGAGCTCGCCCGCGACGACCTCGATCGGAACGCGCACGCGGTCGCCCCCGCGGCGAAGGCGGCCCTCCGCGCGCGCAAGGTCGATGAGGAACTGCCCAAGCGCGCGCCCGACCGAACCCCAGAAGTGACGGCGGTCGTCCCACTCGGTTCGTGCGACGCCGGGCCCGAACATCTTGAGGAAGAGCTCGTTCACGAGCAGCGTCGGCTGCAGGTTCGCCCGCGTTCCCTCGGCGTGGCACGCGCGCCGCGCCATCTCGTGGATCTCGTCGTGGATCGCGCGCCATGCGCGGTCGAGCGCGCTCCTGTCGCCTGCGCTCGCGGCGTTCAGCAGCCCGGTGAGGTCCTCCACATACGGCGGGTTCGCCATGCGCGGATGGTCGCAGAAGCGACCTCGCTCTTCAACCGAGAGGCGCTTCCTCGAATCTAAATCGGCGTCTTGAACCCCATCGCGCGGACCGCGCACCAGCCGACCAGCGCCTCGAAGATCACGAACATCCCCGAGATCCAGAGGGCGGCCGCTGGCCAGACGAGCCACGAAGGTCCCCATTTCAGGAACCAGAGCGCACCGAGAAGGAGGCCGACGGTCTCGAGAAACGCCCCGATCACCAAGCGAATGGTCTTTCCGCGCTGGTCAATGTTGCAGGTGAACATGCCGCAATCGTATCCGGACCCTTGAATTCCGGCCTCTGGAAGGGCATCGGCTTGACCTGCCGGACAATTGGGGCGATACATTGGATGTTGGTTTCAAGTCATGCGCGTCACTTTGCTTCGCCTCATGCTGCCGTTCCTCCTGCTTTCGCAGGTGGTTGTCGGCATGTCTCCGGGGCATGCGATCTGCATCGCGCTCGACGCGTGCTGTGGGTTGCATGTGCACGCGGAGTCGGACGGACATGCGCTCGCGGGCGGCGGCTACCACCATCACGATCACGGCGGGTTGGGTTGCAGTGGCCACCACGATGGCCATCACGTCGGCCATCACGTCGATGATCGCTTCGATGATCGCTTCGACGATCACGCCGACCACCGCTCGGATCATCACGCGGCCTGCCCAGACGACTGCGCGAACTCCTGCTGCGCGCATGAAGATGCGTGCGACGGCGGCTGCTCAGAAGGCTCGAGCCACTTCCATCTTGCCCTTCCTGACGACGGTGGCTGCACGCGCGATCGTTCGAACGATCACTTCTGCGACCTGCGACTGCTCGCGCCTGCGCTGGTCGTCTGTGCGATGCAGCCCGTCGTCGACAGCGACGCCCAGGCGACGCCTGCTGCTCCGTGGGTCTGGCCCGACTGCGACCGCGCGCGTGCGCTTGAGACCGACTGCCTCCTGATCTAACGGAACGCCTCGCATTCGTGCGATACGACGTGTCCGTTTCGATCCTCACTGAGGCAGCCTCATGCATCCAACTACCCTTCGCGCGCCGTTGACGGCGCTCTTCGCGGTCATCATCGCCACGTCGAGTGGCTGCAAGTCCTACGAGCGCAGCACGCTCGACCTCGACCGCACGCAGCGCGAGTATCTCCTTCGGGCACTCGACGGATCTGTCCTCATCGAGATGAACGCGCGCACGGAGGACGGTGGCGCCGCGTTCGACCCGACCGACGGACTTTCGCTCGCAGAGGCGGAGGCGATCGCGCTTGTCTTCAACAGTGACCTTCGCAACGCGCGCCTCGCGGCGGGCGTCACGCAAGCGAGCGCAGAGAACGGCGGCCTCTGGCAGGACCCAACGCTCGGCGTCGACCTTTCGAAGATCGTGAGCGGCGCATCGCAGGGGCTCGAGGCGATCGTGAGCGTCGGCTTCACGCTGCCCATCTCGGGAAGGCTTGAGCTTGAGAAGGCGCGCCTCGGCGCCGAGAACGCCGCCGAACTTGCGCGTGTCGCGGCGCGCGAGTGGGAGGTCGTCGCGGCGCTCCGCCGCGCGTGGACCGAGCGCGCGGGGATCGCACGCGAAGTCGAGGCCACGCGCGACGTGCTCGGCCGAGTCGAGCAGGTCACGGCCATCGTCGACCGCATGGAGGAAGCGGGCGAACTCGCCCGCATCGAGGCGCGCCTCTTCAAGATCGAGGACGCGACGCTGCGCGCGCGCCTCGCGGCGCTCGAGTCCGACCTCTTGCGTGCGACGCACGCGGTCGAGTCGATCCTCGATCTCCCGCCGGGGCCCGGCCGCACCTTCTCGGGAGAGTTCGGCTTGGCCAACCGCCTTCTTGACGGCGGGCGCGACGCGGCACTCCTTGCAATCCCGGAAACGAACCCCGCGATCGTCGTCGCACGCGCCGAGTACGAGATCGCAGAGCGGCGGCTCGAGGAGGAGATCCGCAGGCAGTGGCCTGACCTCGTGCTTTCGCCCGGCTACGGCGAGGACGGTGGCGATCGCAAGTTCGTACTCGGCGTAGGCGTAGCGCTTCCGATCCTCAACGGCAATCGCGCCGCGATCGCCGTGGCGGAAGCCGAGCGCGAGGCCGCGCGCGGTCGCGCCGAGGCGGAGCTCCAGGGCACGCTCGGCGCGTTGCTTGCGGCGGAGCAGCGACTTGCGCAGTCCGTCGCGCGCCGCGAGGCGCTTGAACGCACGCTGGTACCGCTCGTCGAGGCGCAGTACGAGGAGGCCCGCGCGGTCGCGCGTCTCGGCGAAGTCAAGACACTCGTGCTTCTCGAGAGCCTCAAGCAGCAGCTCGAGGCACGGAATGAACTGATCGCCGCGCGCCGCGACGAAGCGCTGGCCGCGATCGACATCGAGGAACTGCTTGGCCCGCCGCAGCGGGCCACGACCGACGGAAGAGGCCAGCAATGACAACCATGATTCGACGACTTCTCCTTCTCGCAACGCTTCCCGCGTTCGTCGCATGCAGCGAGAAAGGCACGGGAACGGGTGCCGATCCGTACGCGGCCGAGCACGCCGAACAGGCCGCTGCGCCGACGAACCGCGTCGACATACCCGACGCCGTGCGCCGCAACCTCGGCATCGCCTTCGCAAAGGTCGAGTCGCGCAATGTCGCTCGCACGCTGCGCGTTCCCGGGCGCTTCGAGCCGCTTCCGACCGCGCACCGCGAGTACCGCGCGCCGCTTGGCGGCCGCGTGGAGTTGCTCGTGACGCAGTACCAGCGCGTTGCCGCTGGCACGCCGCTCTATCGGATCGACGCGCCCGCGTGGCGCGCGCTCGAGGAGGAGATCATCGCGACCGAGGCGAAGGTCGAGTCGATGCCGCCTGTTCGCAAGGCGCACCGTGTCCATGAGCAGAGCCTGGCCGACAAGGTCGAGCTCTGGAAGCAGCGTGTGGCGCAGCTCGAGGAGCTTCAGGAAGCTGGTGGGGGGAGCGCGCAGCAGTTGACCGAGGCCCGTGTCACGCTGACGGGGACCAAGGCGGAGCTCGCCGATGTGATGGAGAAGGACGCGATGCTCGAGGCGGAGGAGAAGCGCGCCAAGGCCGAGCTTCGTTCGCTTCTCGCGCGGCGCGACTCGATCCGCGTCGCGTGCGCGCAAGCGGTCGCAGCGCCGAATCCTGCGCCGGGCACGCTGGTCGTGTGCGCCGTTGCCGATGGCGTCGTCGAGGATTTCGGTGTGACGCAGGGCGGGCTTGCGGAGGAAGGCGTGCGAATCGTCACGCTCATGCAGCCGTCCGAGATTCGCTTCCGCGCCCACGCGCTGCAGGGCGACCTCGCGCGCCTGCGCGACGGCCTCGATGCGCGCATCACGGCATCGGGTGGCGGGGCGGCCGCGACCACATCGGCCATGCGCGGCCGACTTGCGATCGGCCTCGAGGCAGATCCCATGAGTCGCACCATCGATCTGCTGGTGACGCCTGAGACGCTGGCGCCCTGGGCTCGTGCGGGCGTCGCAGGTTCGCTCGAGATCACGCTCGAGGGCGGCAGCGAAGAGCTTGCGATCCCGCTTGGCTGCGTGGTGCGCGACGGCACGCAGGCCATGATCTTCCGCCGCGACCCGAAGAACCCCGACAAGGCGATTCGTCTCGACGCCGATCTTGGCGTCGATGATGGACGCTGGGTCACGGTCCTGAGCGGCGTGCGGGAGGGTGACGAGATCGTCGTGACCGGCAATTACCAGCTCATGCTCGCGATGGGTGGCAGCGCGCCGAAGGGCGGCCACTTCCACTCCGACGGCACCTGGCACGCAGATGACCACTGAGAAGGACTCGCCATGCTTTCAAAGCTGATCTCCTTTTCGCTGAAGAACCCGTCGCTCGTCGTCGCGATGGCGGGATTTCTCGTGCTGTTCGCGGGCCTGAAGCTGCGCGACATGCCCGTCGACGTGTTTCCCGAGCTGAACGCGCCGACCGTCGTCATCATGACCGAGGCGGGCGGACTCTCCGCCGATGAGGTCGAGGCGACCGTCACCTTCCCGATCGAGACCGCCGTCAACGGCCTGCCCGACACGCGCCGCGTGCGCTCGTCGAGCTCGACGAGTTTGTCGATCGTGTGGGTCGAGTTCGACTGGGGCACTGATCTCTACCGCGCGCGGCAGATGGTGTCCGAGCGGCTCGCGGCGGTGCGCGAGTCGTTGCCGCCGAACGTGCACGCCGAGATCTCGCCGATCACGAGCATCACCGGCGAGGTCATGCTGCTTGCGCTGAGCTCGCCCGACGGCAGTGCGAGCCCGCTCGAGCTGCGCGCCTTCGCGGAGTTCACGCTGCAGAACCGGCTGCTTGCGGTCGGCGGCGTGGCAAAGGTCGTCTCGATCGGCGGCGAGCTTCCGCAGTACCAGGTCGAGGTGCGGCAGGACCGCCTTGCGGCGCTCGGGCTCTCGATCGAGGAGGTCGTCGAGGCTGCGCGCGGCGCGCACAGCACCGCGACCGCGGGCTATCTCGCGGAGGTCGAGTACCAGGAGCTGCCGATTCGTCAGATGGCGCGCGTGCGCTCGGTCGACGACATCGCGCGCACCATCGTGCGAATGGATGAAGGCACGCCGGTCACGATCGGCGATGTCGCCGACGTACGGCTCGGGCCGTCGCCGAAGCGCGGAACCGCCGCCGATCGCGCCGTGCCAGCGGTGGTCGTCAGCGTGCAGAAGACCCCAGGTACGAACACGCTCGACCTGACGAAGCGGATCGACGCCGTGCTCGACGCGACCGAGCGGGCGCTGCCCGCGGGAATCGTGCTGAACCGCGACCCTTTCCGCGCCGAACGCTTCATCAAGCGCGCGGTGAACAATGTGGTCAAGGTGCTCGTCGAGGCGACGGTGATCGTCGCTGTGATCATCCTGCTCTTCCTCCTCGACTGGCGCGCCACGCTCGTCACGCTGACCGCGCTGCCCCTGTCGCTTGCGGTCGCGCTCCTCGTCCTGTGGGCGTGGGGGCTCTCGATCAACGTGATGACGCTCGGCGGACTCGCGGTCGCGATCGGCGAGCTCGTCGACGACGCGATCATCGACGTCGAGAACGTGCTGCGGCGCCTGCGCGAGAACGCGAGGCTTCCCGCGGCCGAGCGCAAGCCCGCGGTCGACGTGATCTTCAGCGCAAGCAACGAGATCCGCTCGTCGGTCCTCTTCGCGACCATCATCATCTGCATGGTGTTCGTGCCGCTCCTCTTCCTTGAGGGCCTTGAGGGCCGCTTCTTCCAGCCGCTCGGGATCGCCTACATCGTGTCGATCCTCGCGTCGCTCGTCGTGGCGCTGTCGGTCACTCCCGCGCTGTGCCGCTTCGTCTTCGCGAAGACCTACGGAGCGGGAGGCGCCGCCGACGCGCGCGGGCACGGCGAGAGCCCGCTCGTGCGCTTCCTGAAGGCGCGCTACGAGTCGCTCCTGCGTGCATCGATCCGCCGGCGCGGCACCGTGCTCGCGGGCGCGGGTGCGCTTACCCTCGCGTCGTTTGTACTCGCATCGACCTTCGGCAGCTCGTTTCTCCCGATCTTCCGCGAGGGAACCTACACCGTCTTCCTGATGGCGCCGCCCGGCACTTCGCTCGCCGAGAGCGACCGGCTTGCGCGCGGCGTCGAGCTGCAGCTTGCCGCGATCGACGGAGTGGTGAGCGTGACGCGCCGGACCGGGCGGGCCGAGCGCGACGAGCACGCGGAGCCCGTGAGCAGCTCCGAGATCGAGGTGACGATGACGCCGAAGGCGGACCAGGGCGTGGTCCGCACGGAGATCGACCGCATCCTCTCGAACATTCCCGGCATCACGACGATGGTCGGGCAGCCGATCGAGCACCGCATGTCGCACATCCTGTCGGGCACGCCCGCGGCGATCGCGATCAACGTATACGGCGACGACCTCGAGACGCTGCGTGGTCTGGCGAAGGAAATCGAGTCGGCACTGAAGACGATTCCTGGCACGCGCGACGTCAACGCGAACCGCGAGGTCATGGTCACGTCGCTCCCGATCCGCTACCGAGCGCAGGATCTCGGCACGGCCGGCCTCACGCCCGCATCGGCCGCGCGGCAGGTGCAGCAGGCGCTCTACGGCGAGACGGTCGCGGAAGTGAGCGACGGGCCGCGGCGCATCGATCTGGTCGTGCGGCTTGCCGAGGA
>JBIKXP010000332.1:0-2570 GCA_044355685.1 Phycisphaerales bacterium
AGCACGTACTGGCCTGCGCGCTGCACGTCCTCGACTTCGAAGACGCTGTTTCCGCCAGACGAACGCTCGAGGTCGCTGCCGTGGCTCTGCGCGCGATCGACACGGAAGGTGCCGTGGTCGGCCACCTGTCCGCCCATCTCGGCGTACATCGGGGTCTTGTCGAAGACGAACGCGAGCAGCCCCGTCGAGTCTGCCTCCGCGTGCTCGTCGAAATCGTGGCCGTTCCAGATCGCCATGAGCATCGCGTTCGTGGGCTTGCCCGCGAACTTGCCGTGGTCGTCGGTCGGCTTGATCTTGAGTTCCTCGAGCTTCGAGATCGCATCGGGCGGGAAGTGCATGCCCGTCACTGCGCCGCCGGCCGAGCGGCTCTTCTCGCGCGCAGCCTCCATCAGCGTTTCGTATCCTGCGACATCGACCGAGAGGCCCGCTTCCTCGGCCATCACCTGCGTGAGGTCGATTGGGAAGCCCGAGGTGTCGTGCAGGCGGAACGCGTCGTCGGCGGAGATCGTCGTGCCGCCCGCCTTCTTCACGCGCGCGGCGGCGTCAGAGAAGAGCGCGAGACCGCGCTCGAGCGTCTTCCCGAACTGGATCTCCTCGTCCTCGATCAGCTGGGCCACGCGCTTCGCCGCGGGGGCGAGCTCGGGGAACGCGCCGCCGAGGCTCGCGACGACCGCGGGCACGAGGTCCTTGAGGAACGGCCCGCGGACGCCGAGGGTCTGGTGCCCGTGGCGCACGGCGCGGCGCAGGATGCGGCGCAGCACATAGCCGCGGCCTTCGTTCGACGGGGTCGCGCCGTCGGTGAGCGCCATCGTGAGGCAGCGGATGTGATCCGCGATCACGCGGTAGGCGATGTCGGTGTGGTCGTCGAGCTTGCCTGAGTAGGCGCGCGCGCCTGTACGAACGCGGATCGCCTCGAAGACGGGCGCCCAGATGTCGGTGTCGTAGTTCGAGCGCTTGTCCTGGATGACACTGACGAGGCGCTCGAAGCCCATGCCGGTGTCGACATGCTTCGCGGGCAGCGGCTTCAGGCTCTTGTCGGGCTCGCGGTTGAACTGGATGAAGACGTGGTTCCAGATCTCGAGGACATCGGGGTCTCCCGAGTTCACCTTCGACGCCGCGTTGCGGCCGCCGCCGATCCGGTCGTAGTGGATCTCGGTGCACGGACCGCACGGGCCCGTGTCGCCCATCTCCCAGAAGTTGTCCTTCATGTTGCCAGGGATCACATGACCCGCGGGGAGGAGCGATTCCCAGATGCGCTTGGCGTCGAGGTCGGGCTCGAGCCCGGCGGCGGCGTTGCCTTCGAACCAGGTGGCGTAGAGGCGGTTCGGGTCGAGGCCGTAGACCTTGGTGAGGAGCTCGAACCCCCATCGGATCGACTCTTCCTTGAAGTAGTCGCCGAAGGACCAGGTGCCGAGCATCTCGAAGAAGGTGTGGTGATAGGTGTCCTTGCCCACGTCCTCGAGGTCGTTGTGCTTGCCGCCGGCGCGAATGCACTTCTGGGTGTTGACGGCGCGGGTGTAGGGGCGCTTGCCGCGTCCGAGGAAGACATCCTTGAACTGGTTCATGCCCGCGTTGGTGAAGAGCAGGGTGGGGTCGTCGTGGGGGACGACGGGGCTCGACGGGGCGAAGGTGTGGCCCGCCTTCTCGACGTAGAAGTCGATGAAGGCCTTGCGGATCTCGGCGGCGGTGGTTGGACGCGGCATAAGTGGATCGGAAGGATAGATGGAAACGGTTCCAAGAGAAGGAAAGGATGCCTGGACGGAAACTGGGACAGAAACTGTGCCCGGCACGTGCCAACTGGTGCACGGCACCTCCCGGCACGTGCCAAGCACCGTTTCTGGGGTAGGCTGCGCGCATGGCCACCCGCCTCTCTCGCACGCCTTTCGTCGGCGGCAACTGGAAGATGAACCTCACCCGCGCGGGTGCCGCCGAGCTCGCGCGCGCCACTGCCGCCGCCGCCGCTGGCCGCGGCGTCGAGTGCGTGGTGTTCCCGCCGTTCGTCTATCTCGACGACGCGATCGTCGCGCAGTCCGCCGACATGTCCGTCGGCGCACAGGACTGCTCCGCGGAGGCGAAGGGCGCCTTCACAGGGCAGGTCAGCGCGGACATGCTCCGGGACATCGGCTGCACCCACGTGCTTATCGGTCACTCTGAGCGTCGCCACGGCCTCTGTGAGACCGACACACTCCTCGCCCGCAAGGTCGCGCGCGTGCTTGAAGTCGGCCTCGTTCCCGTGCTCTGCGTTGGCGAAACCCTCGCCGAGCGCGAGGCCGGCAACGCCCATGCCGTCATCGAAACCCAGCTCCGCGGCTCGCTTGCGGGACATTCCGAGAACGCGCTCGCCGCCCTCGTCGTCGCCTACGAGCCAGTCTGGGCCATCGGCACCGGCCGCACGGCGACACCCGATGACGCCGCCGAAGCCCACCGAACCGTGCGAAAGACACTGGCATCCATGTATAGTGGTCGATTCGCCGAGCAGACCCGTGTGATCTACGGGGGCTCGGTGAACGCCAAGAACGCGGCCGATCTCTTCTCACGAGACGAGATCGACGGAGGTCTTGTCGGAGGCG
>JBIKXP010000144.1:0-8607 GCA_044355685.1 Phycisphaerales bacterium
CGATGTTCCCGACCTGCGTGTCGTCGTTCGTCCCCGCAGTCTGCGCGGGCCAGCCGTGGAACGCAGTCGTCGTGCCAGCGCGGTACGCGTACTCCCACTCAGCCTCGGTCGGAAGCCGCATGCCCGTCGCCGTGAGGAAGACCTGGACCGTGTTCCACGACACACTCTCGACCGGGCGGTTCGGCACCTGCGCAGCGGGCACCTGCGCGCTCGCCGACTGGTAGTTCGACGGGTTGAACCCCATCCGCGCCGTCCACTGCGCCTGCGTCACCTCGTAGCGGCCCATGTAGAACGCGTTCGTCAGCGTCACGGCGTGGACGGGGTTCTCGTCGGATTGGCAACCGAACTGGTTCGACGCCGAGCACCCCATGTTGAAGGTCCCCGGCGGGATCAGCACCATCTCGATCTGCGATGAGTTGTCGCGCACGCGCCACGCGTAGCCCGTGGCCGCGATCGCCGCTCGCAGCGACGCGCTCGTCACGATCGCAGGGTTGGGCTGCGCTTCAAGCAGCGTCGCCCACGACGGTACCGTTACATAGCTGAACGCACCCGCCGCAGTCGCCGTGCCGCTCGCCGTCGTGACAGCGACATCGCGCGCACCCACGGTGCCTGCCGGTGTGATCGCCGTCACCGTCGTCGGGCTGACGGAGGTCACCGACGCGGCGGCGCCGCCCACCGTCACCGAGCTCGTCCCCACGAGGTTCGTGCCCGTGATCGTGATCGTCGTGCCGCCTGTGGTCGGGCCCGAATTCGGCGAGACCGAACTGATCGTCGGCGGAGGATACACATACTGGAACGACAGCGGGTTCGAGGTGCCGCCAGGCGTCGTGACGACGACGCTCGCGCTGCCGAGGACGCCGGGCGGCGTCACCGCCGTCACGGTCGTCGCGTTGACGACGGTCACGCCCGTCGCGGCCACGCCGCCGACGGTGACGCTCGTCGCGCCCGTCAGGTTCGTGCCCGTCAGGGTGATGGCGGTTCCGCCCGTCGGCGGGCCGGAAGCGGGCGAGACCGACGCGAGTGCGAGCTCGTCCGTGGCCCTCGCGACGCGGAACCCGCTGGTGGGATTGGTGTAGCCGGGCGTGGCGCTGAAGCGGCCGGAGGAACGCAGGTTTTCCGTGACGACGGACCACGAGCCGCCGCGCAGCACGCGATCCGTCCCGGTTGCCGGTCCTGGCGGGTTCGTCGATGGGCTCGACGCGTAGTAGCCGCTTGAGTACCAGTCGTTCACCCACTCCCACACGTTGCCCGACATGTCGTGCAGTCCGAAGCCGTTCGGGGCCTTGCCGCCCACGGGGCGGGTCTGGCTGTTCGAGTTCCCACCAGTAAAAGCACCCCACCACGCGATGTTCCCGACTAGCGTGTCGTCGTTCGTCCCCGCCGTCTGCGCGGGCCAGCCGTGGAACGCCGTGGTCGTGCCCGCGCGGCACGCGTACTCCCACTCCGCCTCGGTCGGAAGCCGCATGCCCGTCGCCGCGAGGAAGCCTTGGACCGTGTTCCACGACACCTGCTCGACCGGGCGGTTCGGGACCTGCGCAGCAGGCACCTGCGCGCTCGCCGACTGGAAGAACGACGGGTTCGACCCCATCCGCGCCGTCCACTGCGCCTGCGTCACCTCGTAGCGCCCCATGTAGAACGCGTTCGTCAGCGTCACGGCGTGGACGGGGTTCTCGCCGGAGCTGCAGATCCCCTGGTTCGAGGGCGAGCACCCCATGTCGAACGAGCCCGGCGGGATCAGCACCATCTCGATGTTCGTCAGGTTGTCGCGCACGCGCCAGGGCCGACCCGTCGCGACGATCGCCGCGCGCAGCGACGCGCTCGTCACGATCGCGGGGTCAGGCTGCGCTTCAAGCAGCGTCGCCCACGACGGTACCGTTGCATAGCTGAACGCACCCGCCGCAGTCGCCGTCCCACTGGGAGTCGTGACGGCGACATCGCGCGCGCCCGCCGTCCCCGCGGGGGTCACCGCCGTCACGGTCGTCGCGTTGACGACGGTCACGCCCGTCGCGGCCACGCCGCCGACGGTGACGCTCGTCGCGCCCGTCAGGTTCGTGCCCGTCAGGGTGATGGTGGTTCCGCCCGTCGTCGGGCCGGAAGTCGGCGAGACCGACGCGAGTGCGGGCTCGTCCGTGGCCCTCGCGACGCGGAACCCGTAGTAGTAGTACGTGTTGCCGGGCGTGAGGACGAGGCGGTAGGAGGAACGCAGGTCGTACGAGTCGAGGTTCCACGAGCCGCCGCGCAGCACGCGAACCGACCCGCTCGCAGGCCCAGGCGGGTTCGTCGACGGGCTCGACGCGTAGTAGTCGACTCCGTACCTGTCGTTCACCCACTCAGCCACGTTGCCGGACATGTCGTGCAGTCCGAAGCCGTTCGGCGCCTTGCCTCCCACGGGGCGGGTCTGGCCGATCGAGTTCGGGCCGAACCACGCGATGTTCCCGACCAGCGTGTCGTCGTTCGTGCCCGCCGACTGCGCGGGCCAGCCGTGGAACGCCGTGGTCGTGCCAGCGCGGCACGCGTACTCCCACTCAGCCTCGGTCGGAAGCCGCATGCCTGTCGCCGCGAGGAAACCTTGGATCGTAGTCCACGACACCGATTCGACCGGGCGGTTCGGCACCTGCGCAGCGGGCACCTGCGCGCTCGCGGACTGGAAGAACGACGGGTTCGACCCCATCCGCGCCGTCCACTGCGCCTGCGTCACCTCGTAGCGGCCCATGTAGAACGCGTTCGTCAGCGTCACGGCGTGGACGGGGTTCTCGTCGGATTGGCAACCGAACTGGTTCGAGGGCGAGCACCCCATGTCGAACGAGCCCGGCGGGATCAGCACCATCTCGATGTTCGTCGCGTTGTCGCGCACGCGCCACGCGAAGCCCGTCGCTGTGATCGCCGCCCGCAGCGACGCGTTTGTGACGATTGTCAGGTCAGGCAGCGCCTCGAGCGCGGTCGCCCAGGACGGCACCGTGACGATCGCATAGCTGAACGCACCCGCCGCAGTCGCCGTTCCGCCGGGGGTGGTGACGGCGACATCGCGCGCGCCTGCCGTGCCCGCGGGCGTGACCGCCGTGATCGTCGTCGCGTTGACGACAGTCAAGCCCGTCGCGGCCACGCCGCCGACGGTGACGCCCGTCGCGCCCGTCAGGTTCGTGCCCGTCAGCGTGATCGTCGTGCCGCCAGTCGTCGGACCCGAAGTCGGCGCGACCGAAGCGAGCGTAGGGGCTGGCACGACATAGGTGAACCCGTTCGTCAGGTTCGCGGTCCCGCCTGGGGTCGTCACCGACACCGTCTTCGCGCCCGCCGTGCCCGCGGGCGTGACCGCCGTGACCGTCGTCGCGTTGAGGACGGTCACGCCCGTCGCGGCCACGCCGCCGACGGTGACGCTCGTCGCGCCAGTCAGGTTCGTGCCCGTCAGCGTGATCGTCGTGCCGCCAGTCGTCGGACCGGAAGTCGGCGAGACCGACGCGACTGCGGGCGACTCGTCCGTGGCCCTCGCGACGCGGAACCCGCCGCTGTCGTACGCGTCGCCGGGCGTGCCGAAGGCGCGGCTGGAAGAACGCAGGAGGCCCGCGCCGCTGCCCCACGAGCCGCCGCGCAGCACGCGAGTCGTCCCAGTTGCCGGTCCTGGCGGGTTCGTCGATGGGCTCGACGCGTAGTAGCCGCTCGAGTACCAGTCGTTCACCCACTCAAACACGTTGCCCGACATGTCGTGCAGTCCGAAGCCGTTCGGGGCCTTGCCGCCCACGGGGCGGGTCTGGCTGTTCGAGTCCCCACCAGTAAAAGCACCCCACCAAGCGATGTTCCCGACCTGCGCGTCGTCGTTCGTGCCCGCAGTCTGCGCAGGCCAGCCGTGGAACGCAGTCGTCGTGCCCGCGCGGTACGCGTATTCCCACTCAGCCTCGGTCGGAAGCCGCATGCCCGTCGCCGTGAGGAAGCCCTGGATCGTGTTCCACGACACCGATTCGACCGGGCGGTTCGGGACCTGCGCGGCGGGCACCTGCGCGCTCGCGCTCTGGAAGAATGACGGGTTTGAGCCCATCCGCGCCGTCCACTGCGCCTGCGTCACCTCGTAGCGGCCCATGTAGAACGCGTTCGTCAGCGTCACGGCGTGGACGGGGTTCTCGGCGGAATTGCAGCCCCACTGATTCGACGCCGAGCACCCCATGTTGAACGAGCCCGGCGGGATCAGCACCATCTCGATGTTCGTCGCGTTGTCGCGCACGCGCCAGGGGTAGCCCGTGGCCGTGATCGCCGCGCGCAGCGACGCGCTCGTCACGATCGCGGGGTCGGGCGACTGCTCGAGCACCGTCGCCCACGGGAGCGGGTTGCACGGCGAACCCCAGAGCGAAAGCAGCGCGCCGAGATCAGCGGAGTCCACCTGTCCGTCGTCATTGAGGTCCGCTCCACAGCCTGTGCACGGCCCCCACTCGGAGAGCAGCGTGCCGAGGTCGGCGGAGTCGACGGTGCCGTCGCCGTTCGTGTCGGCATCGCAGGCCGTCTGCCCGCGCGCCGGTGCAGCGACCACGATCGACGCCACCGCCACGCATCCGACCATCCGAAAGATCCAGTTTTTCACATCGAGATCTCCGCAGCCGCGAGCCGCACAGCGCCACGACGGCGCGCCATCGATCCGCCGCGGCGACGGCGCGGCAGAACTCCGCCATGAGAGCGGAAAGCAGCCTTGTGTTCAATCACGGTGCTCGCGATTTTCGTTTAAACTCCCGCAGGCGCGCGCGCTCCGAAGCACCAGAGGGAGCGGGCGCAGGCGCGACCGCTCAGATCTCCTGCTACGAGGGGTTCGGGACCTTGCTTCGTGCCGGCCGTGCTGGCCGTCGCGTGGCGTATCTCCGAAGCAGGAAAGGAGAAGAGCGGAGGAAATGGAACTTAGGGGGCCCTCGCGACGCGGAACCCGCCGTTGTTGAACGCGGCGGCGGGCAGGTTGGAGAGGCGGTTGGAGGAACGCAGGTTGTTCGAGCCGGCGCTCCACGCGCCGCCGCGCAGCACGCGCTGCAACCCAGTCGCAGGCCCAGGCGGGTTCGTCGACGGGCTCGACGCGTAGTAGGTGGCCGCGTACCAGTCGTTCACCCACTCAAACACGTTCCCCGCCATGTCGTGCAGTCCGAAGCCGTTCGAGGCCAGGCCGCCCACGGGGCGGGTCTGGCTGTTCGAGTTCCCGTTGAACCACGCGATGTTCCCGACCAGCGTGTCGTTGTTCGTGCCCGCAGTCTGCGCAGGCCAGCCGTGGAACGCCGTGGTCGTGCCAGCGCGGCACGCGTACTCCCACTCAGCCTCGGTCGGAAGCCGCATGCCCGTCGCCGAAAGGAATCCCTGAACCATGTCCCACGAGACGCGCTCGACCGGGCGGTTCGGCACCTGCGCCGCGGGCACCTCCGCGCTCGCCGACTGGAAGGACGACGGGTTCGACCCCATCCGCGCCGTCCACTGCGCCTGCGTGACCTCGTAGCGGCCCATGTAGAACGCGTCCGTCAGCGTCACCGCGTGGACGGGGTTCTCGGCGGAGTTGCAGCCGAACTGGTTCGACGGCGAGCAGCCCATGTTGAAGGTCCCGGGCGGGATCAGCACCATCTCGATGTTCGTAGCGTTGTCGCGCACACGCCACGGAAGGCCCGTGGCGATGATCGCCTTCCGCAGCGACCCGCTTGTCACGATCGCCGGGTCGGGCGACTGCTCGAGCACCGTCGCCCACGGGACCGGGTTGCAGGGCGAGCCCCAGAGCGAAAGCAGCGCGCCGAGATCAGCGGAGTCCACCTGCCCGTCGTCAATGAGGTCCGCTGCACAGCCTGTGCACGGCCCCCACTCGGAGAGCAGCGTGCCGAGGTCGGCGGAGTCGACGGTGCCGTCGCCGTTCATGTCGGCATCGCAGGCCGTCTGCCCGCGCGCCGGTGCAGCGACCACGATCGACGCCACCGCCACGCATCCGACCATCCGAAAGAGCCAGTTGTTCACATCGAGATCTCCGCAGCCGCAACGCCGACCGCGCCACGACGGCGCGCCATCGATCCGCCGCGGCGACGGCGCGGAGGATCTCCGCCAGAAGAGCGGAAAGCAGCCTTGTGTTCAATCACGGGGCTTGCGATTTTGTTTAAATTCTCGCGGGCTCGCGCGCCGAGCACCAGAGGGAGCGCCCGCAGCCGCGACCGCTCCAGGCCTCTTGCTGCGAGGGGTTCGGGATCTTGCTTCTTGCCATCCGTGCTGGCCGGCGTGAATCCGAAGGGGAAAGAAGAGAAGGGGAAAGGAAAGAGGAAAGGAAAGAGGAAAGAGAGGAAAGGAAAGTTACGGGGCCCTCGCGACGCGGAACCCGACTCACCAGTGCGCAAGCAGCACGCCGAGGTCGGCCGAGTCGACCACTCCGTCGCCCGTGAGGTCGCGCGCCCCACCGCCCCAGCCTGCAAGCAGAAGGCTGAGGTCGCCCTCGCCGACGGCACCGCTCCGATCGAGGTCGCAGAGCCGAACTCCAGTCGCCGCGACGTCGAGCGCGTCGACGGTGCAGTCGCCGTCAAGGTCGAAGATCGCGCACGCCGCGCTAAACTCGGCCCCAGCGCAGGCGACGCACGCTGCCAGTTCGTTCGGACTGACGCGCCCATCCGCGTCGGGGTCCCCAAGCCGAGCCGGCGGATAGACCGGCAGGACGAACGTGGTCGGCACGTTGGTCAGGGTCCGCGTGATCCACGCGCCGCCATCGCTCGCGACCTTCGGCCAGCGGACGATGACGCTGTCGGCGGCTTCGCGGGGCCCGATGCCCGCGTGGACGACATAGCTGCTCTGGCTCTTGTAGCTGCTGCCGGCGACGACTTCGCGCAGCACGGTGGACTTCCCGAAGCGCACGTCGACCAGCGCACCGATCGCGTGGGTGTTCATTCCACGGCCGACGATCTTGAGCCGAACCGAGCGGTTCGATGCGGGCGATGTGTTGATGAGGAGGCGGAGGTTGGCGAGCCGACTCTGCTTGAGGAGATCGACGTCGCCGTCGAGATCGATGTCGCCCGCGGCGAGGCAATAGGAGTCCTGTGCGTCCGACGCGCCGCCCGCGTCAGGAAGGTCGATCATCGGCAACGGACCGTGCCGCAGGAAGAGGTAGTCCGGCTGCGGCGCCATCGAGCAGGCGAAGATGTCCTGGTCGCCGTCGTTGTCGGGGTCGAAGATCAAGGTGCCCCAGCCCGTCGTCGCGCCGGCCGCCCCGAACTCGTCCGCCGCGTCCGCGTAGCTGACGGCGGCGTTCGACAGCAGCAGCACGTGGCCTTCCGGGGTGTTCGTGCAGTAGATGTCCATGAAGCCGTTGCCGTCGACATCACCTGTGGCGACGCCCATCGAGTCGATGACGACGCACGCGCCGTTGTTGGGCTGGTCTACGAAGGCGCCGCCCGTGTTGCGGAAGTAGCGGTTCCAGCTGAAACCGGCAAGACCCTTGTCATTCGAGACGTAGAGGTCGGGGTCGCCGTCGCGATCGAGATCCTGCAGCAGGCATTGGAAGCTCACGCCGGCGTCGTCGACGCCGAGTTGCTGCGCGATCTCGGTGAACGTGGCGTTCCCGTTGTTGCGGTAGAAACGGTTGCGAAGTTGGTTGCCCAGGCTTCCCGTGCGATTCGCGATCGCAAGGTCGATGTCTCCGTCCGCATCGAAATCGGCGAACGAGCAGCCGGTGCCGGGCCCTGCATTCCCCGAGAGGCCAGCCGAAGACGTGGCGTTGGTGAAGGCGAGATTGCCTTGGTTGCGATAGAGGATCGCGGGTTGCAGCCAGCGCGTGACGAAGAGATCGAGATCGCCGTCGCCGTCGTAGTCGCCCGCGACGACTCCGGACACGCGCGTCGCCCCCGTCAGCCCACTGGTCGACGTCCTGTTCACGAACGTGCCGCCGTCGTTGCGAAACAGCGCGATGGATGTGGTGCCCGCGCCCAACGCGCCGGTCGCGACGATGTCGTCATCGCCGTCGCCATCGAGATCGCAGAGCGCGACGCCGCATCCGAACTGCCCGCCGCCATCGAACATGCCGTCGCTTACGACATAGGAAAGACCTCGAGCGATCGCCTCGTCGGAAAACGACGGGAATTGGGCCGCCGCATTCGGCGCGACGCCGATGATCGATGTCAGAAGCGCAAGCGGGACGACGGCGCGCATGTGGAGAACCTCGTGAGTCGAAGGTAACTCCTCAACGTCCGAGGTCGAGCAAAATCGCGCGCAATGCCGAAAATCGTTCGTTCCCGATGGAAGTACCGCTCAACTGAGCGCCCATGAGGGAGGCGGGCATTCGATCATCGCCCCCTCGACCTCGAGCCGCCACGCATGCAGCAACGGGCCATGCGGGGCCTCTCGCGCGCCGTACAGCGTGTCGCCCACGAGCGGGTGCCCCTCGAACGCAAGCCCCGCTCGAATCTGGTGACGCCGGCCGGGGCCGAGCAGTTCGACCTCGAGGAGCGTCGTCGTCTCTGCGCCGCTCCCCGCGACCGACCGCACGCGCCAGCGGCAGCGGCCGATCGTGTCGGGTTCACCGCGCGTGTGGACCGTCACCTTGGCGCTTCCCTTGTGGCGGCTCGCGAACGATAGCGTGAACGACCCCGCCATCACGCGCTCGGGCAGCCGCCCCTCGACGCGCGCGAG
>JBIKXP010000333.1:0-2535 GCA_044355685.1 Phycisphaerales bacterium
CCAGAATGACAGTCAAGAAAATTTCCCGCGATTTCGCGCAGAACGACAAATCTCAAGGAGTGGGTGGAAACGCGGCCCCGATGGCGATGACGCGGGGCCACGCCGAACCGCCGCAGCGGTTCGGCCAGCGAGGTGGCAGGCGCGCGGCGCGCCTACCCGAGCAGTTCCCGCAACGCCACGCCGGGATCCGGCTGCTTCATCAGGTGCTCGCCGACGAGCGCGATGTGAATGCCGTGCGCGCGCAGGCGCGCGAGGTCCTGCGGCGTGCGGATGCCGCTCTCCGAGACAAGCACGCTCGTGTCCTCGAGCATCTCCGCGAGGCGCATCGAGTGCTCGATCGAGGTCTTCATCGTGCGCAGGTTGCGGTTGTTGATCCCAAGCAGCGAGTAGCTCACATGCGGGAACCCGACAATGTTCGCGACGCGCAGCAGGTTGTCGACATCGTGCACCTCGATCAAGGTCGTCATGCCAAGCTCGGTCGCGAGGATCTGGAAGTCGATGATGTCCCGCTCGGTCAGCGCCTCTGCGATCAGGAGGATCGCATCGGCCCCCGCCGCCCGCGACTCCCACACCTGATAGATGTCGACGATGAAGTCCTTGCGCAGGACCGGCAGCTTCACGGCATCGCGCACCGCGTGGATGTACTCCAGCCTGCCGCCGAAGTCGTGCTCGTCGGTGAGGCATGAGATCGCGCTTGCGCCGTTGGCTGCGTAGGCCTTCGCGATCGCCACTGGGTCGAAGTCCTCGCGGATCACGCCGGCGGACGGGCTCTTCCGCTTGATCTCGGCGATGATGTGCGTGGCGTTCGGATGCCTGCGGTCGACGACGGCCTGAAAGAAGTTCCGCGGACGTCCGAGTTCCGAGATCCGGTCCTTCAGGAGCTCGACCGGCGCGGCCTCCTGCGCGCGCTCGACTTCCTTGAACTTCCGCGCGACGATGTCCTTCAGAACCGAGATCATGGAAGAATGGGCGGGTACGGCCAAGTTGCTTCGATGCAGGAACCAGCCTTCAACATCACGACATCGTCCTTCATCGACATCCCGGCGACGCTCCTCCAATCGGAGCCCGCGGGAGCGGCGAATGGTACGTTCCTGACGGTCGTTTGCTGCCTTGCCGCCATCGCGGGATGGGTGATCTGGCGCCGACGCCTGACGCAGGTTCCTCGCGACGCGTCCGGGCGGCTGCCGCAAGACGCCTTGCTCGGGGTGGTCGCGATGATGCTCTTCTACGTCGCAGGCGCGCTGGGCGCGCTTGTGATCGGTGAGCGGATGGACCCAAGCGATCCATACGGTCGGCTGGCGCGTGGCGCACTCGGGAACGCAGCGCAGGTCGCGCTTGCGGTCGCCCTCATCCGCTCGCCCCTCTTCGTCGACGCCGAGCGCCCGCCGGCGCGACCGCGCGACGCGCTTGCCGCGGGCGGCATCGGATTCCTGCTCGCGCTCCCCATCGTCCTGGCGCTCGGCGCCGCGATCGGCCTCCTGATGACCGCGCTGGGTTTCCCCCCTCCGCCCGCGACGTCGCACGAGACGCTGCGCATCCTGCTCGAGAAGGGCGAAGCGGTGTTCACCCTTCTCACCCTCGCACACGTCGCCTTGCTTGTTCCGATTGCCGAAGAGACAGGCTGGCGCGGCATCCTGCAACCATCGCTTCGAAAGGCCGGGCTTGGCGGAACCGGCGCGGCTCTCGCGACCGCCGTGCTGTTCGCAGCCATCCATTGGTCGGTCATGCCGCCCGACAGCCGCGTCGCCGGCCTCGCGATGCTGGTGACGCTCGGATTCGCGCTCGGGCTCCTGCGCGAGCGGACGGGGGGAATCCTTGCGCCGATCGTGCTGCATGCCTTGTTCAATGCCTGGAATGTGGTGCTTACGCTTGCCCGAAGCGCTTGATTCTGCCGATACTCCCGCTCCCGCCACACCGTGCGGCCGCGAGGAAACTCCATGAGCACCGTCGACCTGATCCAAGGCAAGCCACGCATCCTCACCGGCGACACGCCCACGGGTCAGCTGCACCTCGGCCACTGGGTCGGCAGCGTGAAGCGCCGCGTCGAGCTCCAGCACACGCACGACTGCTACTTCATCATCGCGAACATGCACGCGTACACCACGCGGCTTGCGAAGAGCGACGAGATCAAGCGCGACTCGATTCACATCGTGCGCGACTACCTCGCGATGGGCATCGACCCTGAGAAGGCGACGATCTTCCTGCAGAGCGAGATCCCCGCGATCGCGGAACTCACGTTCCTGTTCGCGATGCTGCTCCCGTTCAACCGCGTGATGCGCAATCCGACGCTCAAGACCGAGATCGAATTGAAGGGCCTCGGCGAGACCTACTCCTTCGGCTTCCCGCTCTACGCAGTCGGGCAGACAGCCGACATCCTGGCGTTCCGCCCAGTCGGTGTGCCGGTCGGCGAGGACCAGGTGCCGCACCTCGAGCTCACGCGCGAAGTGGCGCGGCGCTTCAACCAGATCTTCTGCTCGGTCGACGAGCACGCCGAGGACGACGACCACCAGAAGCTCGGCGGCGTGTTCCCCGTGC
>JBIKXP010000145.1:0-8583 GCA_044355685.1 Phycisphaerales bacterium
CGGCCCACGCATGGCGCTGCCAGTCGCCCGACCGCCATCCGGCGCACTCGACCGGACGATCGAGGCCGCCATCGCGATCGACGATTGCGCCATCGAGCGCGGGCAGGATCTCCCACGGCCTATCCGCACGCGAGTCGACGACGATCGGCGGAACCCCGGCCGCGCGCGAGAGGAACGAGCCGATCTCCGCAATGCGCGGGACGCGCGGCGAGAGCACCACGCGCAGCGGCGCGCCCCCGACAACCGCCATGCCGACCGCACGCGCGATGAAGGAGAGATCGATCCACTCGCTCGGCTCGCCGGCGACAAGCAGCGCCCGCTCACGCGAGTTGATCCCGAGCTCACGGCGGATTCGGTCGCGTCGGCCCTCGGGCCACTGCGGCTTCGGAGGCAGTTCCGCATGGATCGGGGCAAGCGTCGCCCGGCGGTCCGACAGCCGCTTCGCCTGAGGCCCGTGGCAGAGCCAGCGCGCGGCGCTCTCGCCGACCGTCGACGTTCGAACGGGCCTCCACTCGCTGCCGACGCGGGCGAACCGCTCGACGGCGACCCCGCTTGCAAGCCCGAGCGCGCGCAGCGCCGTTGCCCACGCCTCGGGCCCGAGCACCATCACCTCGTCGCCGACCTGCGCCTCGCGCGCGATGCGCTCAAGCGTGCACTCGCCCGCTTCCTCGAAGGAGACCACGTGCCGCACGCCGGAGGGATGCTGCTCGGCCAACCGCGATTGGAGGCTCTCCGCGTGCATCACTGCCTGCGGGTACCGAGGTTCTCGCCGAGATCGATGCGATCATGCTTGTAGAAAAGCCGCGCCACATCGACAGCGATCCGCTGCACCAGCGCATCCTCGATCTGCACGCGGCCGGCGCGCGAGCGCAGCGCCTCGGAGGAGGTCTCTCGGATCGTCACCGTCACCTCGCGACCGGAAGGCATCACGTCGGGACTCGGATAGACGCGCTCCTTGGAATCGAGGTCGAGCACCTTCACGCGCACGATCGCGGTCGGGCGGATGCCCTGCATGTCGCTGCGACCGGCCAGGTCGAAGACGATCGGCCGGACGTAGATCACCTGCGCGCAGTCGAGCGCCCGGCCGATCTTCTCGATCGACGCCAGTTTCCCCGCGTCGCCTTCGCCGAGCTGGCGCGAGGCCACGACGGCGTCGCGGGTGGCGACGGTCGAGCCGAGGATCTCGCGTCCCATCAAATCGAGGCTGATGGCGTCGCCAAGCGCGGTGCGCAGCGCGGTGCGCGGGAGCTTGTTGGTGGGATCGTCGACGAACACGACGGTCTTGCGATTCGCGAGGGTGTACTCGGCCTCGATCTGCCCGGGGCCTTCGATCGCGTAGGCGACCGGCGTGACGATGTTGCAGCCGGTGAGCGCCACGGCGCTCACGACACCTGCGGCCGCGAGCGTGGCCAGCGCCAGCGCACGTGGGCCGGGGCGCAGTGAATCGATTGGCGTTCGTCGCGTGAAGTGCATGCGTATCGTCCTTCGGAGTGCTGCGCCAGGGGCGCCGCGTCAGTTGAGATCCGGATACTTGTCCTCGATGTGGCGGTAGAAGATCCACGACGAGCGCTGGATGAAGAGGGTCAGCAGGCCCTGCTCGATCTGCTCGCGCCGCGCGGACTCGCGGCCGATGCCTTCCTTCTCCGGGAAGCGGGCGAGAATGTTCTTCTGGAACACAAACTCGTCCGGCGCCAGGCCATCGGCCTCGATCACGCCGAGATTCGCGCCGGCAGCGCCATCCCAGAGATAGCTGTTGCCGATCGGGTTCAGCCGGTACTCATAGAGATCGATCCAGATGAGCCGGTCGACCCCGAGTTCGCGCGCGACTTCGCCGTAGGGCAGCGCGCGCCACTGCGGCGTGCGGTACTGCCACTCGAGCACCTGGATCGGCGCGAGGACCGAAGTCTTCGGCACGTTGCGGGCGATGCGGGCGGCGACGTTCTTCGTGACGTTCTCGACGACCAGCGGATGCTCGACGAGCGTCGCGTAGTCGGCCTGCACCACGACCGCGACGGTCTTCCCGTCGAGGCCGTCGTACTCCGCCGGCACATCGAGCTTCTTGCCGCGCTCGACCTGCTGCCCGAGCGCGCCGACGGCGCCGGCGATGCAGCCGCCTGCCGAGAAGAGGAACATCGCCGACAAGGCGCACGCCAGAGCCGCCGTGGTGGACGCGCGGGTGCGCGGGGAACGGAAGGTGTCGGCTGCGTTTGCGGTGTTCATGAGACTCACTCCATCCATCCGCGCATCAGCGCGGCCTTGTACGCCCACGCGAGGAGCGCGACCAGTCCGAGGACCCACGCCGCGCGCGCCGTCCACAGCCGCTCGTACACGGGCCAGATCGTGCGTCCGGTCACGAGCGTCCAGATGGAACCGACGAACGCCATCCCGGTGAGGAGCGCAAGGATGCAGCCCATCGGCTGCGCCGCGAAACTCGCAAGGAACTGGCCCTTTGCCGCGTAGGCGAACGCGGTCGTCATTCCACAGGAAGGGCATGGTATCCCGAAACGCGCAGGCCACGAACATGGCGGGAGGCCAAGGGCGCGGTGCGTCCCAAAACCGTCGGTCGATGGCGCGAGCCACCACGAAACCGCGAGAAGCGCGCCGGTCGCCGCTGCGAGGATGAGCGCAGCCACACGGCGGCGGCGCACCTCGGATGGGTCGAGTGCCGAAGGTGGCGTCCGCAGAGGCGTCCCCAGGTACGGACTTGGGGGAGGGCTCGGTGGCGCGGTCGCCGGCTCGTGCGTCGGGTTGTTGTCGCTGAGCGCCGTCACGGGACGGAGCGTAGCCGCGATCGCGGCATGACGCCGCTGGGTCGGCCGATTGGGCTCGGTCGGCCCGCCAGGCAGCCGCGCCGAACCCGCACCCGGCGACCGCCCCCCGCTACGCTCCGCACCAACATGACGCCGATGCCATTCTGGGCCGACGGGCACCTTGATCTTGCCTACCTCGCCGTGAACGGCCGCGACATGCGTGCATCGGTTCCGGACGACGCACCCCACTCGCTTTCGCTCGCGTCGCTCCGCGAGGGCGACATCCGGGTGGCGCTCGGGACCATCTTCACCGAACTCGGGACCGATCCGGCGAACGATCGTGCCGGCTACCTCGGCTCGGACGACGTCGAAGGCGCGCATCGCGCAGGCCTCTTGCAGCTTGGGTGGTACGAGTCGATGGAGCGCGACGGCGACATCGCGATCGTCAGGACGCGCCGCGATCTCGCGCGCGCGGCCTCCGGCGACGGCCCGCCTGGCGTCGTGATCCTGATGGAGTGCGCCGATCCGATCCGCACGCCCGACGAGGTCGCGTGGTGGCACGCGCGCGGGCTGCGCGTCGTGGGCATGAGCTGGGGCCACGGCAGCCGCTACGCGGGGGGAAACGCCCGGCCCGGCGGCCTGACTCCAGTCGGGCGCAGGTTGGTCGAGGCGCTCGATTCCTGCGGAATCCTCCACGACGCGTCGCATCTGTCGCGCGCTGCGTTCGACGAACTGCTCGCAGCGACCGATGCCCGCGTGATCGCGTCGCACTCGAACGCGCAGGCGCTTCTCGAGCACTCCGAGCGACACATCACCGACGCGCAGATCGTGGCGATTCGCGAGCGCGACGGCTGGATCGGGCTGAATCTCTACGGGCACTTCCTGGCGAAGGACCGGCCGGCCACCATCGCCGACGGCGTGGCGCACACGATGCACGTGGCGCGCCTCGCGGGCGCTGATCGCGTCGGACTCGGAAGCGACCTCGACGGCGGATTCGGCCGCGAGGCCTATCCGGTCGAGATCCGGTCGACGCGCCACTATCCGAAGCTTCTCGCCGCGCTCGACGCAGCGGGATTCACGGCACTTGGCGGAACGCACGAGGGATTCGCCCATGCGAACCTGATGCGTGTGCTCGAGGCGTCGTTGCCGGCCTGACGTGGCGCACGTTCACATCGGCGCGATCTGCGCGAGGTATCCGCGACGGCCGCCGAGCTCGACGAGCGTGAGTACGTGCACGGTGGCGCCGTCGATCGCGCGCGCGTCGCGGAGGTCGGAGACCACGAGATCGATCGCGGGCTCCAACGGCGCGATGCGCGCGTCGGCCATCGCCAGCAGTTCGCCATGTTCGCGCGCCCAGCCGCGCACGCGCAGGATGGCGGTCGCGTCGCTTGCGCGGCCGACGATGTGCAGCCGGCCTTCCGCGTCGATCGCAAGCTCAATGTGCTTCTCGCGCGGCGCGCGGAACGCAATCGGCTCGAGTCCCGCGAGTTCGGGCGCGAGCACCGCCGGCAACTCTCCCTCGACCGCTCGTGCCCGCGAGGGAACGACCGGCTCAGGCGGAAGGCTTCCGGCGGCTGGGCGCGCCGCGGGCTCGACGCGCGGCGCCGCCGAAGGCTGCACTGGAATCTGGGACTTCGGCGGCGAGATCGCCGGGGCAACACTCGGGGCAACACTCGGGGCAACACTCGGGGCAACACTCGTGCGGCCAAGGTCGATGCGCTGCTCCGGCGCGCGACGCGCGGGCGGCTCACAAAGGGCTGCTGCAGGTTGGGCCACGGGCGCGATCGCTGGGAGAGCAGCCGGCGCTGGCTTCAGCACTTGCACCGCGTGGGGCTTCGCGGCCGGGCCGGGCGCCATCGCTGCCGGCGCGCGCACCACGGTGTTGCCGTGGACGGCGGACATGGATGGACGCGTCGGGGGCTGGGCGCCCTGCGTGGCGGGCGCCGAGCGCGTGAACGGAATCGGACGGTGATCGGGGAGTTCGCGCCGCTGGGGCGCCAGACGCTCAGGCCGCGCGCTGAAGCGCTCCATCGGCGCCGTCCGGGCGCCGCCACCCGCGGCTTCGACGCTTTCGGAGAGCGCGGCCGCTTCAGCAGCGCGGATCATGGCGAAGAGATCGGCCACGAGCGGCGAAGGAACGTCGAACGTGCCGCGGAACGCGCCTTCCGACGGCGCGATGCGCTGCTCTCCGACGCACACGGGAATCTCGAATTCGAGGAAGGTGCGGGTCGACGCGCCGAGCGTCGCCTTCGCCCGCGCAACCTCTTCCTCGGCTGCTCCGACGACGACGACGCCGAAGCGCGTGCGCCTGGGGTTCGTGCGCGCCGCATCGCGTCGCCGCACCGACTCGACGCAACGCTTGATCAGTTCGTATCCACCGACGACGGCAGCGTTGCCGGGGCCGATCAGGAAGGTGACCTCGTCGGCATCCTCGGGAACCTCGATCGGGTCGCTCGCGCGCGGCACCACGAGCCACGACGCCACGCCGGGGGCGATCGCGCGCAGCGCTTCCGGCAGCGACGCACCCAATCGGATCGTCGGACGCGGGCCCCCACCCACGAAGAGCTCGACCTGCACGGCGTCGACATCGAGCCGAAGAATGCAGACGCTCCCGTGCTCGCGCGCCTCGTTGCCTGCGTACTGCGACAGCCAGATCGACGCGTGCTTCGGCAGATGACCCGCCACGACGAGCACGCGCGTTGCGATGGGACCACCGCCTCGCGTGCGCGCCGCGCTCGGATGCGCGGGCGCCGGACCAAGCAGCGCGTCGAGGTGCTGGTCGATCGGCGTGCGGTCGTCTGGATTGTCGTGGAGTTTGCTCATCGTGCGCCTCCATCGAAGCCGTGGCTCGCGGAGTGTACGGACGGACCGCCCAACGCACCGGCGTGTATCGCGGCGGGAACCTCGACGAGATTCACAGCGAGTTCACCCGGCCGCTCGAGCCGGTGCATGTTGAAGTCATCGAGATGTTCTTCGCCGTCGACTGCGATGCGATAGGCGTGGCTTCCCGCAGGCAGCATGATCGCAGCCTCGAGGCGCGTGCCGTCCTCGCTCGGCGAGAGCGGGGTCGCGAGCGGATCCCATCCGTTGAAGTCGCCGACCACGCTGGTCGCGCGGGCGGAGAGAGGCTGCAGGAAGACGACGGTGCCGTCGCGGGAGGCGCGTACGCCGAAACCGCCGCCCGTCGCGGCGTTGCGGCTCCGGTCGGCAAGCGAGCGGACGCGCGCGGCAAGCTCGGACGCGCGATCGGCGGGCGTCGCTCGCTGCGGCGCGAGGAACTCCGCTCCATCGGTGAAGCGCGCTGCCGCCGGGGCCTCGGTCGCCGCCGGGACGGGCGCGTTCGGCGCGAAGGTCTCGATCAACGGCGGGTCGAATCCGCCGAAATCCGCGAGCGCGCGGCCCTCGACGAGGTGTTCGCCAAGCCATGCCGCCAGCGCATTGAAGTCGCCCTCAGCAGCGGAGCCGGGCGCAAACTCGGTGATCGCCTGGCCGTAGCTCGCGGCGTCGCGCAGTTCCTCGTGCTCGCGAACCGAGAACGGCAGCAGCGCCTCCGGGAAGCGCTTGGCGAGGGCGGTGATGACGTCGCGCGAGAGGGCGCGCGACTCGTTCACCAGCGTCGGGAGCAGGCGGAAGGGAAGATCCCGCCCGAACCGACGGACCACCGCCTGGATCGTCTCGATCTGCCGCTCGGCGCCCTTCAGGCTGAAGTAGCCGGTCTCGACCGGCACGAGCACGAGGTCGGCCGCGCGGAGCGCGTTAAAGGTGAGGATCCCGATCGTCGGCGGACAGTCGATGATGCACCAGTCGAAGCCGTCGCGCCACGATGCGAGCACGCGGCCAAGGCGGCGATCGCGGTCATGCCGCGCCGCGAGCGGCCCATTCGGCGCCTCGAGGCTTGCGAGCCCAACGCTCGAGGGCGCAAGCTTGAAGTTCCGGCCGACTTCCCAGAGGAAGTCCTCCGTGTCCGGCGGCCCATCGTGTTCGGCGAGCATCGCCTCGCCGATGGTGCGCCCGAGGGTCTGGTCGGGGACGCCGAGTCCGGCAGCGCAGTGGGACTGCGGATCCATGTCGACAAGCAGGGTCCGCCCGCCGTCGCGCGCAAGCACAGCGGCCAAGTTCACAGCGGTCGTGGTCTTGCCACAGCCACCCTTCTGATTGACGATCGCAACAACGCGCATCGCGGGGGATATCGGGCAATGCCGGGCCGTTTCGGCAGTAAATGCTTGCTGGTCTCGCGCTCAGGCGCGTGCGCCGATCGAGGCGAGCCCCGCTGCGATCGCGTCATCGGGCACACCGGCGACGACCTCGACGGCGCCGAGGGTGCGCGGCAGCACAAGGCGCAACACCCCCGCCGCCACCTTCTTGTCGAAGCCCATGCGTCTGCGGATCTCGGCTGCGGGAACCGATGTCGCGAGACGGGTTGGCAGCTGCAGCGCCGCGAGGAGTCCGGCGACGCGGTCCGCGGTCGCAGGCTGCAATCCGCCGCAGGCAACCGAGGTTCGGCAGGCTGCGACCATGCCGATCGCGACCGCCTCGCCATGGAGAAGGTCGAGCGCGGGAATGGTCTCGATGGCGTGGCCGAAGGTGTGGCCGAGGTTGAGCTGGGCGCGCTCGCCCCTCTCGAAGGGGTCGCGCGAGACGATTCCAGCTTTCACTGCGGCCGACGCGGGGAGAAGTCGGTCGATGGCGGCGGCGTCGCCCTTCGCGAGCGCCATCGCATCGCGCTCGAGGGCCTCGAATGCGCTCTCCCCGGCGATGACCGCGTGCTTCGCGCATTCCGCGAGGCCAGCGCGAAGTTCACGGATCGGCAGGGTCGACAGCGTCTCTGCGTCGGCGACGGTGATGCGGGGCTGCCAGAACGATCCGGCGAGGTTCTTGCCGAGCCCGCCACCGGGGAGTTCAACGTTGACGCCCGTCTTGCCGCCGATCGAGGCATCGACCATGGCGAGGAGCGTGGTCGGCACCTGCACCAGTTCGACCCCGCGGAGGTAGGTCGCCGCCGCGAACCCAGCAAGGTCACCGATGAGGCCTCCACCGAGGGCGATGACGAGGGAGCCGCGATCGGCGCCGCCTGCGAGCGCCTCGGCCCAGACCTGCTCGACGGCGCGCATCGACTTCGCGCGCTCGGTTGCGATCAGGGAAACGACGATCGGCGTCGCGCCGGCGGCGGAGAGCGCGGCCGCGGCACGGGCACCATGGGTGGTTCGGATCGCCTCGTCGACGACGAGGACGACGGTGCGCCCTGCGAGGGACAACCCCTCCCGGATCAGGCGTTCGCCGAGCCGGGCGACCGCGCCGCGCTCGATGAGGAGACTCGTCGGCGCGTTGGGGATGTCGATGGTGAGTCGGGTGGATTGCATCAGGAACGCTGCGCGTCTCGGTCTGCGTGGCCGCGGAGCGCCGCCAACGCGTCCGCCGGATCGGTTGGAAGCGTCTCCTTCATCGGCGCGGCCTGACCCCGCCGTTGAGCGGGACGGCGCGGGCGCTTGACGGCTTTGCGCACGCGGATGCGAAGGACCATGTGCGCGATCGCGAGCACGATGACGAGCGCGAGAAGCGGACGCAGGCCGACGGGAAATCCGACGGGAAATCCGACGGGGAATCCGGCGGGGAATCCGGCGGGGAATCCGACCGCGATGGGAGTTGTCAACTCGGGCTCGAGCATCGGAACGTCCACCGAGCGTATCCGAGCGCGTTCAAAATGGGGTCTTCAGGCTTTCGTGTGGGCTATGGCACCGTCGGCCCTCAGCGGGCGGCGTGCGGCTGACGGTCTCGAGGTCTCTCACGGAGGCACAGAGGCACAGAGGCGGCCTCGGCGAACAGGAGGGATGAC
>JBIKXP010000334.1:0-2532 GCA_044355685.1 Phycisphaerales bacterium
GCGCTTCACGCGCTTGAGCGATTACCCGCGCGCTTCACGCGCTTGAGCGATTACCCGCGCGCTTCACGCGCTTGAGCGATTACCCGCGCGCTTCACGCGCTTGAGCGATTACCCGCGCGCTTCACGCGCTTGAGCGACTACCCGCGCGCGAGCTTCTCCGCACGTCTGCGAGGTCTGGAGCGCCTGTGCGGCCTGTAGTGGCTCACGCCGCACAAACCTTCCCGACAGCGCCGATTTCCGCTTGTCCGCGGCTCCACGTATCGCATTGTGAAGGTCGATGCACCGTAGAGCCAATCGTCGCAAGTCACCGGGAAGCCTCGCCAAGCGCAACATCCGCTGGGCGGCAATCGCGCTCCTCGCGCTTTCGCTCGCGCCTTCGGTACCTCCTGGGCACGATCTCGGCAACGATGGAACACGCAACGGACAACTCGCCGGCTCGATCGATGGCCATGCTTCCGAAACGACAGGCGTCGATGACGCGCTGCTGATCGCGTCTGAATCTGACCCGCTCTCAGGCGGCGACATTCCCTTCGGGCTCGACTGAGCAACTCGGCAGGTCCATCCGACGGACCCGCACATCACACGAGCAAGATTCCCGCGAGCGCGCAGACCGCCGCGCCGAGCAGCGCCACCTGCGTCGTGCGGAAGAGGTCGCCCGTTCCGACCGCGGCCGTCACCGTCAGCTTGAACAGCGTGTTCACGATCAGCGCGATGAGGACGGCCTTCGCACCAAGCGAGATGCCGACGGAGAGGTCGGCCACCTCGCGCGCGGTGCTCATGGCGATCGCATCCATGTCGGTGACGCCCGACGCAGCGGCCACGGCGAGGAAGGCGGAATCTCCGCCAAACTCGATCGTCGCCTTCGACAGAATGCGGATGACGACGAAGATGCCCGCGAAGGCGAGCGCCGAACGTAGTTGAGTCGGATTGCGCGGCTTCGGCAGCGGCGCGCCGCCGTCACGGCCCGCGCGCCGGAGGGCCACGAGTCCCCCGCCGATGCAGAAGACGGCGGCGCCGGCAAGCCACGGTGAAAGCACGCCGAAGAGCGCGGGCGACACGACTGCGACGAGGATCGCAACCCGGGCCGGAAGCACACCGCAGGCAAGAAGCGATATGGCGGCCGCTGCGTCGGCGCGGCCATCCTCACGGGCGCGACGCGCTGCGCCCACGGTGGTCGCCGTGCTCGACACCAGTCCGCCAAGCAGGCCGGTCGCCAGGATCCCCGCACGCGCGCCCAGCAGGGACTGCGCGATGTAGCCCGCCAGGCTCATCGACACCACGAGGACGACCAGAAGCCAAGCTTCGCGCGGGTTGATGGCTCCGAAGGGCCCCACGTCGCGATTCGGCAGCACCGGCAGGATGACGAGCGCGATGAGCACGAAGGTCGCGATCGCGCGGACATCCTCCTGCCCAAGACGGCGGATCATCGCGTGCAGCGGCTCGCGCAGATAGAGCAGCAGGAACAGCACGCCTGCGACGACGAGCGTGGTGGGCCGGTCGCCAAGCACCGAGTAGCCCCCGAGCAGCGTCGTCACCACCAGCGCGAAGGCGGTGGTCAGGCCGATGTCGCGTGCAAACTCACCGTCGCGCATAGGGGCCGGACGGCGCGATGCGATGCCGCCCCAGACGCCCGCGAAGCCGGCAAGCAACGCGCTGATGACCAGCGGCCACGGTGTCGTGCCGGGTGGAGTCAGGAGCGCCGAGAGCCCACCGATCAGACCGACGAGTCCAAAGGTGCGCACACCTGCGACCGTGTCGGCATGGCGTTCCCGCTCGAGCCCGACGAGCAGGCCGACGCCAAGCGCGATACCGAGCGAGACGAGTTGCGGAGGGATGTCCGGCGCGTCGGCGGCGCGAGCAAGCATCTGCTGCGCATACGGAAGGATCGGAGCAATGCCGTCCGCCATGCGCACGAGTGTATGCGATTGCGGTAGTCGCTGACGTTGCGGTAACGTTCCGGCATGCACGAGAATCCTTCCGCAACCGACGCGCTGGCAGCGGCGATCTCGCTTGCCGATCTCGCGCGGCTGGCGGAGTCGCGCATCGAGCGCACCGCGTGGGACTACTACCGGTCGGGCGCGTGGGACGAGTCCACGCTGCGTGCGAGCGAGACAGCGTGGCGCGACTACGCGATCCACTTCCGCGGCATGGTCGATGTCTCCAATCGCTCGTCGGCGACGTCGATGCTGGGCACGCAGTTCCCCTCTCCGATCATCGTTGCGCCCACCGCCATGCAGCGCATGGCGCACCCCGATGGCGAGCTCGCGACCGCCCGCGCATGTCACGCGCTTCGCGTGCCAATGTGCCTGTCGAGCCTCTCGACCACGGCGCTCGAGGAGGTCCGTGGCGCCACCTCGGCGCCGCTTTGGATGCAGGTGTACGTCTCGAAGGACCGCGCCTTTACACGCGCACTCGTCGAGCGGGCCACCGCCGCCGGATTCGACGGTTTCGCCGTGACGGCAGACACGCCGGTCTGGGGCGTGCGCGAGCGCGACATCCGCAACGGCTTTCGCGTTCCCGACGGCCTCCGCA
>JBIKXP010000335.1:0-2527 GCA_044355685.1 Phycisphaerales bacterium
CCCGTGCCAAGGAGGGCTTCGGGGATGTGACGGACCGCGGTGCTGCGAGCAGGGGGCTGGAAGGGAGGCGCCAACTGCGCGTGCCAGTCCGCCATCACTCAAAGTGATGCCACACGGGACAGGTGGGGACCTTCTAGCCAACCTGCTCGCGCTTCGCTTCGCGCCGCGCTCGGCTTGATGGAGGCGGCGGCTGCGCGGGCCCTGCAGTCGTGGCGCCAACTGCGCGTGCCAGTCCGCCATCACTCAAAGTGATGCCACACGGCACAGGTGGCGACCTTCCGGCCAACCTGCTTGCGCTTCGCGCTCGCCTCTCCGACGAAGGCGTCTTGTGTCGTGGCTTCATCATTATGTCGTGCGTTGTGCCCTCGAGTCCCAAACGGGTGTCTCAGGAAACTGTGCAACGCAGCGCCGTAGAAGAGCGCGCATGGCAAGCCACAACTTTCAATCTGATGCTCCTTGGGCAGGTACGCAGCTCGTGCGGGATGGCTACTTCTGACCAGCTCGTTACTGCAAGGAGGAGCCGTCGAGCGGGACGGCAACCCCGGTAGCAGATTCTTCAGAGTGAACGCGTTGCGGCAGGAGGGCAATGCCGGCTTGGAAGACGGGATCGTCCACGCCGGCATGCGCTGGATCGAGCAGATCGACATGCAGCGAAGGAACGTAGTGCTCGCGCGGGGTGCCGTCGAGGTGGGCAAGCCGCTCGGCGGCGTAGTTCAGGCGGATCCTCGTATTCGGCAGTTCCAGATCGAAGACCGCGCCGTTCAGCCCCGCCATGCGCGTGCCGGCCACGGTCGCGCGGCCCATGCCGTCGAGGCCGATCGCCATGCCCTCGCCCATGCTGCCGGTCCAATGATCGACCAGCACGACGAGCGGCGCGGTGTACTGCCACTCGCCCCGCGGCGACACTTCGCGGGCCCAGGCCGCGCCATGGTGCGGGATGATCCGCTGATACGCCAGCGTGCGCTGGATGAAACGACCCAGTATCGGCTCGGCGACGGAGGTGTTGCCGCCGCTCGGTGTGTCGCGCAGATCCAGAATCAGGCCGCGCGTGGCGCGCAGCTGTTCGAGCGCCTTGTCGAATTGCGCGACGGTGCCGTCGGAACCGAGATCATGCAGCGCGATGTAGCCGATCCCGTCGGGCAGCCTCCGCCACTCGACGGCCGCGTCGGGCTGGTAGGTGTTGACGACTCGATGCTCAGGCTGATCGAGCCGGAAACGCCGGGATACTCCATCCGCGCCGGCAGCGTCTACAACACGCGGCGTGTCATGTGTGCCGGCGAGCAGGCTGCGCAACGCCCAATCGAACGCCGCGGCATCGGGACTTGTCAGCGCGCGTCCGAGCCTGCGCCGCACGGCGTCGGCCACCGGCGTGCCGTTGATCGCCAGGATTTCCATGCCTGTGCGCATCCCCGCCTGTTCCGCGCTGAAGCCGCGGCGCACTTGCGTGACCAACGCTTTGCCGTCGCGCCATTCGGCCCAGACGTCGAGCCCCGTGGGGATGAGCCGGTACGAGGCCGCAGTGTTGGCCTTGAGGTGGGTGTGCGGGTCGTAGAGTTCGTCCAGGGTGCGCTCGAGCACGCCGACAAACTCGCGCTTGTCCGTGGTGGCACCCGCCAAGGGGCGATAGATGTCGCGCACCTTCGGCCAGTCGGTGGTCTTGCCATCGAAGTACGCGTAATCCTCCGCCAGCGTGGACCAGAGCACATCGAAGTCGGCGAGAAACTGCTGGCGACCGAGGGGCGGATGGCTGGCGCAGGACATGGCCGCCACAAGGCAGAGTGCGAGAAACAGGGTGCGCAGTTTAAAGAGGACAGGCATTCAAACTCCGTGGATGTACGGCCGTGGCTGGATGCGCAACATGTGCGAGAGGATTCAAGACTTCCAAGGGTCTGCCACTGGCGTTTTCTCTGACGCCCAACGTTCGAGTGAACCGACCCGTGACCTGCCCCCGATCTCTGGTCCGGCACTATAAGAGTCGGGTTGTTTTCATCGAAAGCACAGTTTCCTCGCTTGCCGCCGCGGAGCGAAGGGGCGGAGCCCCGAGCGCAGCGGCGGCAAGCCGCGCCGCGTAGCGGGCCGGGGCATCGTACCCGAGCGAGCTGTGCGGCCTCTCGTGGTTGTACTCGTGCCGCCAGTGCGCCGCGAGCGCCTTCGCCTCGCGGAGGTCGGCGAAGATCCCTGACTATCCTCGAGTTCAGCAGCTCGTCGCGCAGCCTTCCGTTGAAGCTCTCGCCGTAGCCGTTCTGCCACGGCGCGCCCGGCTCGATGTAGAGCGTCTCCACCTTCGCCGCCTCGAGAAATTGCCTCAGCTTCGTCGCGATGAACTCCGAGCCGTTGTCGCTCCTGAGGTACCTCGGCGCGCCACGCTCCTTGAACACCTCCGCGATCAGGTCGCGGATCCGCTCGCCCGTCATCGACCGCTCCGCCTCGAGCAGCAGGCTCTCGCGCGTGTACTCGTCGACGAGCGTCAGGAAGCGCAGCGGCCTCCCGAGGAAGTCGCTGTCCTCGACGAAGTCCCAGCACCACA
>JBIKXP010000336.1:0-2525 GCA_044355685.1 Phycisphaerales bacterium
CGCGGACGAACGACTCGGTTCCGAAGCCGGTCGAGCTGATGCGGACGTCGGTGCCCGAGGTCGATGCCGACACGCCGAGCGCCTCGGTGAAGGCGTTGACCGCGGTGACGATCTGCGCCGCCGTGGTTCCCGACGCGAAGCTGAACTGCTGCGCGCCACGGGTACCGGCGACCTCGAAGGTCACGCTACCGGAGCCCTGGTTCTCGAGGACACCGCCGCTGAGCAAGAGGCCAGCGCGCGCCGTCTGCGCCGACTGCGTCACCGTCACGGTCACGGCGCGGTTGGCGCCAGCCGAGTCGGAGAGCTTGACCGAGTTCACGGTCACGTCGGAGAAGCCGTTCGCAGCGGTATAGTTGCCGCTGAGCGTGTAGTCGTAGTTGCCGTTCAGGAGCTTGGTGCCCTGGAACGATGTCGCGTTCGCGATCCGGTCGATCGTCGACAGGATGTTGTCGATCTGGAGCTGGTTCGCGTCGCGCTCCTCGGCCGAGAGACCGGCTTCGTTCGCGGTCTGGCCGACGAGCGACTGGACCTCGACGAGCATGTTCGAGATCTCCTGCAGGCCGCCTTCGGCGATGTTCATGACCTGCTCGGCGCGCTGGGCGTTGCCGATGGCGGCGTTGATGCCCTTGATCTCGCCGCGCAGGTTCTCGCTGATGATCAGACCCGCCGGATCGTCCGAGCCGCGGTTGATGCGGAAGCCGGTCGAGAGCTTCTCGAGCGTTCCCGACAGGGCGCGGTTGTTCATCGAGTTCACGCGCTGAGCGATCATCGACGGGACGTTTGAATTGATACGACTCATGGACTAGTCCTCCGTGATCCGCCTGTTGGGCGGTTGCCTTCTGCGATTGGACGTTCTGTCCGGGTAGATCGCTTGGCGCTGGTTCGGGTCTCGGCCGGGTCCTCCGACCGAAACGCCAGGGATTCGAGACGCCTCCGGCATCCGTGAACACGTCGGGGCCTGACAGAACCCGACGCCTGCACATCGGTGCAAGACGGCGCAGGCTTCACCACCGTGAGAGACGACCGACGTGTTCTGCGGCGCGGAGACCGCGCGATGCGCACAATCCGCACAGGCCGCACAGACGGAACTTCGTTCAGGCAGGCGCGATAAAGACGACGCTGGCGCCACGCAGCCGGGGTCGTAAAGAAATGGGCGCTTCAGGAAATCGTGTGGGTGAACTGCGATGGAGGCGCCGATCGGGCTCCGGTTTTCTCACGGAGGCACGGAGGAAGGACGAGAACACGAAGACTGCGAGCGATGCGAGGGCGTGGAAAGACGCGAGAAGTCGCGAGAAGTCATCTCTCCTCTTCGCCGAGGCCGCCTCTGCGTCTCTGCGAGAGAATCCGATTGCCCGGAGCTGGCGCAGCTAGAGAATTTTCAGGTCTGAAGGATGTTCAGGTCTGAGGGATGCCCAGGCCCGAAAGGGCCACAGGCAGTTCCGATCCTCTCGGTTCCTCGCCCAGTTTGTTCTCCACGGCCGCTGCGCCACTGTGCTTCTGCGCCACTGTGCTTCTGTGCCGCTGTGCCTCCGTGCCTCCGTGAGAGACCTCGAGACCGTCAGCCGCACGCCGCCCGATGAGGGCCGACGGTGCCATAGCCCACACGAAAGCCTGAATACCCTAGAAATGAAACCGCCTGGGCGTTGGCCCAGGCGGTTCGTGGTTGCGGCGATGCTCCGGATTTCTCGTCGCGGCCGGATCGAGTCAGGATCGAACGCGGTCCTCCTGCGTCGTATCAGACGGCGTACCGCGCTTCGGACGCGACCCCATGCGCGTCAGCGCATGAGCTGGAGCACCGACTGCGGAGACGAGTTCGCCATCGAGAGAGCCTGCGTCGAGGCCTGCACCAGAATCTGGTTGCGGGTCATCTGCGCCGTCTGCGCTGCGAAATCCGTGTCGCGGATCGCGCTTTCAGCAGCGGTCGTGTTCTCAAGCGCCACGCCGAGGCTGTTGATCGTCGAGCCGACGACGTTCTTGGTGAAGGCACCAAGGCGTCCGCGGAGGCTCGAGACCTGCTTCGACGCAAGATCGAGGATCTCCTGGGCCTTCGTCAGGTTGCCGTTCTGCACGTTCGCAGCGCCACCCGACTTCAGCGCCGACAGAAAGCCGTTGACGCTGTCGCCAAGATTCGATGTCGTCATCGTCTCGATGCCGAGCGACACCTTGCCGGCGAGGTTCACGTCCGGAGCGAGATTGAAGTCGGCGCCGCCGCCGGTGACGTAGAACGTGCGCGTCTGACCGGCGGCGTTGATGCCATTGCCGCCAATCAGCGACACCGACACATCGAAGCCTTCAAGCGAGACGCGGGCGGTGGTGCCACGGGCGGTGGCGACGACGCCGTTGATGTTCACCGTGGCGTTGCGGCCCACGGTGCGCGTCTCCTGCGAGGCGCCACCGACGGTGTTGGTGACGAAGTTGGTGCTTGCGTTGACGTTCGCGATCTCGCGGACGCGGACGAACGACTCGGTTCCGAAGCCGGTCGAGCTGATGCGGACGTCGGTGCCCGAGGTCGATGCCGACACGCC
>JBIKXP010000146.1:0-8545 GCA_044355685.1 Phycisphaerales bacterium
CTCGAGGAGATAGACCGTCATCCGCGTATCCCCCGCTCCCGCCTCGCGCGCGGCCACGAGCGCAGCGTGGGTCTCGCGCTGGATCGCAAGCGCATCGGCGTACCCGATGCGTCCGAGATCGACGACGCGCAGCGAGGATGTTTCGGCGATCGCACGCATGGGGTTCCGCGGTGAGCCGCAAGCGTACGCCCGCAACGCAAGCCCGTACAATCGCACCGTGCCGAAGATCCATCCGACCGCCGTCCTCCACGGAGAACTCGACCTCGCCGACGACGTGGAGATCGGCCCCTACTGCGTCCTCAACGGCCGCATCAGGCTCGGCCCTGGCTGCGGACTGGTCGCAAATGTGCACCTCCAGGGCACGCTTGCGATCGGCGCCGGCAACATCTTCTACCCGGGCTGCGCGATCGGCTTTGCTCCACAGGACAAGGGGTTCCCCGTCCACAAGGAAGGCGCCGGGACGGTGATCGGCGACGGCAACATGTTCCGCGAGCATGTCACGATCCACCGCGCCACGCGCGACGACCGCCCGACGCGGATCGGCGACCGCAACTACTTCATGGCGTGTTCGCACGCCGGGCACGACGTGCAGGTCGGCAACGACTGCGTCATCGCCAACAACACGCTCTTCGCGGGCCATGCCGAGATCGGCGACCGCGTGGTGACGGGCGGCGGCGCAGGCGTGCACCAGTTCGTGCGCATCGGCCGCGGCGCGATGCTCGGCGGACTCTGCGGCGCGTCGAAGGACGTCTGTCCGTTCTTCACGCTGAGCGCCACCAACTACATCGGCGGCTTCAATCGCATCGGCATGAAGCGCGGCGGCTTCTCGTCGGGCGACATCGACCTCGTGCGCGAGATGTATGGCATCATCGTGCGCAGCCGCCTCCCCTTCTCGCACCGCGCCGCGCGGCTTGAGAGGCTCGCTGGTTCGCCGCTCGCAGATGAGTTCATTGCCTTCGTGAAGACCTCGAAGCGCGGCATCTCGACCCGCCACGGACGCGTGACGAGCACGCGTTCGGCTGGAGCGGCGGAGGGCGAATGAGCGCGGCCGATACGCCGCGCATGCCGCTCTTCGCGGCGCTTCCCCGTCGCAGCCGGTGCGGGCACGCCACGATCGAGTTCGCGGTGCTGGGCTCGAGTTCATCGGGAAACGCGAGCGTGCTGCGCGTCGCCACGCGCGAGTCGCGTCGGCAGATCCTGCTCGACGCGGGACTCTCGCCGCGCGCCACCTTCGGCGCCATGCGCGCGCTTGGCTTCGCGCCCGAGGACACCTCGGACGTCCTCTTCACCCACTTCGACCACGACCATGCCCGCATCGGCTGGGGGCGAGTCGCGGCGACGACCGGCCTGCGGCTTCGCTGCGCGGCCTCCCATCGGCCGGCGGCGCTCGCGCGTGGATACCCGGGAGCGTGGATCGAGACATTCGATCCGCGCGCGGGCGGCTTCGACATCGGCCCGATCCGCGTCGATCCGTGCGTGAACCCGCACGACGAGGCGGGCACGGTGTCGTTTCGCCTCGAAAGCGATGCAGGGAGCGTCGGCTTCGCGACCGACATCGGCCGCGTCTCCGACGGACTCGTCGATCTCTTGCGCGGCGTCGATCTCCTTGCGATCGAATCGAACTACGACCGCGGCATGCAGCTCGACAGCGCAAGACCGAAGTTCCTGAAGGACCGCATCATGGGCGGGCGTGGCCATCTTTCGAACGAGGAGTGCGTCGAGGCAGTCCGCGCCATCGCGTTTCCCGACGAGCCGGCGCAGGTCGTCTTGATCCACCTCTCGCGCGAATGCAACCATCCGGAAGTCGTCCGCGACGTCTGGCGCCGGACGCTTCCGTCGCTTGCGCCACGCGTCGCGCTGGCGCGTCACGCGGCGCCGACGGAGGTCTTCCGCATGCGCGGCGGCGTGCTCGAGCCGGCGCTGGAGCGGCTGCCATGAGCGGCGCAGCGGACGGCGCGCAGCCGGGATTCGCCCCGCGCGAAGACGGGAACGGAGACGGAGACGCGGACGGCGACGGGCGCGGGGGCAACCTCGGTCTTGGTCCGCTTGCGTGGACCGCGCTCGTCGCGCGCTGGGTCGAGGTCGCCCGCGCAAGTCGCGCGATTCCTCCTGAGTTCGCGCAACTGCGCGACTCGATCCCGCATCTGATCGCAATCGAGGCGACCACGGCCGCGCTCGCCGAACTCGGGTTTGTCCCTGAAGTCGACCGCCCGCACGCGCGCGCCGTGGCCGAAGTCTCCATCCGCCGCGCCGCGGCGGAACTTGACCGAATCTGGCGCGGCGAAGAGTGGCCGAACGAGTGCACCGAGGCGTGCGAGGCCGCGGAGCGCGCGCTTGCGCTTGCGACCTACGCCGGCCTCGAGGCGCTCGCGGTCGGTGGCGACCGCGCGATCGTCGTTCCCGAGCTCGACCTCGGCTTCGACCCGGAAAACCGCGCGACGCACGCCGGCACGCTTGCCGCAATGCCCCCTGGTTCGATCGCGATGCCGGGGGAACCGATCTGCTGGTGGTCAGGCCGCGTGGCCCCGACGCTGCGCAGGCAACCCGTGGGCGCGGAGCCGAAGCAGCCAGCCGATTCCGAACCCTTCGCCGACGCCGCCGCGGCGCTCGTCCATGTTCGCAACGCGGCGCCTCTGCAGGTCTACCGCGGGCTTGACGAACGCGGCCGCTTCACGAGCGACACCCTCGCGCCGATCACAGGCGAACTCCTCCCCGGGCTGCCGCTCCTCGTCCCAGTGTTGCTCGACGGCGCTCGGATCGGTCGCTTCCTCCACCCGGCGGACGCGTGGCACGCCATGCAGCGGGCGGCCATGGCGGGACGCGCCTCGATCGAGGTCGCGCACAGCGCCGGAACTTAACGTCGGCACGCCCCCGTCGCGGGATTCCTCCGCTACCCTCCGCGCCCGATGTCCGATGCGTTGACCCATGAGTGCGGCCTCGCCTTCGTCCGCTTGCGGAAGCCACTGTCGTGGTTCCAGAGCGAGCGTCAGGATCCGCTCTGGGGCCTTCGCAAGCTCTATCTCCTGATGGAGAAGCAGCACAATCGCGGACAGGACGGTGCCGGCGTCGCCTGCGTGAAGTTCGACATGCCGCCCGGCGACGCGTTCCTCGAGCGCGAGCGCACCGCGAAGCGCAACCCGATCGAGCGCCTCTTCGACGAGGCGCTTGCGCCGGCCGCCGAACTCGACGACGGCGAGCTCAACTCCATGCCGCCGACAGAGCTGAAGCGTCGCTTCCGCCTGCTCGGCGAGGTGCTTCTGGGCCACCTCCGCTACGGCACCCACAGCGGCCGCTCGAGCTCGATGTGCCACCCGTACTTGCGGCGCTCGAACAGCGAGTCGCGCTCGATCGCGATGGCCGGCAACTTCAACCTGACCAACTCGAGCGAGCTCTTCGCCAAGCTCGTCGAGTACGGCCTGCATCCGGTCGGCGACAGCGACACGGGCGTCGTCCTCGAGAAGATCGGCTACTTCCTCGATCGCGAGCACGCGCACCTCGAGTCGACGATGGGCGAGGGCTCGTTCACGAACCTCGCCGGCGCGACGCTCGCCACCGAGGTCTCCCGCCAGATCGACCTCGCGCGCGTCCTCCGGCGCGCAACCGCCGAGTTCGACGGCGGCTACGTCTTCGCCGGAATCCTCGGAAATGGCGACAGCTTCATCTGCCGCGATCCGGCGGGCATCCGGCCCGGCTTCTACCTCATCCTCGACGAGTGCATCGCGGTCGCCAGCGAGCGCGCGGCGCTCTCGACCGTGTTCAATGTCGACCCGCGCGACATCGAGCCGATCCCACCCGGACACGCGCTCATCGTGAAGCGCGACGGGACGTACGCGCTCGAGCAGTTCACCGAGCCTGCGACCGCGCGCCAGTGCACGTTCGAACGCATCTACTTCTCGCGCGGCAACGACCCCGCGATCTACCGCGAACGCAAGCAACTCGGCCGGAATCTCGCGCCGCGCGTGGTCGACCTCCTCGGCGGCGATCTCGATCACGCCGTGTTCGGCTTCATCCCCAACACGTCGGAGACCTCCTATCTCGGGCTCCTCGAGGCGCTCGACGAGGAGAAGCGCCGCGTCGCCGGCGAGGCGATTTGGAAGATGGTCGAATCGGGACGCGCGACGCGCGAGTCGATTCACGCCGCGCTCGCAGGCCGCGTGCGCGGCGAGAAGGTGGCGCACAAGGACCAGCGTCTGCGCACCTTCATCACGCACGACGCCGCGCGCAAGGATCTCGTCAACCACATCTACGACATCACGCGCGGCACCGTCTTCCCCGACGACACGCTGGTCGTGATCGACGACTCGATCGTGCGCGGAACGACGCTGCGCGAGTCGATCATCACCATGCTGGCGCGCCTCAACCCGAGGCGCATCGTGGTGGCGAGCTCGAGCCCGCCGATCATGTACCCGGACTGCTACGGCATCGACATGAGCCAGCTCGGGCGCTTCATCGCGTTCGAGGCGGCCGTCGGACTCGCGCGCGAGCACGGACATGCGGCGGTCCTCGACGAGATCGAGGCAAAGTGCAAGGAGCAGGCCGGCCTGCCCCCTGAGCGGATGAAGAACCACGTTGCGATGCTCTACGGCCTCTCCACGCTTGGCCAGATCGAGGGCAAGGTGGCCGAACTCATCCGCTCGAAGTCGCTGGTGTGGGAGGGCAGCATCGACCTGGTCTATCAGTCCGTGGAAGGGCTGCGCGCGGCGATGCCGGAGCACACGGGCGACTGGTACTTCACGGGCGAGTATCCGACCCCCGGAGGTTATCGGGTTCTCAACACCGCGTATCTCAACTGGCGGCGCGGGGCAGAGGGGAAACGGGCGTATTAGATTGGTGCGCTCGCAACTGGCCTGCGGGCTGCGCTGCGCGCAGGGCCGCAGCCACTCCCTCTGGTGTTACGGAAGTCTTGGGTGCCCGGGGACGGAAGTGCCCGGAACCACGGACGTCGGAGTCGACGTCGGACATTGTCAGTTCCTTGGACTCATCCAAGCGCAGCCGTGAATTGCGGAGCCGCCGCAGCGGCGACCCCTTCCGACTTGACGCAAAGTGCCGTTTCCGTTCTACTTGTCGTTCCCCCAATGGTGGGCCGAAGGCGCGTGGGCGCTCTCGGAATCGCTGTCAACCACTCCTCCGCCGCTTGGATGCGCCCGGAGGGGCCCGTAGGAAACTGGAACACTCATGTCGCGCTATCTCGGTCCGAAGGTGAAGCTCTCGCGCAAGGTCGGCGTCCCCGTCGCGGACATCCCGAAGCACACCTCGAAGCGTCAGCTGACCACGCCCGGCATGCACGGCTTCCGCGGCCGTCGTCAGAAGGACTACGGCATCCGCAAGGATGAGAAGCAGAAGCTGCGCTTCCACTACAACGTGCTTGAGCGCCAGTTCCGCCGCTACCTCGCGGAAGCAGGCCGTCGCCCGGGCAATACCGGCGAAGTGCTGCTGCAGCTCCTCGAGCTTCGTCTCGACAACGTGATCCGCCGCGCCGGCTTCTCGCGCACCATCTGGGGCGCGCGCCAGCTCGTCGTCCACGGTCACGTCAAGGTCAACGGCGAGAAGGTCGACCGCCCGTCGTTCTCGCTCTCGGTGGGCGATGTCGTCACCGTCCGCGAGGGCGTTCAGAAGCTCTGCCGCGAGCAGATGGAGTCGATCCCGGGCCACCAGGTTCCCGGTTGGCTTGCCGTCAACCCGGCGGAACTCTCGGCCAAGTGCGTGGCCAACCCGACTTCCGACCAGATCCCCTTCGACGTGAACACCAACCTGATCGTCGAGTTCTATCGCTGAACCCGACCCGACTCGGGCCCGGCCGCCGGCCGAGGGACTGAGAGATCCAGAACCCCGGAGGCCGAGGCGTATGCTTCGGCCTCTTTCCTTAGGCGGAGAGACGGCCTCAGCCGCGCCCCTCCTTCCGATACCCTGACCTAGCCATGTTCAAGCTGATTCGACAGTACAACCAGTGGATCCTCGTGGTCGGCGGCACGCTGCTCATGGTCGCGTTCCTCATGCCATCCGCGATCCAGAGTTGCGCGCAGCAGAGCGCCGTCAGCGGCGCCCCGTGGGCCACCTACGGCAGCGGGACCGAGCTCACAGGCGACGATCTCGACCGCGTGCGGCGCGAGCTGGGAGTGGTCGAGCTCCTCAAGAGCCGAGGCGAGACGCGCGATCCCATCACGGTGATCGGCGCCGACAAGGACCCTGCGCACTGGTGGATGCTGACGCATGAGGCCGAGCGCGCCGGACTCGTCGGCGGCCCTGGCGAAGGCGAGGCCGCGATGGCTTCGTTCGCAGCTGCGGCGACCGCGGCGGGCAATCCGCTCACGGCAGATGAAGTCGCGCTCAACATCATGCGCGCCACCGGCCAGAACCGCACCTTCGTGCTCGAGACGACCGCCAAGTGGCGCGGCGTCATGCGCCTGCTCAGCCTCAGCGAGTCGGTCGACCGTCTCAGCGATACGCGCATCGAGCAGTTCCTTGCGAAGGCGATGCTCGGACTCTCGGGCGATGTGATCGTGATCGACGCGAAGACGAACGAGGCGATCGCGAAGACCGAACTCACGGAGTCGCGCCTCGAGGAGCACCTGCGTGCCTACGCCGACAAGGCTCCGTCGCCAAGCGGCGGCGCAGAGGGCTTCGGCTACCGTCTGCCCGACAAGATCGCCGTCGAGTGGATCGCGATCCCGAAGGACTCGGTCGCCGCGCTCGCACTGAACTCTCCGGAACTTCAGTCGCTCGCGCTCAAGAAGCGATTCGCGCAGGATCCGGCCAAGTACGGCGCCGACCCGGCGACGAACCCGGCCTACGCGACCTACGAAGCGACGGTGCGCTCGAAGACCATCGAAGAGCTCGTCCAGGACAAACTCGACGAGATCACGAAGTTCACCAGCGACCAGCTCGCGCTTGCGCAGCGCTCGCTCAAGCGCCGCGACTCGTATCTCGTCCTTCCCGAGAACTGGTCGGAGCTGATGCCTTCGCTCGACGCGCTCGCCCAGTCGATCGCGACCGAGTTCGGCATTCCCCAGCCGACGGTGTCGAACTCGGGCCCGACGCTCATCGGGCTCGATGCGCTGAACGCGCTTCCCGGCGTTGGGCCGGCGATGACCAGCAAGTTCGGCGAGGCCACGCGCTTCCAGCAGCTCGTCACCGGCGCGCGAGAACTCTCGGTTCCGAATCCCGTCGCTCCGATCCAGGCCCGCGTCGCAAGCCCCGCGCTCACCGATGCCGCCGGCAACGTCTACTTCTTCCGCATCACCGAGGCACAGGCGTCGCGCCCCGCCAAGGATCTCGCGGAGGTGCGCGAGTCCGTGGTGAAGGACGTGCTGGCGCTCGAGCGCTTTGACTGGCTCAAGACGAACGAGGCGCAGATCCGCGATCTTGCCGCTGGCGAGGGCGTGCGCGCCGTCGCCGACAAGTACGGCGCCAAGGTCGAGTTCGTGCGCGACCTGCGCGAGTTCGACAACCAGTTCCTCGGCTTCGGATTCCGGCTTCCTGCCCAGATCCCCGGCCTCGGCGCCGATCCGAAGGCGCTCGACGCGCTGGTGGCAAAGGCTGCCCGGCTTCCGCTCACCGCCGATCTTTCGACGATTCCCGCCGCCGAGCGCACGTTCGTGGCGCTTGCGCCCGATCGCCTCGCGCTGATCGTGATGCAGGTGACGGCCCTGTCGCCGGCGAGCAAGGAGACCGTCGAGAGCATGCGCGTCAAGCCGGCATCGGCACGCGTCGCGCGCGACGAGTCGATGTTCGTCGACATCACCAAGGTGTTCGGCTTCGATGAGCTCGCGCGTCGCACCGGCTTCAAGCAGATCCGCTCCTCGGAAGAGGAAGGCGGCGAGGGCGAAGTCGCGAAGGACTCCGGCGTCGCCGCCGGCTCGACCGGCGCGACGACCCCCAGCACCTGACGTCGCGGCAAAGGACCAGAAGGGTCGGACGACAACCATGACCAACGACATGCTTCCCGCGATCAAGTTCGAGGATTTCGCCAAGCTCGACCTTCGCGTTGCCACGGTGCTCGCCGCCGAGCCGCATCCGAACGCCGACAAATTGCTCAAGATCAGGCTCGATGACGGAACCCCAGAAGGACGTCAGGTCTGCGCGGGAATCAAGGCTTGGTACGACCCGGCGTCGCTTGTCGGCAAGCAGGTCGTGATCGTTGCGAACCTCGAGCCGCGTCAACTCCGCGGCGAGGTGAGCCAAGGCATGATCCTCGCAGCGAGCGACTTGAAGCCGCTCGCCGAGGGCGCAGCGCCCTCGGGCGACGCAAAGCCCGGCGCCGACGAGCGCGACGTGGTGGTGCTGACGGTGCAGAAGCCTGTGAAGGCCGGCAGCCGCGTGTCGTGATTTGAGCGCTCGCGGCGTGTTTGAGCGCTCGCGGCGTGTTTGAGCGCTCGCAACTGGCCTGCGGGCTGCGCTGCGCGCAGGGCCGCAGACCTTTGCTCGCTCTGGTACTGATCACGCCAAAGGCGGCTGCCGCAAGCAGCCGCCGCGAGTGAATCGCGGCGCGTGTTGCGTTTCTGACGCGCATCAGGTCTCTCACGGAGGCACGGAGGCACGGAGATCA
>JBIKXP010000337.1:0-2509 GCA_044355685.1 Phycisphaerales bacterium
ATGCCCGAGCGCGCGCTCTTCCTGCGCGCCGCGAAGGCGCTCGTGGTCGCCGACCTTCATGTTGGAAAGAGCGAGTCGTACCGGCGCTTCGGCGTGCCGAGCGCAGACGGAATCGACGAGGAGCTGCTCGTGCGGCTGTCGCGTGCCGCGATGCGCGCCGGCGCGAGGGTGATCGTCGTGGTGGGGGATCTCACGCATTCGGCCGAAGGCATCGGCGACGCGGAGATGCAGCGGTTTGCGGAGTTCCGCGAGCGTTGCTCGTTGCCGATCCGCTTGGTCGAGGGAAACCACGATCGCGGCGTCGGCACGCTGCCGCCTGAGTGGATGGTCGATCGCGTGCGCGGCGACTTCGCGCTCGGCGGCCTGCGCTTCGAGCATGAGCCGCCGTCGGGCGCGGCCGCGGCGTGGACCGTGTCCGGACACCTGCATCCGATGCTGTCGGTGGCGCGCGGTGCGCGCAGCGTCGAGGCGCCTGCGTTTGTGGTCGACCGTGCGCGGCGGACGATCGTGCTGCCTGCGTTCTCGAAATTCACGCGCGGCGTGCGATACGAGCCGCGCGCGGGCGTCGATCTCTACGCGATCGCCGAGAGCGAGGTCGTGGGGCCAATCGGGGCCGGGGCGTGATCTTCCGGCAACGTTCGCGGACGGCGGCGTTGCTCCTGATCTTCGCCGTCGCATGTGCCGTCGGCCTCTTCATCGCGCCGCTTACGCTTGTTCCGGTGATGTTCGAGGAAGCGAGCTATCTCCGGGATTACCGCTACTACTTCGAGGCGCTCGTCGGGGTCGATTGGATCGACGATCTCGACCAAGTCGAGCTCTGGATCTTCATCGGGACGATCGCGCTGTGGGCTGGGCTCCAGGTTGTGTTTCTCTCGCCGATCGTGGGTCGGCCAGCGGTCGGGTCGTACGGGCGGTCGTTGCTTCCGAGCGTGATCGCCGCGGCGTTCATCGGTTCGCTCGGGTGCGCGATGCTCTGGGTTGCGCTGATCGAGGGGCTTCTTGCGGTCGTGAGCGTGGACAGCGATCAGTTCGGGGATTGGTATGGCAGCATCGTGGGGATGTGCTACCTGACCGGGCTTGCCGTCTGGATCGGCGGAGGATTCCTTTGGTACGTGCTGCTGTCGCGCGCAGGGAGCCCGCGGAATCCGGCAGGACTCGACCGGTTGGTGAGGCGTGTATTTGCCGGCACCTGCATCGAGCTCTTGATCGGCGTGCTGCTCTACCTGCAGGTGCGGCGCAGGACGGAGTGCTACTGCGCGATGGCGTCGTTCTGGAGCATCGTGCTCGGCGCGGCGACGCTGTTCTGGATGTGCGGGCCGTGGGCGGTGCTGCTGCTGACGCGGAAAGAGCGCCTGGCCTGGGCGCGCGGTGCGTGCGCGCAGTGCGGGTATCCGCGCCGGACGGACTCCGACGTCTGCCCCGAGTGCGGTGCCCGGCACGTGCCGGCAGGTGCACGGCACTGAACGGCACGTGCCTGGCACCGTTTCCGTGCTCACGGCTTCCGCCGCGTCTCCGTCTGCAGCACCACCATCGTCGCGTAGCGGCCGCTTGACCGCATCAATTCCTCATGCGTGCCGCGCTCGACGACCTTGCCGTCCTCCATCACGAGAATGAGGTCTGCTTCCTGGATCGTGCTCAGGCGGTGCGCGATCACGAAGCTTGTGCGGCCCTTCAGGATCTCGCCAAGCGCGCCCTGGATGTACCGTTCGCTCTCGGTGTCGAGGTTGCTCGTCGCTTCGTCGAGGATCAGGATCCGCGGATCCGCGAGCACCGCGCGCGCAAGCGCCAGGCGTTGCCGCTCGCCGCCCGACAGCTTCACGCCGCGCTCGCCGATGCGCGTGTCGTACTTCGCGTCGAGCTTCTCGATGAACACATCCGCGCGCGCCACGCGCGCTGCGCGCGCGATGTCGTCGTCGCTCGCATTCGGCCGCGCGTACGCGATGTTCTCGCGGATCGTGCCGTCGAAGAGGAACACATCCTGCTCGACGATGCCGAGCAGCCGCCGGTACGACGCAAGCGCGATGTCGCGCAGGTCGTGCCCGTCGAGCGTCACGCGCCCTTCGGTCGGATCATGGAAGCGCGCGACGAGGTTCGAAAGCGTCGTCTTGCCCGCGCCCGAATGGCCGACGAGCGCGACCATCGTGCCCGCCGGCGCATCGAACGAGACATCGGCAAGCACGGGACGGTCGGACGCCGGGTAGCGGAACGACACGCCCTCGAAGCGCACATCGCCGCGCACGGCTGCAGGGTCGAGCCGAACCGTCGCGCGCGCGGCGGTCTCGGCGAACTCGTCCTTCTCCTCGAGGAGATCGAGCGTGCGGTCGAGGCTCGCGAGCCCCGTCTGCAGGCTCGTCGCCGTGTTTGCCAGCACCTCGAGCGGTCCGAGCAGGAGCGTGAGATAGGTGAGGAACATCACGAGGTCGCCCGCCGTGAGGTTGCCTTCGACGACCTGGTTGCCGCCGTACCAGAGGAGCGCCGCGGCGGCGGTGGGGATGAAGAGTTCCCACGC
>JBIKXP010000147.1:0-8400 GCA_044355685.1 Phycisphaerales bacterium
TCGTGCATCCACACTCCGCGACCTTCCTTGCGGATGGCTCGATCCTCGTGGTCGAATGGGTGCCGATCGGTCGGGTGACCAAACTGACGCGCGTCTGACGTCGCCCCGAGTTCCCGCAAGTCCTCTGTGGGAGCGAGGCCACGCGCCAACGACAACCCCGCCCGTGCCATCGGACACGGGCGGGGTCAGGAGTTGGGCGCGCGCCGCCAGCCCCGGCAGCGTTGCGCTCAAGCGATGAGAGAGATTCAGAGATTCTCCGACCAGTTCGAGAGCAGGATGCCGAGGTCGGCCGAGTCGACTACGCCGTCGCTATTGAGGTCGCGGAGCGACTCGGTGCTCTGCCAGTGCATGAGCACCATGACGAGGTCGCGGGATCCAGTGATCCCGTCGAGGTCGAGGTCGCCCGCGGCCATCTGGCACGAATCGAGCATGCCGTTCTCGTCGACGTCCTCGCCATCGGCCTCGACCTCTTGCATGTCGCTGATCCCGTTCGAGTTGCAGTCGTCGAAGAAGATGCCGTGCTCAAGGGACGGGCCGGTGACGGCGGCTTGGGTCGCCCCGGTGTCCTTCGCGAGGAACTGGCCGTGGCCGCGAGCGGTGAACTGCTTCGCGTTCTCGTCGCGCTTCCGAGCGGTCACGGTGTCGGCATCGGTCTTGGCGCTCAGGCCGCCGGTGTCGACCTCGAGGGGCTCTGCGAGCACCCAGGGGTAGGCCTCGGATTCGGGGTTGCCCTTGTGGCCTTGATCGGGAGTGGGCTTCGGCTTCGCCACGGGCTTCGGAATGGGCTTCGGCATGGGCTTCGGCATGGGCTTCGGCATGATTCCGAAGGTGCGGTGGCGGGACTCGGTGACCAGGGCGCCCGCATTGGCATCACCGGAGGCGCTGTGTGCGCTGCCGCCGGCGGTGAGTTCGGTCGCTGGGCCGTCAGCCGGGGCCTCTGCGAAGGTGACGGGGCCGATCGCGAAGGCCAATGCGGTGGCGCTTGCGATTCCGACGAGCTTGATGAAGCGGTGGGCGCGGGTTTCTTCGGTGCTCCGGATGGTGTCTTGTGCTGCGGTCATGGCTGTGTGCCTCCTTACACATGAAGTGCGCAGGGCAAGCCAGCCGTGACGGGGCCGGACGAAAAATCCGTCAGTTGACGAAGATTCCCGCGATGGCCCCCGTCATCCAGCAGGCGAGGGCCCCGGCGGTCATGGCCCGGAGGCCGAGACGGGCCAGATCCCCGCGCCGCTCTGGCGCCATGGCGCCGAGCCCGCCGATCTGGATGGCGATCGAGGGCAGGTTGGCGAAGCCGCAGAGGGCGTAGATGGCGATGGTGACGCCCCGCTCCGAGATCGCGCCGGACGCCTGTAGCTTCGCGAGGTCGAGATAGGCGACGAACTCCGTCGCGATGACGGCCTGGCCCATGAGCGAGCCGACCGCGTGCGCGTCGGAGCCGGCACCCATGGCCCAGGCGATCGGCTGCAGCAGATAGCCGAGGATGTTCTGGAAGGTGAGGACGGGAATGCCAAGCTCCGCGCGCCACGATGCAACCGGGAGCCAGCGTGCATCGACCTCGCTGAGCGCGGCAAGTGGCCAGTTGAGAAGCGCGATCAGCGAGACGAATGCGACGAGCATCGCCGCGACATTGAGCGCGAGCTTGAGTCCGTCGGTCGCGCCTGCGGCCGCGGCATCGACGCCGTTCACCGTCTCGCGCGGCATCTTTCGAAGCGCCGCGATCGACTCATCGGGTGCGTCTCGGGTCTCAGGCAGCATGAGCTTCGCCATGACGATCGCGGCCGGCGCGCTCATCACGCTTGCGGTCATGAAGTGCTTGGCGATCTCGATGCGCGCAGCCTCGTCGCTTCCTCCGAGCATCGCGATGTACGCCGCCATCACGCTTCCGGCGATCGTCGCGAATCCGCCGGCCATGATGCACATCAGCTGCGACTCTGTCATGCGGCCGATGAACGGGCGCACCGTCAGCGGCGCCTCGGTCTGTCCGACGAAGATGTTCGCCGAGGCCGACATCGCCTCGACGCCCGTGATGCCGAGCGCGCGCCGCAGGAGCGCGGCGAGGAGCGCGACCACGCGCTGCATGACACCGTAGTGGTAGAGGACCGACATGAGCGCCGAGAAGAAGATGATGATCGGCAGCACCTTCACGGCGAAGATGAAGCCCCAGAGGCCGGAGGCGTCGGAGGCGTTTCCGAAGATGAAGCGCGTGCCTTCGTCGGCGAAGGAGATCACCTTCGAGACGCCTCCTGCGACGCCATCGAACAGCTCGACGACGAAGGGCACGCGCAGCAGCAGGAACGCAAGCGCGAACTGCAGCGCGACTCCGCCGATGATGGTGCGGAGACGGATCGCGCGGCGGCCACGCGACAGCCCGTACCCAATGGCGAGGATCAGGACGATGCCGAGCAGTCCGGTTGGATTCATGCGCTCCGCAGCATACTTCTCGGCCGTATCCTGCAGACGATGGAACGGCCGGAGCCACGTCTTCTTCACATGCGCGACGCCGCGGAGGCGATTTTGGCCGCCGCGCGTGCGCGAGGGCCGCGAGCCGTGGTCGGCGTGACGGGGGCCGTCGCCTCTGGGAAATCGACGCTCGCGCGCGCACTCTCGACCTGCGTGGTCTCGACCGACCACTACCTGCCCGACTACGACCGCACGCCCGAGCCCGTTCGCGATCTGCCGGAGTCGTCGGATCTCGCGCGGCTCGCGCGGGACCTCGGAGAACTGCGCGCGGGTCGCGCCACGCGCATCCCGCACTGGAGTTTCGACGCCCACGCGCGGATCGGCGAGCAGCATGTCGAGCCCGGCGCGGTGATCGTGGTCGAGGGATTGCATGCGCTGCACGAGTTGCCGCGCGCGCATGTCGACGTCGCTGTGTTCGTCGATGCGCCGAGGGACGTGCGCTGGCGCCGCGCGGTCGAGCGCGAGCGCGCCGGCGACCGCCCGTGGCCGCTTGAGTACCTCGAGCACTTCTTCCACACGGTGGCGGAGCCGACGTATGCGCTCCATTCGGAGCGATACCGGGCGGAGGCGCACTTCGTCGTCGTGAACGATGCGCACGTCAGCGGCGACTCGGCCTGAAGCATGCCGCGCAGGTGGCGATGAACTCCGCTGCGCCGCCCACGATGATCCGGTCCGTGGCCGCGACGAGTCGCTCGCTGTGCGTGCTGGGCGCGCCGCATCGCGCGCACGCGCCGCGCAGATGCACGCGTTCGTCGGCGCGTGGAAGCAGGGCATCGAATGGCGCGAAGACGTCGCCAAAGTGGTCGATGTCGCAGCCGGCGACGATGACGGATGTTCCGCAGGCGAGAAGGCGCTCGATGGGATCTACCGCGTCCGAGGCGAAGAAGTGCGCTTCGTCGATTGCGACGAGCGACGGACGCACGGCCTCGCGATCGAAGATCTCGGCGATGTCTGCGGCGACGCGTGCGTTCAGCGCTGGAATGCGCGCGCCTGCATGCGTGACCAGTTCGTCGGCGGAATAGCGCGTGTCGCGCTCGGGCTTGACGACGAGGACGTGCTCGCCGCGTGCGCGCGCTCCGACGACGCGCGCGAGGAGCTCGGTCGTCTTCCCCGCGAACATCGGTCCGTGGATCGCGACGAGACGGCCGGGGGCCATTGGCCGAGAACGCGCGGGATCGGGTGGGTGGCCGGCGGTCGTCATGGCGAGAGCGTAGACCAAGCGCGTGACGGCGCGTCACGCTGAGGTTCGGCGCAACGAGGGTCGATACCCCCCGAGGCGGAGCGATCGACACTCGTTCGGGGGCATCGCGTGCGACGTTGTGCGCAGGATGACGATGCCTCGCTTGGAACGACGCCGCAGTGGTTTAGGCTGCGGTGCGCCGAGCCGAACGGCCGGGTGTGGTCTGGCGACGGGCACCGTGTGGCGCCCGGGCAGCCGAGCCCCCCAAGCGTGTCGGCGCACGACGTGCGCTCGATGCCGTCTCGGCCGACATCGAGCCCCGCATGCATCCGCCGCCGCTTTCAATCGAGGCAAATCCCGTGGACAAGCCCATCGCCAAGGTCACGCGTTCAGAGTCCCTCTTGCACGCCGTCCGTCGGGCCGCGTCGCCCGGACGCCTTCGCAGCGTGCTTGGCGCGGTCGCCGCAATGCTGTTTGCGCTCGCACCTGCGCCCGTCGCATGCGCGCAGACGGCCTGCGATGCGGACATCACTGCCGACGGCATGGTCGACTCGGCCGATCTCGGCGCGCTGCTCAGCGGTTGGGGTGCGTGCTCGGGATGTGCCGCCGACATCAATGATGACGACACAGTGGACTCGACCGACCTTGGCGCGCTGCTCTCCTTGTGGGGTTCGCCCTGCGATCGGCTCGACTGGGCCGCCGTGATCGAGTTCGCGCCCGATCCCGCGGTCGTCACCAGCCCGACGCTCCGCGCCGCCATCGCGCAGTCCGGCTTTCCGTGGCGCGTGCGCGACAACGCGACGGAGATCGAGATGGTGCTCGTTCCGGCCGGCACCTTCGGCATGGGGTGCTCCGCTTCAAGCGCCGATTCCTGCGCCGCTTCCGAGGATCCGGTTCACTCCGTGACCATCGCCGGCCCGGTCTACATCGGACGCTACGAGGTCACGCAGGCACAGTGGGTGGCGCGGATGGGTTCGAACCCGTCGAGGTTCACGGATCCGAGCGCCGAGGTGTCCGCGAAGGAGGTTCCGAGCCGTCCGGTCGAGGGAGTGTCGCGTGGCATGGTCGACCAGTTCCTCGCGGACACCGGGCTGCGGCTCCCGACCGAGGCGGAGTGGGAGTACGCATACCGCGCGGGATCGACGACCGCGTACCACTCGACGCCGAAGTTTCCCAACGGAACGAGCAACGCCGCGAGCGTGACCATGCTCGGCTGGACGTCGGCGAACGCCGCGAACCAAACGCGGCCGGTCGGGCGGAAGTCGGCAAACGCGCTGGGCCTCTACGACATGTCGGGCAACGTGTGGGAGTGGGTGGGCGACTGGTACTCGAGCACCTACTACGCGTCGAGTCCATCGACGAATCCGCAAGGCCCGGCGAACGGAACCCAGCGCGTCACAAGGGGAGGATCGTGGAAGTTCGGCAGCGACTGGGCGCGATCCTCCGCGCGTGGCGCAGCCGAGCCAGGCATCGCCATCGACGACTTCGGTTTCCGCGTGGCGCGCGGCGCGCTTCCGGCGCCCTTCATCGGCGCGATCTACCCCTCGAGTGGCTCGACCGGCGGTGGGACTCTGATCACGCTCGCGGGAATGAACTTCACCGGCACACTGTCGGTGACCGTTGGCGGAGTCGCCGCGACGAACGTGACGGTCGTCAATGCATCGACGGTGACGGCCGTGACCCCGGCGGGCTCCCTCGGGCCGACGGACGTCACGATCTCGACGCCGGGCGGAGTGGCGACGCGTACGAACGGGTTCACCTACGTGCCGCCTCCGCCTGTCATCACCATGGTGTCGCCGAACTTCGGTCCAACCACGGGCGGCACGTTGATCACGATCACCGGTGCGAATCTCGCGTTCACCTCAGGCGTCATGCTGGGGAACTTCGCTGCGACCGACGTGATCGTTCAGAACGCGAACACCGTGACGGCCATCACCCCGGCCAGCTTCCCGGGCACGGTCGCCGTGGGCGTGATCACGCCAAGCGGTACGGCCGCGCTTGCGAATGCGTTCACCTACCAGGCTCCCGGGCCGGTCATCACTTCGATCGCGCCAAACACCGGTTCCACGATGGGCGGCACGGTCGTGACCATCACCGGAACCAACCTGGCCACGACGACGTCGGTTCGATTCGGCTCGGTGAACGCCTCGATCATCGGCACGAACGCGACGAGCGTGGGCGTCGTGGCACCGGCAGGCTCGGTTGGACCGGTGACTGTGTCGTTGACCACAAGCAGTGGCACGACGAACTTCCCGAACGGCTTCACCTACCAGTCGACGTCGCCGATCATCTCGTCGGTCGCGCCCAACGTGGGCTCGCGGAACGGCGGCACGACGATCACGATCACCGGCGTCAATCTGACGGGCACCCAGTGGGTCCGGGTCGGCAATTCGTTTGCATCGAACGTGACGGTCGTCAATGCGAACACCATCACCGCCGTGACGCCGGGCGGTCCGCCTGGCCCCGCGACCGTCAGCTTGCAGACGGCAAGCGGCACGGCGTCGTCTCCGAATGCGTTCACATTCCAGTGACCGGATCGATCACTGCGCCAGTGATCGCCGCCGCAACCGGCGGTGATTCGGCCGGTGATCCGTCAGACAGAACCGAGAACACCACGGGTCGGATCCGAACCGTCCCACAGGTGGCGCGACGTTGCGCGGGCGCGTGTCGCGGAGCAGACGCAAGCGGCACGGCTCGGCCGATGCCCGCTCGCAAGCCGGATTCGATGTGGCAACGTGGCCTCTCGTTCTCGCAGCCCGCATCGACTGTCCTCGTGCCGTCTGGCGTCAGAAGTCCATACCCAACTTCCCGCGGTCATCCCGCGTGGGGCCGCGTTGGCCGATCGCCGGCGCGACCTCCGCGGACTTCACACGACCTTAGGTGAAACACCTGTACGGAATCTGAGTCGGCGGTCTCCTTCGGTTGCGGACGGTCGGCGCGAGCGCGCGACCGCGACGTACCCGAGATTCAACCCCATGACGAACTTCATGCACAACAGTATGGTCCGATCGATGGTGTTCGCGTCGGTGATGCTGGCGCTGGCCGCGCCCGCGCGCGCGCAGACCGCGTGCGACGCCGACACCAACGGCGATGGCACGGTTGACTCTGCGGACCTCGGATTGTTGCTGTCGGCGTGGGGGCCTTGCGCAGCCTGCGCAGCCTGCGCAGCCGACGTCAACGACGACGGCCAAGTCGACTCCGCCGATCTTGGCGCGCTGCTGTCCTTCTGGGGCGAGACGTGCAGCGCGTTGCCGTGGGCGACGGTGCTCGAGGAGGCGCCCGACCCCGCGATCGTGACGGACGTGAAGCTGCGCAAGGCGATCGTCGCGACGGGCTACCCATGGCGCGTGCGCGACAACCTCACGCAGATCGAGATGGTGCTGATTCCGCCGGGATCGTTCAACATGGGGTGTTCCTCGTCGAACGCGACCGCCTGCCTCACAAACGAGAATCCCGTCCACCCGGTGACGTTCACGGCTGGCTTCTACATGGGTCGTTACGAGGTGACGCAGGCACAGTGGACGGCGCGGATGGGAGCGAACCCGTCGTTCTACGAGTCGGCGAGCCCTGAGGTTCCCGCCGCGCAGGTGCCGAACCGCCCCGTCGAGAGGGTGTCCTGGGAGATGATTCAGCGCTTCTTGTCGGACACGGGGATGCGGCTTCCGACAGAGGCCGAGTGGGAGTACGCGTACCGAGCGGGCACGACGACGGCATTCCACGGCTGGTCCACGCAGCCAGACGGTGCGAAGGCCGACGATGTCGCTCCGATCGTCGCATGGGTCGCATCAAACTCCGTGGAACAAACCCGCCCTGTCGGGGGCAAGGCGCCGAACGGATTCGGGCTGCACGACATGGCCGGCAACGTGCAGGAGTGGGTCGACGACTGGTACTCCTCGACCTACTACGCCTCGAGTCCCACGACGAACCCCCCCGGTCCCCTGAGCGGGTCGAGGCGGGTCATTCGTGGTGGCTACTGGGACATCCTTCCGGTCCTCTCGCGCGCGTCTACGCGCGGCGGTTACGAGCCCAACGTTCCGGTCGGATGGGTTGGATTCCGGGTCGCCAGAACCCCGTGAATCTACCCCGTGAATCTACCCCGTGAATCTACCCCGTGAATCTACCCCGTGAATCTACCCCGTGAATCTACCCCGTGAATCTACCCCGTGAATCTACCCCGTGAGTCTACCCCATGAGTCTCCTGTCTCCCGATCACGTGGCGCGTGCAGAGTTCCGAAGGGCCCCCGAGATACCGAATGATCGGCCGCGGGCCGCTCCGTCTCTTGGTTGCGCTGCGTGAAGTGAGCGCCGGCGGCAGCGCGGGCGCGCCTGATGGCGGAGCGCATTCGCTTGGCGGAGCGCGTTCGCTTGGCGGAGCGCGTTCGCTTGGCGGAGCGCGTTCGCTTGCGCAGCGGCATGCAACGCGCGTGCACATCGGAAACACCCCGGGGCGGATTCGAACCGCCGACCACGCGCTTAGAAGGCGCGTGCTCTATCCAACTGAGCTACCGGGGCTCGTGGTGATTCATCGTATCGGCGGGGGGGCGCGGGTCGAGTGAGAAGAGGCCGTGAGTTTCGGCGAGAGCTTCGCCGGCGTTTTCGGCAGCGGGAGACGCGCCATCCCTCGGCTTCGGAGGGATGAGGCCATATCCGACGCCGCGGCTCGCAGCGACCGCGATGTTGCGGAGAAGCCGCAGGCGGCGCACCTCTGGCGTCCCGAGGGCGCTCGGCGCCACGCGGAGGCGGCAGGGAAGCGGTTCTCC
>JBIKXP010000016.1:0-27323 GCA_044355685.1 Phycisphaerales bacterium
CATTCTTCCGCCGCTCGCGGCAGCGCTCTACCTCGCCGTGAACCGGCCGCCGATCGCGGGCCTCGCCGCAGCGTTCGCCGGCGTCGCCGGCGGTTTCGGCGGCGGTGTCTTCCCGACGGCAGCGGATGGCTTCCTCGCCGGCGTCGCCACGCAGGCCGCGCACATCGTCGATCCCGCCTATCCGACGGTCAGCCCGACGCACAATCTCTACTTCAAGGCGCTCAGCAGCGTGCTCATCATGCTCGCAGGCTGGTTTGTCACCGACCGCATCGTCGAGCCGCGGCTCAAGCGGCTTGCGCCGGGTGCCGGATACGACCAGGCGCCGTCGCTCGCGGACCTCGCGCTCAAGGCCGAAGAGAAGCGCGGACTCGCCATGGCGGCGGTGGTTGCGCTCGTCGTGCTCGGCGCGTTTGCGACCGCGGTCCTCGTCCCCGGCGCGCCGCTTCATGGCGAAGGCCAGCCGATGCTCGCGAACAATACGCCGGCGCCGGGTGAACGGTCCGGCGATCGCTGGTCGCAGGTCATCGTTCCGATGATTCTCCTCGTGTTCCTGCTGCCCGGCATGGCCTACGGCTTCGTGACCGGGGTGCTGCGCACCCAGAAGGACTTCATCGAGGGCATCTACCACGGAATCCGCACCATCGTGCCGGTGCTCGCGATCGCCTTCTTCATGGGGCAGTTCGTCAACTACTTCCAGTACACGGGCCTCGACCGCATGCTTGCCTATGCGGGCGGGTCGCTGCTCGTCTCGGCCGATCTGCCGGTCCCGCTTCTCATCGTGCTCTTCGTGCTGCTTGTCGTCGCCGGCGACTTCGCGATGAGCGGCATGCTGTCGAAGTTCGGCGTGCTCGCGCCGATCTTCATTCCCATGTTCATGATGGTCGGCATGAGCCCCGAGCTGACGACCGCCGCCTACCGCATCGGCGACAGCGTGGTGAACATCATCACGCCGCTCAACAGCTACCTGCTCATCATTCTGGTCGCGCTTCAGAAGTACAACAAGGACGCCGGCCTCGGCAGCCTGATCTCGCTGATGCTGCCGTATTCCGTCGTGTTCGGGGTTCTTTGGACGGCATTCCTTCTGGCGTGGTACTGGAGCGGCTATCCGCTCGGAACCGAGGCTCCGCTGGTGTACTTCCCGTCGCAGTGACGCACCGGTCGGTGAACGCGGAAGGTTTCGGGGAGAGACCGCGCCGCCAGACCGGTACCGTTCGCTTCGATCGTCACGCCGGGCGTGCCTTGTCGGCACGCTCCGCGTGGCCGTAAAGCGGGGGGAACACATGAAGCACTTGCTCTTGGCCGTCGGTATGTCTGCGATGGCGGCGTCGCCGGCGCTTGCGGGCGCCGGCATTCAGAATCTCGCGCTCGGCCGCGACGTATCGCTTGCATCGGGTTCCGCCAACGGCGCGGCGCTGTCGAGCCTCACCGATGGCGTGTTTCGACCCGCAGGCACGCAATGGCAGAGCGGCACGGTCTGGTGGGTCGGGACGGGCTCGACGTTTGAGATCGGCTTCGGGCAGACCGTTGAGGTCATGGGCGCCATCGTCCAAGCCGACAACAACGACACCTATCGCATGTGGTACCGGGACCTCGCGACGGGAGACTACCTCGACCTCTGGACGATCTCCGCAGTCGGCGGCGCCGGCATGCGCACGCGGCCCAACTCGGGAAACAACGCGGAGATCCTCTACTTTGACACGTCGGTGTTCACCGATTCGATCAGGATCGGCGCGATCGGCGGCGATGGGTCGTACTCGCTCAGCGAAGTGCAGGCGTGGGGCGTCGTTCCCGGTCCCGGAGCCGCCGCGCTCCTCGGCCTGGCTGGAGTGTTCCAGAGTCGCCGCCGCCGCTGAGTCTCGTCATCGGTCGAGTTGATCGCGTGCGTCGCCCGCACGTCGCTTCGCGCGCAGGAGCCGCGCGGCGGTCGAGTTGTCATCCGAGTCTTCGGCGTTGGGTTGGCCATCGTCGCGAGACGACTCGCGCCGCGACCCGCTGCCTTCGCGCACCTCGGCGTCGACCGGGTTGGCGGGGCCGCGCTGCACGTCGGACTTCGCCGGCGCTGGGTCGCGCCCGGTGCGTCCAATGACTGGCGCATCGCGGAATCCGCCACGCTGCGAACGAGAGCCTGTGTCGACGGTTGCGCCAGCGTCTGCGGCCCCCGTCTTGTCGGGCGCGCTGCGTCCGCGCACGCGGCCGAGCGCGGCCAGCGTCGAGGCGCCCGGAGCGCGCGATGCCATAGCGGCCCGCGCGGAGGCCCGCGCCGAGTCCCAGTCGAACAGAATGCGCCGGACGGCGGCGTCAAGCAGGAACGCAACCGCTGCGAGTACGGCGAGAAGGTCCCACAGGCCGCGCATCGCAAACGGAGCGCCCGTGCCGGTTCGCAGGAACGCATCGACCGATCCTGGCGGGCTATCGAGCTCGATCACGCGCCCACCGGTGCGCGCAGCGATTTGCTCAAGCAGTGCGCGGTTACTCTCCGTCGCCCGGAATTCTCGCGAGTAGGGCGCGTTGACTGCGGTGAACACGCTGGTGCGTCGTCCTTCAGCGTCCTCGGCCAGCGCGATGTTCGTCAGATAGCTGCCCGACTCGGCAAGCGGGAACTCGCCGCGCCATCGACCGGCGCCGATCTGCTCGAGCGGAAGCGGCCGCATCTGACCGTCAGGCGCGATCAGCGTGCCCTCTGGCATGGTGAGAACGTCGAACCCGCCGTCGGGCCGCAGGAGCTCGAGCTCGACGATCGCGCGGTCTCCGTCGATGCGCGTGCGCGTGGAGGCGTTGCTCGGCGCAGCGGGCCGCATGAGCCACCGCATGGTCTGCTCCCAGAACCCGCGGTACTCGCTCCACGCAGGCCACGCCGTCGCCCAGCGCGCGCCGGCGTCGGAGGTGAAGACGGCCGCGCGTCCGAGGCCGTGGTTCCACGAGGCGAAGATGGGATCGACCGCCTCGGTCGTCGGGTGCACGATGTGCATCTCCGCAAGGCCGGGCCTCGGAACGGTGACGGTGTAGCCGCCGATCTTGGGTACGGCGGTCAGCGCTCGCAACGGGCCGCTCGTCGAGGCGAGCACCGCGGGCTGGAAGTCGCCCTCGATCGTCATGCGCCGGCCGAACTCGCTGAACTCGCGGATGAAGATCTCCGGCAGTTCGCGTGCGCTCTTGAGGTCCGTCACCGGGTGGAACTTGCCGTCGGCCAGCTCGGCGATACGCTTGAGATGCGGATCCTGCGCGCCTTCCTCGATGCCGATCGTCGAAACCGTGATGCCGAGTTCCTTCGCGCGCGTGGCAAGCTCGAAGCCATTCTCGGGGGCGCCGATGGTCATCCCGTCGGTCAGGATGATCATGTGCTTCGTGCCTGCGCTCGAGCCTGCGAGCTCCTCGAGCGCGAGGCGCATGGCCGCGTGCAGGTCGGTTCCGCCACCCGACGTGATGCCGCGGATCTTCCGCTCGACCACCGAGTCTCGGCCAACCGCGCGGCGAGGCACGATGACCTGCGGCATGCCTCCGAAGGTGATCACGGAGACTTCGTCGAGGTGGCTCATCGAGCGCACGCCCGACGCCGCGGCTTCGTTCGCCATGCCCTGCTTGTGCGCGAACGCGCCCATCGCAGGCGCCGACATCGACCCCGAGGCATCGAGCACGATGGCGATCGAGCCGCGCAGGTACGCCCGCGTTCCCGGCGGCTCGAGGAGTACAGGCAGCGTCTCTGCGAGTTCCGAGGAGATCCAGCCGCCGGCGCCGAGGCTTTCCGGCCCGCCGAGCATGAGCAGCCCGCCGCCGACGTCGTGGACGTAGGCGCGCAGCAGGCGGTCGAGCTCTCCGTCGATCTGCCACCGCGGGACATTCGCAAGCACGATGCAGTCGAAGCCGGAGAGGAACGCGGGGTCGACCTCGAGGTCCTCCGGTGCGCGCACCTCGGCTGGAATCGACGCCTGTCCAAGCGCCGATGCGAGCGGCGCGCTCTCGACGCCGCCGGAAGAGTCGACGATCAGGACCCGCGCCGGGCCGGCGACGAACGTCACCGCGGTGCCGACGTTGTTCTCGGGCAAACGGTCTGCCGCTGCATCGGAAGGCTCGAAGACCACCTCAAACCGATGGGTTCCCGCCTCCGCCAGCGGGAACGGCAGTGCGATGGTGCGCACGCCAGGCTCGAGCGCGACGTCGAGGCCATCGCCGGGCGCGTCGGGCGCGAGATCGATCGTGACGCCGCCTTCGCGAAGGAAGAGCGTGCCCGTCGCGGCGCGCTGGCTCCGCAGCGCCACGCGCAGGTCGATCGCCTGCGATGGCCTCGCGCGCGTCGGCGCGCGCAGCGACTCCACGATCACCTCGTTGTCGGTCACGAAGTCGAGGGGCACCACGTCGATCGGGATTCCCTGCGCTGCCGCGGTCTCCGCCTCGGCAAGCAGGCTGCCGGCGCTTTCGTTTCCGTCAGACAGAAGCACGACGCGCTTGCGCATCTCGGGCGGAAGGACGGAGATCGCGCGGCGTACGCCGGATGCGAGGTCGGTCGCCTCGCGCGAACCGGTGAACTCAGGCGTCGCGATCGCGCCGCTCGAGGTCGGCGGAGTGCTGATCTCCGCGCCACCGGCGACGGTGACGACGGCGAACTGATCGTCCTTGCCGGGCTTCGCGGCAACCAGTTCCTCGACGAGCCGGCGCGAATCGGCGAGCAGCGGGGCGGGAACCGAACGGCTCCGGTCGAGGACGAATGCCGTGGCCACGCCCTCGGTGCGTCGCGAGATCGTCGGCTCGGTAAGCGAACCGACGATCGCGATGACGACCACGATCCTCAGGAAGAGCGACGTCCACCAGCGAATCGGGCTCTCGAAGGCATGGCTTCGCCACGCCAGCATCACCACCGGCACGATCACCAGGAGGAGAAGAAGAAAGGCCGGGTGTTCGAACCTGATCATCGAGGGGAATGGTAGCCCGTTGCCCGGTCGGTACACTCGGCGCATGCCGATGCGCACGTGCGCCAACGCCGCCTCTTTCCTGAGTCATTCCGGGCTTGTCCCGCCACGCCGTGCGGGTGCATCCGAGCCGCCGACCGACCGCCTCTTCGGCGCACTCGGCGACTTGCTCGCGCACGAAGACAGGGCACGGCGGCCGATCGATGCCGCGCCGATCCCGGCGAAGCTCCGATGACCCGCAGGCGATTCACGCATGGCACGAGCCACTCCCATCTTCGGCGGCATCGAATCGGGCGGCACCAAAGTCGTCTGCGCAGTCGGTGACGCGCGCTCGGCCACGACGCTGGCGCGCGCGCAGTTCCCGACCGGCGACGATCCGCGTGCGCTGCTTGCGGCGGTGGTCGCGTGGTTCAAGGAGGCCGAGCGTTCGCATGGGCCGCTGGCGGCGCTCGGCGTGGCGTCGTTCGGGCCGCTCGACCTCGACCCGCGCTCGCCGACCCACGGTCGTGTCACGACGACCCCGAAGCGCGGCTGGCGGAACGCAGACATCCTCGGCCCGCTCCGCGCGGCGTTTCCCGCGATCCCGCTTGGGTTCGACACCGATGTGAACGGTGCGGCGCTCGGCGAGGGACGCTGGGGCGCCGCACGCGGACTCGATGACTTCATCTACGTCACCGTGGGAACCGGAATCGGTGGCGGTGCCGTCGTGCGCGGGGCGCCGGTGCATGGGCTCGTCCATCCCGAGATGGGTCACCTTCCGATGCCCGTACTCGACGGCGACACCTTCGCCGGCGCATGCGCGATTCATGGGCGATGCTGGGAGGGCCTCTGCGCTGGTCCCGCGATTCAAGCGCGCGCCGGGCGCCCCGCGGAGGAACTCGCGCCGGACGATCCCGCGTGGGACCTCGTCGCGAGGTACATGGCGCACGCGCTGCTTACGCTCACCTACGTGTTGTCGCCGCGCCGGATCATCGTCGGCGGGAGCGTGCGCAAGGCCGGCCAGCTCGGCGAGGCCGCATTCTTTGCGAGCCTGCGGCGGCACGTTGTCGCGGCGAACGCGGGGTACATCGCATCCGCCGCGATCGACGGCGTCGGAATCGATTCCTACATCGTTCCTCCGGCGCTCGGTGACGACGCGGGCGTCTGTGGCGCCATCGCATTGGCGCAGCACGCGAGCGGTTCCTTCTGAGCGCGCTTCTCGCGCTATCCTCGACGCACGCGATGAATACCACGCGCAGGCAACACCCGTACAAGGGCGCGCACGTCGCCTTTCTCACCCAGCACGGGAAGGAGCACGTCCTTGCGCCGCTGTTCGCGTCCGAGCTGTTCGCGACGGTCGAGGTCATCCGGGGCTTCGACACCGATTCCCTCGGCACGTTCACGCGCGAGATTGCACGTGAAGGCACGCAGATCGAGGCCGCGCGGCGAAAGGCCGAGATTGCCATCGAACGCTCGGGCGCGCAACTTGGGCTTGGCAGCGAAGGCGCGTTCGTGCCGGGGCCCTTCGGACTCGGCTCATGGAACATCGAGGTCCTTGTCCTCATCGATCGCACGCGTGCGATCGAAGTGATCGGCCGCGCCGGCGCCGCAGGGCGCCACCTTCATGCGACGCTTCGTACGCGCGAGGAACTTGCCGACTTCGCGGAGCGCGCCGGATTTCCCGCGCACGGGCTCGTCATTCGCCCCAACGACGAGCGCGACCCGCGCATCCGAAAGGGGATTTCGCAACCGGCGGAACTCGAGGCCGCGTTCGATGAGGCGATGCGTCTCTCTCCTTCGGGCGCCGTGTTTGTCGAGAGCGAACTGCGCGCGCATCTGAATCCGACCCGTCTGGAGACGATCGGCGCCGCGGGCCGCGATCTCGCTGCCCGGCTGCTCAGCGCCTGTCCGTCCTGCGGAGTACCGGGATTCGGCATCGTGGCCAAGGTGGCAGGGCTTCCCTGCGGCGACTGCGGTGCTCCGACGCGCGAAGCGATCGCCGACCAACTCGGCTGCGTGCGATGCGACTTTCGCGAGGAGCGCCCGCTCTCGGGCGGCCCCTCGACGGCAAGCCCCGCCGTGTGCGACTACTGCAATCCGTGATCGCTGGCAGTTCAGGATGCGGGTTATCGACTTTTCGTACTCGTTGAGGTGGGAATGCACCTGACTCGATGAGTCGCGCGGAGCGCATGATCTGCGTGCATTGACGGCACTTTGATGGAAACTCACCCAGTCGTGTGATGCCACGGTGCCAGAGTTTGCAGATTCGCCCGACCGGTGACTAGGAGTTGCTCGCTTTCACGCCACACTCCCTGATCAGGGGGTATTCCCTTCGGACGGCAATGTGACGTTCGCGACCTCTGTTCCCTGCCGATGCCGGCCGCTGGCCCGTCGTGCAATCGCTGTGTGCCGCGCCTCGGCGCGGAAGGTTCGATTGGAGCATGACCATGAAGATGATGAACGGGGTTTCGCGGGCACTGCTTTCGGCGGTCGTCCTTGCCGGCGCGGGTGTTTCCACGTCCGCGTGGGCGACAGTTCTGCTTGACGGAAGCTTCGAGAACCAGGCTGTTCTCCAGAACAATCCCTACACGTTGCAGGCGAGCGGCGCGAGGTGGGGCTCGGCGTGGGGCGGATCGGACTGGGGCTGGAGCTCGTGGCAATACAACTTTGCCGGCGCATGGGTCGGAGGCGCGATCGCGCGCACCGAGGACTTCGCTGCTGGCTGGAAGTGGGCGCGTTCTGGCGATGTCTTCGGCATCATCAAGGACCGTCAGTCGATGACGCAGACCTTCACGGCGACCGAAGACGCCTTCGGCACCCTCTCGTGGTTCGACGCGAACCGCGCGTCGTGGCGTGAGCATGACTGGTTTGGCCGTCCGAACGACTACAGCGTGACGATCACCGACTCGCTTGGCAACGTCCAGACGATCGGCAGCTACACCAGCGTCGTCGCCGGTGGAAACTCCTACTCGAACCCCGTGGCCGACCAGTGGCACACGGTGTTCGGCAAGAGCACCTGGTTCGCGAAGACCGGTGCGACCTTCGTGCTGCAGGCCGGCATGACCTATACGATCAGCTTCAACAGCCTGAGCCCGTACAACTACGACGCGAACGGCAACATCACCGGTGTCGACGACCGCTCGACCTTCCTCGACGACATCATGCTGACGACGCAGCCCATTCCCACGCCGGGTGCGATCGCGCTCTTCGCCCTCGCAGGCCTCGCCGCCCGCCGCCGCCGCTGAGCTGCGTTGAACACATGCATTCCCGACGAGGGATCCCCGACGAAGGCGTCTTCGAGTCCTCTGCTACCCTCCGATCGGAGGCCCGCATGACTCGAATCGTTCCCGTCTCGTTGCTCGTCGCTTTCACCGTCGCCATCAACGCCATCGGTCCCTCTGCGGCTTCGCGTTCCTTCGCGCAGCCGCAGGGGGATTCGTCTGAATCGCAGCGCGTCACCGACCGTCTTCGCGACGGCGCGGCCGCGCTGGAGCCGCTCGTTCGCGCGGACATCGCGAAGGAGTTCCTCGCTGCAACGTCGAAACTCCCCGAGCCTTCGACGCGCACGATCTACCGGAATCGAGAGAAGGGGCTCGCCATTTCGAAGCGCGAGCATGACGCGCTGCCTGCGGCGGAACAGGCCGCGTTCACCGCGCGCGAGTGCACACCCGAGTTCTACTACGAGACTGGCTACGGCTCGCCGCTTGTCTTCGTGCGTCTACTTGATCTCGCCTCGCCGCATCTTGTGCGCGGCCCGCGCCCGAAGCTGCTCGACTTCGGATACGGCACGATCGGGCAGCTGCATCTCCTCGCGCACTGCGGCTTCGATGCGCAGGGCGTCGACGTCGAGCCCGTGTTTCCCGCGCTCTACAGCGAACCCGGCGACACCGGCGCGATCGGCTCTGGCTCGGTCGCGATCCACAAGGGACAGTGGCCGGCCGAGGAGTCCCTGCGGACTGCGATCGGCGGCGGCTACACGCTGATCACGAGCAAAAACACGCTCAAGAACGGCTACATCCATCCGACGCCACCGGCAGGGCAGACGGTCGACCCGAAGAAGTTGGTGCATCTCGGCGTGAGCGACGAGGAGTTTCTCGCACGTGTGCACGACGCGCTTGTGCCGGGCGGCGTGTTCCTGATCTACAACATCTGCCCTCCGCAGAATCCACCGGAGAAGGAGTACATCCCGTGGGCGGACGGAACGTCGCCGTTTTCACGCGAGATGTACGAGAAGGCAGGCTTCGACGTGATCTCCTTCGACGTCCGCGACGACGGCTGGGTGGTCGACTGCTTCGAGAAGCTCGGCTACACCGAGGGCAAGACCCGCGAGGAAGCCGCGAGGGAATTCCTCTGCTGGTACACGATTCTGCGGCGGAAGCCGTAGCTTCATCGTCACGTCGCCGATGGTTCGGGCCCGCGGCCCGACGGGCCCGTCGGGCGCATATCCGGAACAGGCCTCGCAGCCATCACACGATCGGGGGCATCTCGGCGAGTCGAATCCGCGCGAGCCCCGTGAATCCAGTTGTGCCCGCGCCGTTTGAACCTATCTTGGAAAGTCGGTGGGTCGGCGCTCCGGCTTCTGCATCGTGGAGCCGCCTCCGAGTCGCGCTTTGTTGGCGCAGGACTTCCGTCTGCGCGTTTCCCGAGAAGTCCTTCCGAGGAGTGCCATGCGTCTTCTCCGTCCGATCATCCAGGTCGTCGCCTGCTCCGCAGCCGCGCTGTCGTTCGCTGCGTCCGAAGCCCGTGCCCAGGACTGCCCCGCGTGCTTCAAGGCGCCTGCCGTCGAGGTCGGCGACAACCCGTTCGTCGGAACTCCGACCGGATGCCTGGTGAACTTCCCAGATGGCAGCAGTCCGTCGTTCAACACCAACTTCTACTCGTTCACTCCTTCTGCATCCGGGCTCTACCGGATCTCGACCTGCCTGAAGGCCGTCAACTTCCCCATCGCGGTTCTGAGCGTTTGGAGTGAATGCAGCGCTACGGAAGTCCTCGCGCGGGGGTTCGCGGGTTGTCCGAGCGGCGACGGCGTCGGCACCCTGATCGACAGCGTGTTCCTCGATGCCGGCGCGACGTACCGCATCGGCATCGGCTCGTACACGTCGGCTCAGAACTCCTACGTCGAGAGCGGCTTTCTGTCGATCGCTCCGATCGATCCCGAGGGAACCGGTTGCGCGAGCGCCGGCATTGCCCAGCTTGGCATGAACGCCTTCGACTCGTCCGATCGCAACGAGATCGTCGACCTCAAGGGCCGCTGCGACCCGCTGCCGCAGGGAGGTCCGTGGGACGACCGCCTCTACAACGTCGTCTACTTCAAGTTCACGCCGCCCGAGACCGGCGTCTACTCGATGACGACCTGCGGCACGGTTCCGTTCACGCCGCGCATGGCGATCCTGAACGACTGCTCCACCGCGAGTGGGGTGCTGGGCTGCAGCGACGGCATTTGCGCGCCCGACCAGCCCTACGGAGCCCGGATCATCGGCGTCAACCTCGTCGGCGGCGTCGAGTACACGATCCTCGTGGGTGGCGTCACCGGCGGCAGCGCAGGTCCGGGCGAATTCGAATTGTCCCGCTATGAGCCCTGCGTGGGTCCAACGTCGACCGTGACGGAGATCGAGGCCTGTGGCGACGACCTGAACTCCGGCTGCGCGGGTTCGCTGCAGGCGCAGCCGATCTCGCTCGGTGACGTCGTTCGCGGCACGAACTGGGCGGTGGACGGCGAGCGTGACACCGACTGGTACCTGCTTGAAATCGCCGAGGGCACGGCGGTCAGCCTCACGCTGCACTCGTCCATCGATTGCTCCGCGACGTTCTTCGAGGCGGATTGCACGAGCGGAGTGTTCACTCCGCAGACTGGCTACGGCTGTCCGGGTACGACCGAGCCCTACTGCCTCGCACCGGGTCAGTACTACATCGCGGTCGTTCCGGATCAGTTCTGGAACCATCCGTGCGGCTACGCGGCTGGAAACGGCTACACGCTGACGGTGACCGGCGAGCCCTGCGACGCGAGTCCGCCGCCGAACGACTTCTGCGCCGACGCGATCGCCGTGACCGAGGGCGCGACTCCCTTCGACAACGACTTCGCGACCACCGACATCCCCGGCCCGATCTGCCCCGCTCCGGTCTTGAAGGATGTGTGGTTCACCTTCACCGCGACGAAGGCGGGCGATCACCTGATCCGAACCTGCAACGGAGCCGACCCATTCAATACAGGGATGGACATCTGGACCGATTGCCTCGGGAATGGCGGACAGGTGCTCGCGTGCAACGACGATGGTGGCGACAGCGGCTGCGGGCAGGACTCCTCGAGCATCGTGCTTCCGATGAGCGTGGGGCAGACCGTCTACATCCGGATCGGAAGCACGCTCTTCTTCGACGCGCTGACGGGCGCCAGCGAGCTGGTCATCCAGCATCTCGGCGAAGAGGTCGTCTGCGGCGATCCGGACGCAGGCGACTGCTGCGAGGCGCGAGAGACGCCGTTCTGCACCGACACGCAGTGCTGCAACTCCGTCTGCGCGTGGGATCCGACGTGCTGCGCGACGGCATGGGACCGGTCGTGCGTGAGTCTCGCCGCGCTCCTCTGCTCTTCCAGCTGCGCGGCCGAGCCTGAGAACGACCGCTGCGAGAACGCGAAGCCGGCGGTCGTCGGTGCGAATCCGTTCCGCAACCGGTCCGCGCAGGGCTCGACCGAGACGCCGTGCGGAACCATCTTCTCTGACGTCTGGTTCACGTACACAGCCACCACCGATCGGCCCGTCACGCTCTCGCTGTGCGATGCGGACGGCGGCTGGGCGCTCGTCACGGGCGGCGATGGCGGCGAGCTCGACACGCGCATCGCGGTCTTCGACTTCTGCGGGGGTTCGCTGATCGCCTGCAACGACAACGCGTGCGGCGGGGCCTCGCGCGTGACGTTCACGCCGACCTGCGGTTCGACCTATCTGGTTGCGATCGGCTCACGTGATGACGACGAGGGGATCTACAGCCGCGGAATCGGTTCGTTCGTGCTTCTGCAATCCGGTTCTTGCGGCGGTGGCTGCCCGGCCGACATCGATGGCGATGGCGAGGTGTCGTCGTCGGATCTCGGCGCGCTCTTGAGCGCGTGGGGAACGGCGGGCGCCGATCTCGACGGCGATGGCGAGACGGGGTCGTCCGACCTTGGCGTGTTGCTCAGCGCCTGGGGCGCGTGCCCGTGATCGCCTTCCGGCATCGGGTCGAACCTGTTTTCACAGCATGCGTGCCGCGAGTTCCGCCCGCGAGTGGATGCCGAGCTTCGCGTAGATGCGCCTGCTCGTCGCAGTCACGGTGTGCACGCTGACCTTGAGAGCGCGTGCGATCGAGGGCCGCGACTCGCCGGCGGCGAGCCTTCGCGCGATCTCCTGCTCCTTCGGCCCCAGAAGCTTCGAAGGCGACTCCGAGTGTCGCTTGAGCATTCGCTTGATTCCGTCCGAACCGAGGATCATGACTTGCGGCCTTGGCCGCTGCGGCTTGTGAAGCGGCTGTAGTATCAACTCTATGAGGTAGCCGCGAGTCCGGCCGTCCGCCGCCCGGCTCGGGTCGGACCGCGCGCGGTCGAACGCGCGCTGGTCGAGCACAGCAAGCCGCCGCATCGCATCCGAGACGATATCGAGAGCCTCGACCGACTCCTCGTATGTCAGGACCGGGGTGAGTACTCCGCGAAGGTGCCGCAGCGACTTGGTTCGGATCTCACAGGATGCGCGCGCGTCATCCATCACCTCGCGTGCCCAAACGACAGAGCCATGCATGAACTTGTCCGCATGGCTCCGCTCGGCGCTACACCGCGAATTGAACTCGACCACGACGGAATCGCTGGCCGAGCGGTAGGTGACATGCCTTCGCCGGGAGGACGCCTTCAGGCGCACGACAAATCCCGCATCGACAAGCAGGTCGAGAGACGTCTGAGTTTCGCTCAGGGGAGCCCCGTAGGCCGCGGCACACTCCGCTGCCGACATCGGGTTTCCCAGTCGACGAAGCACCTCCCATCGCTCCAAGACGGACACGTCGGCGAGCACCTGGGCGACCTTCGGATCGGAGACTTTGAGTATGACGTGACTCATTTGGGAAGCACGACCTGGAGCGCCAAGCGACGGCCGACGGCACACGGCAAAGTGTAACGTCCGTTTGCCCAGCGTCGCCGCCCATCGAGTGCCCGACGACAGCGGTGCGGTCGGGGTCGATCGCGTGGGGCGAGGGCGTCTCCAGCCAGACAGAACCGAGAGCAATCGGCGCAGCGTGTAGGGCACGACCACCGAACTGCCCGGCGGGAGGGTGTTCCCGAGAGGAATCATGCCCGGCCACCAGCCGAACCAGTTGGTCGGGCGGTCAAGGCTGACCTGTCCGGGCGTTGCGACGAAGACGCGGCCGTCCATGGCGACCGTGATCCCGCCGATGGGCGTCGCGGCTGTGTTCGCGCGCGGGCGCTCTACTCGCAGGGGCCCCAGCTCGAGAGCAGGACCCCGAGGTCCGCGCTCCCGACGATGCCGTCCCCGTTGAGATCGGCGGGGCATCCGCTTGCGCAGACGCCCCAGGCAGAGAGCAGGCTGCCGAGATCGGCGCTGTCGACGGCCCCATCGCCCGAGATGTCGGCGTGGCAGGCGTTGCGCAGGACGTACCGCTCGAGCAGCGCGCGGTCCGCGTCGTTCGCGAGGCCGTCGCCATCGAGGTCCGCTGGCGACTTCATGATCCTCGCGACATCTGCTTCATCGAGGTCGCCATCGCTGTTGAAGTCGCCGGTGCGTGGCGAGTTTGGGGCGAGCAGTTCGAGCCGCACGCGCGCCGGGTCCTTCGGGATCACGAGCCCCGTCACCGCGAGAAGTCCGTTCGTCTCCGCGGTCACAGCACCGGACTGGAGCACGGCGTCGGTCTCGTCGTCGCGCAGCGTCCACTGGATCGTCGCACCGGCCGCGGGCAGGAGTCTGCGGGGCTTCCGCAGCGTGACGCTTGTCGTCGCTGTGGTGCCGGGGAAGTTGTCGACGCCCACGGGGGACCGGCCGACGAGGAAGAGCGTGCATGACCAGCCCTGCGGCGTGTCGAAGATGGTCTGCGTATCCCAGTCGAAGTAGCCGCACCAAGTGCCCCAAGGCGTTCCGTCGTCGGGTGAGCCGTTGCCGAGCGTCGGCTGGCGCCCCGCGGCCGCGACATCCTGGTCGTCGCCGAAGAAGCCGGGAAACGACTGGCTGGCGCGGTAGCGGCTCTGGTACGGCGCGCCCGATCGCTCGGTACGGACGGGCGATACCCACTCGCCGATGTCGACGCCGGGGATCGACGGGCTGTCGGTCGTCCAGTCGGATGCGGTGTGGTCGCGGTTGTCCCAGTAGAGATGCGTGCCCCAGCGTCCGGCGGACATGCTGTTGAACAGCCCGATCGTCAGCGATCCCCATTCAACCGCCTCGTCGCGTCGCCCGCGGACGATCCTCGTGAACGCGAAGTCGCGCTGCGTCGGGGAGAGGCGGATCGCCGCATCGAAGAAGTCGTTCACGCGCAGCGTCGCACCCGACGGCCCCGTCTCGGTGGTCGCGAGATTCTGCGTGGGAGTGCCGAAGAGCCGCTGCCCCGTCTCGGGTGTGTAATGCTGCGGTACGAACGCGGTCGCCGAGCTGAAGCGCTCGGGTCGGAAACGACTGAGAAGAAGCGTGCCGGCGCCACCCATCGAGTTCCCCATCACGGCGGTGCGGTCGGGGTCGATGGCGTACGGCGAGCGCGTCTGCAGCCAGTCGACGGTCCACATCAGCCGTCGCAGCGTGTACGGAACCACGACGGCGCTGTTCGGCGGCACGTTCGAGCCGATCGGATCCATGCCCGGCCACCAGCCGAACCAGTTCGTCGGGCGGTCGAGGTTCACCGTGCCGTTGGTCGCCACGAACAGACGGTCGTCCATGGCGACCGTGATGCCGTGGACAGGGGTCGCGTCGTCGTTGGCGTAGTGGAACGACTCGGGCGCCCATGCCCAGTGGCTGCCGTTCGCGCCTCCGCCATGGAGGCATATGACCGCGGGATACGGTCCGGCAGGCAAGCCCGCCTTCGGCTCGAACACGGTGAACACATGCGGTGCGCCGTGCTTCGCCGCGTTCGCCATCACGGGAATGTCGGGGCGCGCGTCGCCCGGGTCGTCGCGCCCGTCGACCCACATCGCGTAGGTGCGAAAGGGGTAGCCCTGCGAGGTCGTGCCCGCGAGCTGCTGGTGGCAGGTCACGCGCAGGTTCACGGGGTCGTAGGCCACGGACACCGGTGCGGGCGTGCGGTTCGTGCCGGAGATCGCGGTGCTTCCGTTGCGCACCACCGCGAAGTACTCGTTGCCCTGCGCACGCGGCGTGAAGACGAAGAGGCCCTCGTTTGCCGCGAGTGTGTAGAAGCCGCCCTTGGCGGCGGGGATGCGCCATCGCGCGCCAGGCGAGCCGATCTTGAGCCGTGCGCCAGACCACTCCGGTTCGAACACGCGTCCGGCCAGCGTGCCCTGCGAGATCGCCGTGATCGGCGTCGGCGCACGGTAGACGTCGTATGTCAGCGGTGCGGTCGCATCCACTTGCCAGACCACGAACACCTGTCCCGCGGCCGACCATGCGCGCACGTTCGATTGAGCGGCTGCCGGCGAGGCGAGCGCCGCGAGAGCGACGAGGAAGGAGAGAACGCAAGGGAGAGTTCGTTGCATCTAAGAAGCCCGAGGGTCGGAGACGATGCCTGTCCACGCGCGCTCATGCGAACAAGGATGACGCCGTTTCCGCGCCCGGCAAACGCCCGATTCGCAGGCTGATTGCGGATCCGTGAAGAATCACAGGCGACTTCAAGATTCTCGGCGCTGGCGGATCTAGCCCGATCGGGGAGGGGGTGGAGAGATGTTGGGCAAAGGCGAGATCACAGCCAATGGGCGCGGTCACGCCTCGAGCATGCGCGCCGCCAGCTCTGCACGCGAGTGCACTCCAAGCTTCGCATAGATGCGCTTCGTCATCGATGCGATGGTGTTCTTCGTGATTCCCATGGACTTCGCGATGTCCGGACGGGAATCGCCGGCAGAGAGCCGCTTGGCGATCTCCCGCTCGCGTGCGGTCAGCACGGTGGATGGTCTTCGCTCGATCTTCTCGATCATCCGCTTGATGGTGCGCCTCGACCAGAACGTCCAGGTCGGCAGCGGCAGTTGCGGCTCATCAAGCTGCTGCATCTGAAGAACGGCGTAGTAGTGTTTCGACGGAGTTGTCGTTGCCCCGGAGACTGTCGGCGCACGGCTCTCCGAACGCAGCCGCTCGTGCGCGGAGTGCTCGAGCGAGTGAAGCGCGTGGAGCGCGCTCGTGACGATCTCGAGTGCCTTCGACGACTCCTCCTCGTTGAAGGTCGCAGTGAGATCCCCGATGAGCCAGTTGAGCTTCTTCCGGTGGACCGCGCCCGCCGATCTCGAGTGGTCGAGGAGACCCTGTCCGTACTGGCGAAACACGGCGTGGTGCTCGTCGACGGACGCGCACTCCGCATCGGACTGCTCGTCAAACTCGATCACGATCTCTTTGCCGACCGAGCGGTACGTAATGGCCTTCGACTTGACGGAGGCCTTGACCCGCACCGCGAGGCCCGCATCCACCAGCCGATCGAGCGTCTGCTGCATGGCTTCAGCCGAGATGCCACAGGACTCCGCGAGCTCCTGAGGGGTGATCGGCGTGTCTGAGCGCCGGAGCACTTCCCAGCGCTGCATCATCGCGAGGTCAACCACTGCTGCGGCAAGTTTCGGGTCGGAGAGCTTGAGGATGACGGGTTTCATGGTGACTGACCCGATGGATTTGGGTTGGCGCACAGAATACAGCGGCTTGACGCACGCTCCGCTGATCTTTCCCGGGCGAAGGTCCGTTCCTCGCCCGGACTTTTCGCCCGGCGAAAGGGCCTTGCTGCAACGACGGGCAAACGTGCCGGAAGTCGTTCGCGCGAATCTGTGACGAGAATCGTGGGTTGACTCCGTTTGTCGGTAAAAGGGGGTGATGCGCCGGGAGCGTACCCCTCGGATCAAGTCGCTGGAGAACCTCATGCATGCACTTTCGCCAATTGCGCTCGCACGCCTCGCGGTTCGAGGTGCTTCTACCCTCGCCTTCGCGCTGGCGCTCGCCCCGCCTTTGGCCGCCGTGGTTTCTGCCGCTGTGGTTTCTGCCGCCGTGGTTTCTGTCGCCGTGGGATCGCCCGCGAACGCCGCCATGCTGCCGGCTGCTGGAGAGTCCGCGTTGCCGGAGCAAGCCGCCCCGTCGATCGCCGTCCTCCGCTTTGACCCGCCCACGCTCGATCTCGGCGAGATGCTGGCGGGGCAACGGAAGACAGCCGTTCTGACCGTGACGAACGTCGGCGACGCGCCGGTGGCGATCGCGTCGATGAAGGGCGGCTGCGGCTGCACGACCCTCGGCGAGTATCCGCAGGACACGCTTCCCCCAGGTGCGTCGTTCCACGTCGACGTGACCGTCGACCCGGGCATGCGTACGGGAATCGGCCTTCGCAAGCCCGTGCACGTCGTGCTTGCAGACGGCCGCGTCGAAACCATGTACGTCGTGGGAACGGTCAAGACGATCATCGCGGTGAGCCCTGAGCAGCTCGAGGCGGTTGGCTCGGTCGTTGGCGTAGACGTAAGCGTGACGCTCGCGAGCGTGGACGGTTCGCCTTTCCGGATCACGGGCGTTGAGCCCGCGGGGATTCTCGCTCTCGCGCATGCCGACATCGCGTCAAGTCGCTTCGAACTCGAGATCGATCTCGAGGCATGGGAATCTGCGGGACGGCCCGCGAACATCACAATCCAGACCGATCGGCCCGACGCGCGCGAACTTGCGATTCCGGTCAAGTTCGCCGATGCCGTCGCGATGTTCAGACTGCCGGCGGCTGAGCTCGGGCGAAAGGGCCAGGAGGCGCTGCAGGACTCGCTGCTCCACGAGATCGACGCCCGCATCGGGGAGTCGGCTCGGTCGAGTCAGTTCCGCATGCGTCTGCACCGTGAGTCCGGCATGCTGTTTGTCCACGGAACGATCGGGGATCTCGAGTTGGTGCGAGCAGCGGTCAGGAGCCTGCCGCCCTCGAGCGGCGTTCGCGAGTCCGTCGCGCCACCGAAGGGGTGATGGACCCAACCGAACCAGACGAACTGAACCAGACGAACTGAACCAGAGGAAGGGGAGCGCGCATCTTCAACCCGGACACCATCACCGACGAACCCGGCATGCTCGCCGAGGTCGACCGCTGCGAGCCAGCTTGCGCCGCGGCCGATGGCCTCGACGATGCTCGGGCGGTGCAATGGACAGAGGCCATGGCGCGAGGCGACAGCGCCGCATACGAGTCCATCTTCCTTGCCCGCTGTACGTTCGTCGAGCGCGAGGCGCGACGGCGTCTCGGCTCGCGCAAGGATCTCGCGGAGGATGTCGCGCAGGAGGCATGGCTTCGGGTGGCGCGGCGGCCGCTCGCACTCCCGAGTGTCCAGAGTCTCGATGCCTGGCTCCGACGCGTGGTGCGCAGCGCCGCAGTCGACATGCTGCGCAGCGAACTCTCCCGGCGCGCACGAGAGAGCGAGGTGGCGCGCGATCGCGGCGAGGCGTCGCAGTTCCTCGCGGATTACGACTTGCTGGAGGCGTTGCGGCGTGAGGTCGACTCGATCGATGGGCTGACCCACGAGGAGCGGGCGCTCTTCGAGCTGAAGTCGCGCACCGACGCAACCACCGCCCGGCTCGCATCGTGGCTTGGAATCGGTCGCGCGGCAGTGGACAGCAAGTTGCGACGGGCTGCGGAGCGGGCAAGGGCGCTGAAGGCGAATCAGGTTGCCGAGCGAGACACGAGGAGACGAGCATGAACACGCTGAATGACAGGCAGAGGGCAACGCTCGAGCGCGGACTGGCAGCCTTCGATGCAGCGTCGAGGCGCCGGCGTGTCAGGCGATATGTCGTTCGGACGACGTCGGCGGCCGTGCTCGTGGTCACGTGCGCCTGGATCGCGCGAATGACCACCGTGCGTGAGCCATCTCGGCTTCCTGGCTATGTCGAATTGGTGCGCGATGACCGACAACTCGCCGCCGAACTCGAGTTCGCAAACGCCTGTGAACGAGTCAATCGTACGGGCGGGCAGCTTATCGTCGTCGAGTGCATGGTGCCGTGAGCCGCGCCGGGCGATTGCCGGAACTCCGGTCGGAAGGTTCTCCTGCGACTTCATCAGGCCAAAGAAACGGGTTTGCGACGAACCACATGCGTTGGCTCCGTTGATCCGGTGATCGAACCTTCACGCCATCAATCACCGGATCTGCTCCACATGCACACGCCAACGCTCGCACTTGTCTTGTTCGCCATCACGCAGTTCGCAAGCGCTCAAACCGCTGCGCCACTCGCAGCGCAGGATGCTCCCGCGGCTGCCCCCGCCGTCGTGACGCCAGCGGTGCAGGAGCAGAAGCTCGGGACGTTCGAGATCATCTCGATCTCGCGTGCCCGAACCCTTGTGGCGGAGCGGCGTGTCCATCCGCTCGACACGAGGCCGATCGCAAGGTACCTCGCAGGTCACCTGCCGGGCGCCGTGCACGTCGAGGACGAACTGCTTCGCCAACCCACCAGCGGCCTTCCGGTGCAGTTTCTCACGGCGGGCGAGCTCGCGAAGATCTTCGAACGGTCCGGAGTGGATGCCGCCAGGCCAGTCCTTGTCTACAGCGACGGCGAGGATCCACTCGCCGCCACGATCACCGCCTACGCGCTTCTCAAGGCCGGGCATCCACGCGTCCTGCTCCTCGATGGCGGGTTCGAGGCCTGGCGCGGCGTCGCCGACGTCACGCAGGAGTACGGCGCCTACGCGACCACGCCGTGGAGCATGGCCGCGCCGACCGTTCCCGTCGCGGCGTCGCTCGACGACGTGCGGCGCATGGTCGACACCGACGAAGGCGTGCTCGTCGACGCGCGTCCGGCGAAGCTCTTCCGCGGCGAAGGCAAGCACTGGCCGCGCAACGGGCACATCCTCGGTGCCGTCAACGTCGACTGGAAGTCGATGATGCGAAGCGACAACGAGGCGCTCTTCAAGTCCCGGAAGGAGATCGAGGCGCTGCTTCGAGAGGCCGGGCTCGACCCCAACTTCCCGACGATCGTCTACTGCGGCACCGGGCGCGAGGCCACGCTTCTCTATCTCTACCTGAAAGGAGTCCTTCAGTGGCCGCGGGTCACGCTCTACGAGGGCTCTTGGACGGAGTGGTCTGCAAACTCGTCGCTGCCTGCAGGGATCGGCGATGACCCGTACATCCCCGTCTATGGCGATGGCGAAGTCCTCGTCAGCGGCCAGCCGAGCGAAGCGCTCTTCAGAGAGCTCGCCGACCAGGGCGTCACGATGGTGATCAACTGCCGCACACCGCTTGAGATGGGCTCCGTGCCGTTCTCGCAAGGCTCTCTTCTCCGTTCGCTCGGCGTCAAACTCGTCGACATTCCCCTCGGGGGAAATGAGGGGTTCGAGCCACAAGACGTCGAGGCGTTGAAGGCCGCGCTCGCCGACCGTACAGGCGGCAAGGTGCTCATTCACTGTGCGGGCGGCGGCAGGGCGAAGGAACTGTGGCTTGCGCATCTCATCGTGAACGAGGGACTGAGCGTCGAGGCCGCGCAGGACCGTGCGAAGGCGGCGGGCATGGCGCGCCGGTCTGGCCTTGAACGCCTCATCGATCGCGAGACGGTGCTCCAGTCCAAGCCGTGAGCCAACCGCGGCGGGAGCCGCGCGTCGCGCCTCAGCCGAAGTCGATGTGTAAGGGAGGAGGGCTGAGCACGACTTGGCGCGTCAGGGTGCGATCACGGCAGAGCCGAAGGCATTCGCGTGAGATTGCAGGCGTCCTGTGCTCCTCGAGACCTCCCTGATCGGGGAGGTTGTGCCGCACGCATCTGCCGAAGTTCGCGCCGCAAGCGCGTAGGTCCTGCTGATCGCTCGTGGTGCCGCAGATGATCGGACGCGGCTCCGTGGCCGATGCACTCACTCACTCGATAGTCTGTCGTGGACGCAACGGGTCCAACGGGTGCAACGGGCGCAAGCACGTGCCGTACCATCTGTCATGGTCTACCCGCGCTCAGTTCGTGCCGCGCGCCGGAATGACCTCCGCTGCGATGGATCCATGATGGAAGCTCAAATTGAACTCAAGGACCCCGCCGTGTTGCGGGCCCTGCTCGACATTCCGTCCATGCAGCGTTGGGAGATTCTCCGCCGTGTATCGCGGCCACTCTCGCTCGCGGAGATCGCATCCGCCGCGAACGCGTCGGTCGAGGAGACCCAGCGCTCTCTGGACATCTTGGCGAAGGCGAAACTGGTCGAAGTGAGCCCGGCGACCACGCGTCGGCGCCACGTCGCGTACCGAGCGGCCATGACACGGCTGTACGTGCAGTGGGACCGATCCGACCCCGCGGCCGCCGCCGCATGGAACGCGATCGGCCAGCACATGCGCGACTACAGCCGTCAGGTGCAGGACGACGCCGCGAAAGTCCCGGGGGCTGAGCAGTTCGCGCCGTTGAACTACAGCGCCGTGTTGACCGCGACTCTCACCGACGAGGATGCCGTCCGCGTTCGCGAGGCCCTCCGGACCGCGTATGTCATGCTGGCCGAGGCGGACGCCCGCGCCAGAGGCCTGCCCGACTCGTCGGGGTGCAATCCGTATCACGTCAACTTCAATCTCTGGCGTCTGATCGCGAAACCGCTTCCGATGGCCGAGTACTTCGTCATCGAGCGGGGGACGCTGGCGAACGATCGCAAGGTGCTTGAGTCCGGCGCGAGCAGGGTTCTGTCGCCGCGCGAGTTCCAGATCGCACGGCTTCTCGAGGCCGGCCGCACCCGGCCGTCGATCGCCCAAGAGCTCGGCCTGACGCCCAACACCGTTGCGTCGCTCAGCAAAATCATCTATCGCAAGCTCGATGTTCGCAGCCGCGCCGAACTCGTTGCACGCATGCGGTTGAGCTAGGTTCTGTCTGAAATCCATCCTGGCTTCGAGCGGCCTGCGACCTCGGCCTGCGACCTCGGCCTGCGACCGAGGCTTGCGACCGAGGCTTGCGGTGTCGGCTTGCGGTGTCGGCGCGTACAGTACCTCGATGGCCTACACCATCACGCTTGACCCGGCGCGGCAGGATGTCGACTCCATCCACCAGATGCTCGCGGGAACCTACTGGTCGGCGAACATCCGCCGCGATGTTGTCGCGGAAGCGCTTCGAAACAGCATCGTTGTGCTCGCGATCGACAACGACTCCGGCGTTGTCGTCGGACTTGCGCGCGTGGTGACCGATCGGGCGACCTTCGCGTGGCTCTGCGACGTCTTCGTCCTCGAGTCGCATCGAGGCCACGGCCTCTCCCGGCGCATGCTCGAGGAACTCGAGCGCCATCCATCGCTGCACACGCTCCGGCGCTGGTGCCTCGCCACGCGCGACGCCCACGGTCTCTACGAGAAGTTCGGCTTTCGCCCCGTGCCCGCCGACCGCTGGATGGAGAAGCAGTGTCCGAAAGAGCGCTGGCAGGAGCCAGCTGGCGCGCAATCGTGAGGACGAAAGAGGTTCCCATGCGACGAAAGCCAGCAACGACCGCGAAGAAGCCAGCAGCACGCACGAAGCCGAGGCTTCTCTCTGGCGGCAATCCGCAGATTGCGAAGGCCGATGGCGATGCACCGGTACAGGAGTACATCGCCTCGATGCCGGGCTGGAAGAGCGGCGCCGGACGAGCGATTGACGCCATCATCACGCGCGCCGTTCCTGGCGTGCGCAAGGCCGTCAAGTGGAATTCGCCGCTCTACGGCGTCGAGGGCGGCGGCTGGTTTGCGGGCGTCCATTGCTGCACGAAGTACATCAAGGTCGCGTTCTTCGACGGCGGTTCGCTGACGTCGCCGCCGCCGATTGGGTCGAAGCGCGCGGCGACGCGGTACCTCCACATCGTCGAGGGCGACGTGAGCGAAGGCGAGTTGCGCGAAAGCGCGCAGGTCGCACGCTGGATGAAGCAGGCGAGCAAGCTCCCCGGCTGGGGGAAGGCGTCGTAGGGGCATGGCGGCGATCGAAGCCGGTTGCGATCGCCGGTGGCGATTCTTGTTCGCTCCGATGCCGACGCCCGGCCGACCAAAGAGGGGGATGTCGAAGTCTCCTCGATGCGATTCGGTCCTTAGGCACCCTCGGTCCGGATAGACTCCATACCTTCTGCGCCGCGTGGCAGGGCGGCGGATCACTCGATCTTTCGGGGCAGTGCGGGATGCTGCCAAACAGGTTCACATATGCGCCACAACTCACAGATTGTCGTCTGCACGCTCCTCGCCTCCGCCTGCGTCGTTGCGATGCTGCCGTCGTGCGCCGCCGCACATCGCGATGCGCGATGCGACGAGGTCACGCCGTCGCCACTCGTCTATCCGGCCACTCGCAAGGTCGATCAGGTCGACGACTACCATGGCACGAAGGTGGCTGATCCCTACCGCTGGCTCGAGAACGACGTGCGGGTCGATCCGGAGGTGGCTTCGTGGGTGGTCGAGCAGAACAAGGTGACCGACGCGTTCCTCGCTTCCATCCCGGAGCGTGCGGCCATCCGCGCGCGCATCGAGAGACTCTTCGACTATCCGCGCTACTCGACGCCGTCGAAGCGGGGATCGCGCTACGTGTTCACGAAGAACGACGGATTGCAGAACCAGGCGGTCGTCTACATCCAGGATTCGCTCGACGCTCCGGCCCGCGTGCTGCTTGACCCGAACACATGGTCGACGGATGGCACCATTGCCCTCGCGGGCATGGCGTTCTCCGACTCGGGAAATCTGGTCGCCTTCGCGAAGAGCGAGGCCGGCTCGGACTGGCAGCGCTGGCGCGTGATGGATGTGGCGACCGGAGTCATGCTTCCCGACGAGGTTCGTTGGTCGAAGTTCGGCGGGGCGTCCTGGTCGAAGGACGAGAAGGGCTTCTTCTACACGCGCTTCCCAGAGCCGAAGGCGGGCGAGGAGTTCCAGTCGCTCAACCTCAACAACGAGGTCCGCTACCACCGTCTCGGCACGCCGCAGATCGAAGACACGCTTGTCTTCTCGACACCCGAGCATCCGACCTGGGGCTTCGGCGCGGGAGTGACAGAGGACGGGCGCTACCTCGTGATCTCGGTCTACGAGGGCACCGATCCCAAGAACCTGCTGTTCATTCAGGATCTTGCCGATCCGAGCACGAAGCCCCGCGAGGTCGTGGACGCGTTCGCCAACGAGTGGTCGATCATCGGTAACGACGGCACGACCTTCTACGCGACCACCGACTTCGAGGCGCCGCGACGCAGGATCGTCTCCTTCGACGTTCGCAAGGGGCTCGCGTCGCTGCGCGAGATCGTGCCGCAGCAGCCTGAGGTGCTCGAGGGAGCCGGCATGGTCGGCGACTTCATCTTCGCGCAGTACCTCAAGGACGTGCGTCCGCTCGTCCGCATGCTGCGCCCGGACGGCAGCCTCGTGCGCGACGTCGAGTTGCCCGGAATCGGTTCGGCCGGCGGATTTGGAGGCCGACGCCGCGATACGGAGACGTTCTACTCGTTCGCCTCGTTCAACCAGCCGCCCACGAGCTACCGGCTCGAGCTTGCCACCGGAAAGTCGACGCTCTTCCGAAGGACGGAGGTCGACTTCGACGGCTCCGCCTATGAAGTCAACCAGGTCTTCTACACGTCGAAGGACGGCACGCGCGTTCCCATGTTCGTCGTGCAGCGCAAGGGAGCGCCGCGAGATGGCTCGCAGCCGACGCTTCTCTATGGCTACGGCGGGTTCAATGCGTCCATGACGCCGTGGTTCTCGCCGACCTTCGCCTCGTGGCTCGACCTCGGCGGCACGCTCGCGGTCGCGAATCTGCGCGGCGGCGGCGAGTATGGCCGCGAGTGGCACGAGGCAGGCAAGAGATTGCTCAAGCAGAACGTGTTCGACGACTTCATCGCGGCGGCGGAGCACCTGATCGCCGGGAAGTGGACGAGCCCGGAGCGGCTCGCGATCCAGGGCGGCTCGAACGGCGGACTGCTCGTCGGCGCCGTGATGGCGCAGCGGCCGGAACTGTTCGGTGCTGCGCTCCCGGCGGTTGGCGTGATGGACATGCTGCGATTCCAGCGCTTCACCGCGGGCCGCTACTGGACCGACGACTACGGATCTTCCGACAATCCCGAGGAGTTCAAGGCGCTCTACGCGTACTCGCCGTATCACAACCTGAAGCCGGGAACCGCGTTTCCGCCCACCATGGTGACGACCGCCGATACCGACGACCGCGTGGTGCCTGGCCACTCGTTCAAGTTCGCGGCACGCCTGCAGGAGTGCCACGCAGGCGATGCGCCGGTCCTCATCCGCATCGAGACGGCGGCTGGCCACGGCGCCGGCAAGCCGGTCTCGAAGATGATCGAGGAGACCGCCGACATGTGGGCGTTCCTCGTGAAGGTGCTGAAGATGACGCCAAAGGGGCTGCCGCCGAAGTGAGTGGCGCGGGCGACCTTGTGCTCGGTCACCCGGCCGAGATCACCGCACCAATCGACCGGCGTGCGGTTCCGCCTGCACGGTTCGAAGCCTTGGTCAGTTCATGCACATGACGACCTACTTCTCGCTCGAGGTCATGCTGCTGCTCACCGCCGTGGCGCTGTTTGGCATAAGCGTCGTCGCGGTGTTCTTCGCTCCGTTGCTCGGCGTCGGCCGCGCGAGGATGGTCAACCGCGCCATCTCGTCCTCGATCGTTGCCTTCATTCCTAGTTGCACGCTTGGATCGGTCGCGATCGAGCAACTCGCCATGGGCCGTTCGCATCACGCGACGATCGACGGGATCTGGGATCGGCGAGTTCGGTTCTACTTGCCCGCTGCCGCACGCGACATTGCGCTCGACAAGACGGGCGCAGGGTTCAGGGCGTGTTTGGTCATAGACCCCGCGGCGCTCGAGGCCCATCTCGATGCGGCGTTTGCGGCGATCGGCGAGATGCGGGAGGCCGATCCTGAAGACGAGTGGAACGCGACGCGCGCAGGCGATCCGTACGCCGACGAGCGCCGCATCGAGAGTCTCCGACGCGAGCTCTCGGAGTTGCTGCCGCTCGCGCCGGATGGGTTCGATGTCGGAACTCTCAGAGGATTCAAGCGGTACCGTTCGCCGCGCGAGAGCGACGGCGGAGGCTGCTCTTTCTGGATCGATCCGGGCACGGGGCGCTGCTTTGCACGCGCCGGGTACTGGTGAGCGTGGCCGGCCGGAGTACCGGGCCCCGCGGTCGCCGCGCTATGCGCGCGCGTGCCACTCGAGTACGTCGAGCTCAGGCAGCGCGTCGCTGACGCCCGGTGCCGCGAGCCGTCGGAGCATGTTGAGGCACTGCGCGCGGTGGTGCATGCCGTGGGTCGTCACATGGACGAGCATCGCGCCGAGCGTGAAGCGGTAGGGCGTTCCGCCAAGCGTCACATCGAGCGCGGTATCGAGCCCGCGTTCGCGCGCGCGCCCGGCGCTTGCCGCCAGGGCGGCCGCTGCGTCGTCGAGGAGCGTCCGCAGCTGTGCGGCGCTTCGCTGCGTGCCGTCCTCGATCGACGGACGCAACGCGCGCGGCGGTCCGTCGATGCGATCTGCCCATCGCAGCATCGCGCCCACGATGTGCGTGAGCGTGTCGTGGAGCGACCCAGGGCCCATGTCGAAGCGCCGGTGCCACTGCGCGTCGTCGAGCTTCTCGCAGACACGCAGCAGCTCGCGCGTGGCCCAGGCGTTGTGCGCGAGAGAGATGTCGAGCGGATCGGATGGGCGTGTTCCATGCGCGGTCGAAGTGGAGGCGTCGCGTCCCTCCGTCACCCGCGCGATCAGCAGGCCGTCGTAGCCCTTCGCGCCGACGGTCTGGACGCCCGCGGCCTCGAGGCGCGGGTGCTGCGCGACCATGTCCATCATCTTGCGCGCGCCATCCACGCCGGCGTCGCCCGTGTTCGCATCGATCAGCCGTCCGCGTCGCACGATGTTGTCGACGAGGATCAGTGTGCCGGTCCGCGACAGCGCGACGGCGCGTTCGAGATACTGCGGGCAGCTCTCCTTGTCTGCGTCGATGAAGATGAGGTCGTACGGCGCCTCGCCGCGCGTGATCATCGCGTCAAGCGAATCGACTGCGCGGCCCGTCACGACCTCGACTTGCTGCGAGAGCCCCGCGAATGCGAGGTTTCCGCGCGCGATCTCCGCTCGCGCAGGGTCAAGCTCGAGCGTCACGAGCCGTCCGCCCGCAGGCAGCGCGCGCGCGAGCCAGATGGCGCTGTAGCCCGCAAGCGTGCCGATCTCGAGGATCCTCCGCGCGCCGATCGTGCGTGCGATCACTTGCAGCAGCCGACCCTGCGCCGGCGCGACCGCGATCTCGGGCAGGCCCGCCTTCGTAGCAGCCGCCGTCGCGTGGTGTAGCGCATCGTCGGCTGGCGCAAGCCAATCCTCAAAGGCGCGGTCGACAGCGTTCCAGAGTTCAGGCGTAGGCGACGGATTCGACATCGCCGCACTATAGGGCGAACCTTCTCGCGCGGATCTCGCA
>JBIKXP010000148.1:0-8254 GCA_044355685.1 Phycisphaerales bacterium
CAGGTGGGCTGTCCACTCGCACGCAAATCGCTCGGGCTTTGCCCTCGAGGACGACGTCCCCGAGCGCGCAGCGCGAGCGCCGAACCGCCAGTGTCGACAGCCCTTCATGGGTGCCACCGCTTCAAGCGGTGCGGAGTCGACGTGCCCGAGACCGCGCACCACCCCGAGACGCGCGCGAAACCACCACTGGAAGTGGTGGCACCCAGGTGGGCTGTCGACTCGCACGCAAATCGCTCGGGCTTCGCCCTCGAACCCGTATCAGCCTGAGAGCTTCGGTACCAGCGCCCGCAGCGCATTCCCACGGTGGCTCCGCGCGTTCTTCTCGTCGCTCGAGAGTTCCGCGCTCGTGCGGCCGTCGTGCAAGACGAGCAGCGGGTCGTAGCCGAAGCCGTTCGTGCCGCGCGACGCGAGACCGATCACGCCATCGAAGGTGCCGCGCGATTCGGCGAGAATCGTGCCGTCGGGCCGCGCGATCACGAGCACGCACACGAAGCGCGCCGTGCGCCGCGCGTCGGGCACGCCCGCAAGCTCGCGCAAGAGCTTCGCATTGTTCGCGGAATCGCGCTCGGCGCGCGTCGTACCGACGCCCGCGTAGTACGCGCTGTGGACGCCAGGCGCGCCGCCGAGCGCGTCGACCTCAAGCCCCGAGTCGTCGGCAAGCACCGTGCGCCCGAGCGCCTTCGCGTACGCAATCGCCTTGATGCGCGCGTTCTCCTCGAAGGTCGTGCCGTTCTCCTCGGGCTCGGGAATCCCGGCGTCCCCGAGCGGCAGGCACTCGATCCCGAGTTGTCCGAGAACGGCGCCAATCTCCTCGACCTTGTGCGGATTCGATGTGGCGATGACGAGTGATTTCATGCGATTGGCTCCGACATCCTTGCGTGCGCTGTGATCCGCGACAAGTTATCCGAGGAGGGCCTCGCCTTGAGAGGGATCGCTGTCGCCATCTTGACCGTTTCGCTCGTTGCGCCGATCGCGTACGGCGATGTCATGTCGATCTCTGCCTCGCGCGACGCGACGCTCTATCAGTCCTCCGACGGTTCGCTTGCGAACGGCGCGGGACAATACCTCTTCGCGGGCAAGACCAACCAGAACCTCACGCGCCGCAGCGTGATCTGGTTCGACATCGGTGCGTTCGTGCCGTCCGACGCGACGGTGACCTCAGTTCGACTGATCCTCAACGTGTCGCAGGCAAACGGCGGCAATCGCACCTTGACCGTGCACCGCGCGCTCACGGCGTGGACGACCGGCGCGAGCGACCCCGAGAGTACGGAAGCGCTCGGCGCACCCGCGCTCGCCGGCGACGCAACCTGGCTCCACGCGAGCGCGAACGGCTCTGGCGGCGGCGTGTTCTGGCAGAACGCAGGCGGCGACTTCGCGGCTGCAAGCGCCTCGCTCCTCACGACGACGACCGGCCTCCAGACCTGGACCTCCGCCGGCCTCGTCGCCGATGTGCAGTCGTACCTCGCGAATCCATCGGTGAATCTCGGCTGGTTCATCCTCGGCGACGAATCGGCCACCGGCACCGCACGCCGCTTCGACAGCGCCGAGAGCGCCGCGTTCGGCGGCATCGTGCCGCGCCTCGAAATCGAGTTCACGCCGATCCCGACGCCCGCCGCGGGCGCCGTACTCACGCTCGCCGCGCTCGCACGCGTGCGCCGTCGTCACTGAACGAGCAATCCGCGATGAGCCGGTTGCGTGCGTCCGTCTGGGGATTTTTCTCACGGAGGCACGGAGGCATGGAGGCATGGAGGCATGGAGCTCAGGGGCAGGCCAGCGTCACTTGTGCGGGCGGGCTGCATTGAGAGAGACGGAGAAGATTTGGGCGGCAGTCACAACGGAGAGAAATTCCGCACTCAACAAGCCCCAGAATCCAATCCTCGTCCTCGCTCGGCGCATCAGGGTGCAAGACTTGCCCTCCGTGCCTCCGTGCCTCCGTGAGAAACTCCCCCAACCAAAGCCGCGCGCCGCGCGTCAGGTCTGCAAGACGCCCGTGCGATAGACGCCGCTCTGCTGCGCGGGCGCCTGCGCAGCCACCGCGAGCGCAAGCGCCAGTTCCTCGCGCGTCTCCTTCGGATCGATGATGCGATCGACCCAGCCGCGGCTCGCGGCGTAGCGGATGTCCTGCTGCTCGTGGTAGCTCGCGGTGATGGCAGCAAGCAGTTGCTTGCGCATCTCTTCGTCGATCTTCTCGCCCTTGCGCTCGCGCGCGGCGAGGTCGATCGAAAGCAGCGTGCCCGCGGCCTGCGCGGCGCCCATCACCGCGAAGCGCGCGCCAGGCCACGCAAGCGTCAAGAGCGGGTCGAACGCGCGGCCGCACATCGCGTAGTTGCCGGCGCCGTAGCTCCCGCCCACGACGAGCGAGATCTTCGGCACCACGCAGTTCGACATGGCGTTCACCATCTTTGCGCCCGAGCGGATGATGCCGCCCTGCTCGCTGTCGCGGCCAACCATGAAGCCGGTCGTATCGGTGATGAACAGGATCGGCAGGCCCTTCTGGTTGCAGTCCATGATGAAGCGCGCGCTCTTGTCGGCGCTGTCGTCGTAGATCACGGCCGGCATGTTGGTCGCGCTCGATGGGCCGGCCTTGCCGCCCGGCATCTTGCGCTGCGTCAGCTTCTTCTGGTTCGCGACGATGCCGCACGGGAACCCGCCGATGCGCGCATAGCCGCAGACGAGCGAACGCCCGTATTCCGCGCGGTATTCGTCGAAACTCCCACCATCGACGAAGCAAGAGAGCAACTCGACCATGTCGTACTGGGCGCCCGGCTCGCTTCGGAACACCTTCGTGATCTCGTCGGCGCCGCGCGCGGGCGCCACTGCGGTGAACGGCGCGCGCGCCTTCGCAGGGGCCGTGCGCACCGCGCTGAACACGCGGCGCAGCCGCTCGATGCACGCGGGGTCGTCCTTCTCGCGGAAGTCGATCGTGCCCGAGATCTGCGCGTGCATCTCGGCGCCGCCGAGTTCCTCGCTCGAGACATCCTGCCCGATCGCTGCCTTCACGAGCGCGGGGCCAGCGAGGTAGAGGCCGCTGCCTTCGGTCATCAAGAGCGTGTCGCAGAGGACGGGCAGGTAACCGCCGCCCGCGACGCAATTGCCCATGATCGCCGCGATCTGCGGGATTCCCTGCGCGCTGATCACGGCGTTGTTCCTGAAGATGCGCCCGAAGTCGTCGGTGTCGGGGAACACGTCTTCCTGGAGCGGCAGGAACACGCCCGCGCTGTCGACGAGATAGAGGAGCGGGAGCCGCGCGCGTTCGGCGATTCCCTGCGCGCGGATGATCTTCTTGCAGGTCATCGGGAAGAACGCGCCCGCCTTCACGGTGGCATCGTTCGCGATCACCATCGTCAGTCGCCCGTCGACCTCGGCGATCGTGGTCACGACGCCGGCAGCAGGCGCGCCGCCGTACTCCTTGTACATGCGCCACGCGCTGAAGAGGCCGCACTCCATCGCGCGCGTGCCCTTGTCGGCAAGCAGGGCCATGCGCTCGCGCGCCGTGAGGCGGCCGTTGCGGTGCTGGCGCTCGATGCCGGACGCACCGCCGCCTTCCTCGATCTTCGCCGCCTCGGCGAAGTACTCTGCGGTGGCGGTCTCGAGCGGCGTCTTGGTCGCGGTCATGCAGTCCTCGAATCGGGCGTTGCGAGGCGCGGAGAATAGACCATCCGCGCCCCCGGAAACCGCCGAAAGCGCTTCCGAGGTTCCGAGAACCTCCGGACACCACAACCCTCTGCCGCGCCCCCCCTTGCGGCTGCGTGGCGGGTTCCTGTATTCTCTTCGATCCTCACTCACCCGTAGGAACTCGGGCGGCGGGAATGCCGCCAATCTCAGGAACCCTTATGAAGAACGCCATCGTCGAAGCAAGCCGTCATCACGCGAAGGACACCGGATCGACCGAGGTGCAGGTCGCGGCCATCACCGCCCGCATCGCGGAACTCCAGGATCACTTCAAGACCCACAAGAAGGACCACGCCTCGCGTCGCGGCCTCCTTCTTCTCGTCGGCAAGCGCAACAGCTTGCTGAAGTACCTTGCTTCGACCGACCGCGAGAGCTACCTCTCGCTCATCAAGCGCCTCGGCCTCCGCAAGTAACCGTCCGCGCGCCGCGACCGCGGCGTGGCGCCGGAGCCTGCGTTTCGCCCGAGGGCGATCATTTCGGCCCCGCGTCTTTTCCGCATTCGCGGCGCACTCGCGCCGGCGCTGTGCGTTGCACGTCGAAGGCGCGACTTTCCCAGCTTCTTTCCATTTCAGAACAGGGCGCAGGGCGCCCGCAACGCCGCGATCGACGCGGCATCAGGAGAATCACTCATGGCAGTCACCATCGTTGAACGGGTCATCGGCGGGCGCACGCTCCGCTTCGAGACGGGCCGCGTGGCCAAGCTCGCGAGCGGCGCAGTCATCGCCAGCTACGCCGACACCTGCGTCCTCGCCACCTGCGTGCGCGCGAATCCGCGCCAGGGCATCGACTTCTTCCCGCTCACCTGCGACTACCGCGAGAAGACCGGCGCCGCCGGCAAGTTCCCTGGCGGCTTCCGCAAGCGCGAAGGCCAGCCGAACGAGAAGGAAGTCCTCACGATGCGCATGATGGATCGCCCGATCCGTCCGCTCTTCCCCGAGGGTTTCTGCGACGAGATCCAGCTTCAGGCGTGGGTCATGTCGCACGACGGCCAGAACGACTCCGACGTCCTCGCGTGCACCGCGGCGTCGGCCGCGCTTTACATCACCGACGCCCCCTATCAGGGCCCGGTGGCGACCGTCCGCGTCGCCCGCATCATCACCGAGCAGGGCGAGCGCTTCGTCATCAACCCGACGCAGGCGCAGCTTGAGTTCAGCGATCTCGACCTCGTGCTCTCCGGACACAAGGACGGCATCAACATGATCGAGGTCGGCGCGACCGAGATCCCCGAGTCGACCATGGTCGCTGCGATCAAGTTCGGCTACGAGGAGGGCATCAAGCCGATCCTCGACCTCATGGAGGAGCTCCGTGCGAAGTGCGGCGCCCCCGCCGTGCGCATGGGCGAGCTCAACACGCCGAGCGACGAAGTGATGAAGAAGTGCAAGGAAGCCGCCTACGACCGTCTGGTCGAGGCCCGCAAGATCAAGAGCAAGAAAGAGCGCAACGACGCGGTCGACGCGATCAAGGGCGAGGTCATCAAGACCCACTTCTCGATTCCCGCTGGCATCGCGTACTCCGATCACATGGAGGCCGAGAAGAAGCAGAAGCAGGCCAAGGAAGCGCTTCGTCTCCTTGAGAAGAAGGTCACGCACTACTTGGTCGCGCAGCACTCGATCCGCGCCGACGGCCGCAAGCTGAACGAGATCCGTCAGCTCGACATGTCGGTCGAGGTGTTCCCGCGCACGCACGGCTCCGCGTTCTTCCAGCGCGGCGAGACGCAGTCGCTCGTCACCTGCACCCTCGGCACCGTGAAGGACGAGCAGATCGTCGACGGCCTCCTCGCCGAGTACGCGAAGAAGTTCTACCTCCACTACAACTTCCCGCCGTTCTGCACGGGCGAAGCCGGCCGCATCATGGGCCCGGGCCGTCGCGAGATCGGTCACGGCGCGCTCGCTGAGCGCTCGCTCCTCGGAATCCTCCCCACGAGCGAGGACTTCCCCTACACGATCCGCCTCGTCAGCGACATCACCGAGTCGAACGGCTCCTCGTCGATGGCGAGCGTCTGCGGCGGCTGCCTCGCGCTGATGGACGCGGGTGTGCCGATCCGCAACACCTGCGCCGGCATCTCGGTCGGTCGCTTCACCGACACCGACGGCAAGGTGCAGCACGTCACCGACATCATCGGCGAGGAAGACTTCTTCGGCGAGATGGACTTCAAGGTCTCGGGCACCCGCGAGGGCATCACGGGCATCCAGCTCGACCTCAAGGCCCGCGGCCTCTCGGTCGCGGAGATCGAGACGATCTTCGAGCAGGCGAAGGTTGGCCGTCTCCACATCATCGCCGAGATGGAGAAGGTCATCGCCAAGCCGCGCGCCGACATCTCGCCGCTCGCTCCGCGCATCACGATCGTCAAGATCGATCCGGAGAAGATCGGCAAGCTCATCGGCCCGGGAGGCAAGACGATCCGCGGCATCCAGGAGATGACCGGCGCCACGATCAATGTCGAGGAGGACGGCACCGTCTTCATCGCGTGCTCGGACGCCGCGAAGTCGGCCCAGGCCCGCGCTGCGGTCGAGGCGCTCGGCGCCGAGATCAAGATCGGCGCGGTCTACACCGGCAAGGTCGTCGCCATCAAGGACTTCGGCTGCTTCGTCGAGCTCGCCCCGGGCACCGACGGCATGGTGCACGTCAGCGAACTCGCCCACGGCTACGTGAAGAACGTCTCCGAGCAGGTGAAGGTCGGCGATGTCGTGACCGTCAAGGTCATCAACATCGACGACAACGGCCGCATCAAGCTCTCCCGCAAGGCCATGCTCCCGGTGCCGGAGGCGGCCGCCGGAAAGGCCTGATACCAGCCTGAACGTGCATCAAGCGGCCCCTTTTGTGGACGCTTGGTGCCAGTGAACTGCGCCAGCGATCCTCCCCGGGTGGCCAAAACCGCCGCCCGGGGAGGTTCTTTTTTCCTGATTCTTGGTTGAAGAATACGTTGCGCTTGCACGGAGGCTGAACCGCGCACAGAATAGTGAGGCGCTTCTCGTCCCTGCGCCCTGTCCCCTGACCGGAAAGGTCAGGTCTTTCCGATATTTGGAGTCCGATGATGGCGGATGCTCAGACACTCAACGACATCGAAGGGGTCGTCAAGTGGTTCGACGCCCGCAAGGGATTCGGCTTCATTGTCGGTCCGGAGGGCCAGGATATCTTCGTTCACTTCTCCGTGATCGATCAGACCGAGGGCTTCCGGGCGCTGCGCGACGGCGAGCGCGTGCTCTACTCCGCGCAGGATGGCGACAAGGGATGGTCCGCAACCAAGGCCAAGTCGCTTGGTTCCCGCGTCCCCCCCGCCGAGCGCCACGGCAGCCGCTCGCGCAGCGCAAGCTGACGACCGGCCGCGCGTTCCTCGGCAGCACTCGGCTGTGCCCGCGCTTGGCGACCCCCGGTCGCCCGTGGTGATACGTTGTCAACAATGGACTGGTCGAGCGCAGCCGTTGGAGCGCTATTCGGAGGAGCCGCGACGCTCCTCGCGACCTATGTGGCATTGCACCGGCGGGTCGTGCGGCTCCGCGCCGCCGAGGCGCGCGCACAGCGGCAAGAGCGCTTGGCTGAACTCGGGGCGCTCACGGGGGGTCTCGCGCACGAGATCAAGAACCCGCTGTCGACGATCGGGCTCAACGTCCAGCTTGCGAGCGAAGCGATCACCGACTCTGCTCTGCCGGACGACGACAAGGCCACGCTCGTCCGCCGCGTCGAGACGGTCGAGCGAGAGGCAACCCGGCTCGCCAACATCCTCAACGACTTCCTCCGCTTCGCGGGTCGCATCAAGCTCGCGCCCACCGATGCGGACCTCCGTGAGACTGTCGAGGAACTCGTCGACTTCTATCGACCGCAGTGCGAGCAGCACAAGGTCGTGTTGCGGTCCGATCTGCCGATCGCCGCTGTCAGGGCCCGGGTCGATCCAGCCCTCGTCAAGCAGGCGCTCCTCAACCTGCTCATCAATGCAACGCAGGCGATGACGGCGCAGACAGGAGGCTCGCGCGAACTCATGATCCGGCTGAAGCCCGCGACTGACCCGACGCCGAAGGGCGCGAAGGAGAGCGCGCCGAGGGAGATTGCGATCCATGTGATCGACACAGGCCCCGGCATTCCGGCGGAGAAGCACGCCGAGATCTTCCGCCCCTACGTCACCGGCCGAAAGGGCGGCTCCGGACTAGGTCTTGCCGTCACGCGCCGCATCGTCGAGGAGCATGGCGGCAGGATCGATCTCTTCAGCGAGCCCGGCAAGGGAAGCGACTTCGTGATTCGCCTTCCGGTCGAGGGGCCGAGCGAGTCCTCGCGGGGCGAGTCGGACGACGACGCGCGCAAGACCCTGCTCGAGCGGCTCTTCACGCGCGCCGGTCAGCGCGAGTGAATCGCGCGGCGTCCTGAAATGCGTCTCATCCCTCGCGGGAGATCACTCGAGCCAATCGCGCGCCTTCAGCCGCTCGTCTTTGAGCGGTCGCGGCTGCGGCCGCTCCCTTTGGAGAAATGCGTCTCAGCCCTCGCGGGAGATCACTCGAGCCAATCGCGCGCCTTCAGCCGCTCGTCTTTGAGCGGTCGCGGCTGCGGCCGCTCCCTTTGGAGAAACGCCGCGCGAGTGAATCGCGCGGCG
>JBIKXP010000149.1:0-8230 GCA_044355685.1 Phycisphaerales bacterium
CGCTCCACGTTGCAGAGATGTGCCGGCCCGCCACGCGCGCGGGGGCATCTGGCGACGGGTCGTAGAAGACACACTCGATTCCGAGCGGAATTGCAGCAAGCCCGAGCATCTGCCCGAGTTGGCCGCCGCCGAGGACGCCGATCTTCGTCGCAGTCACTTCTGCTTCGCCTTTCGCGCGCTCGTCCGAGTCGAACCTGCGCTCCTTTGCGCGCGCGGCTTCGCCGGCGCGGAGATCACCCCCGGAATCGGGTTCGCGAGCACCTTCGCGGTCTGGTTCGCGCGGAATGCCGCGAGTTTCTCGGCCACGCCCGCGTCATGGTGCGAGAGGATGCTCGCCGCGAGAAGCGCGGCATTCACCGCGCCAGCGCGGCCGATCGCAAGCGTTCCCACGGGAATGCCAGCAGGCATCTGCGCGATCGACAGGAGCGAGTCGAGGCCCTTGAGCGCCTTCGACTCGACTGGTACGCCAAGGACGGGAAGATCGGTCTTCGACGCGCACATGCCGGGAAGGTGCGCGGCGCCACCGGCCCCGGCGATGATGACTTTGATGCCGCGACCGCGGGCGGAGGAGGCGTACTGAAACAGGAGATCCGGCGTCCGATGGGCCGAAACCACCCGGCACTCATGCGAGACGCCGAGCGAAGCAAGCATCTCGGACGCATGCTGCATCGTCTCCCAGTCCGATTGCGAGCCCATGATGATGCCGACGGCCGGAGCGGGCCGGGTGGTTGCGCGCTGCTTGGATCGGGACGGGGCGCGGGTCGCGTCGCGGGGCATGGCGCGATGGTACGGAAAGGACGCTCAGGCGTGGCGGTCGAGCGCGCCGCGCGGTGGGGGCGTGCTCCAGCTGCGCGCGGGGCGTGGTCCAGCTGCGCGCGGGGCGTGCTCCGGCTGCGCGGGGCGTGGTCCGGCTGCGCGGGGCGTGCTCCAGCTGCGCGCGGGGCGTGCTCCGGCTGCGCGGGGCGTGGTCCGGGGAGGTGCTACCATCTTCCTCCCCCGGTCTCGGCCGGTTCGCCCCGAACACCAGAGCCCCCCATGAGCGCCATCCGCGTCAACGGCCAGTACTGCCTCCTCCGCGACGTCGAGAAGAAGGACTTCGTGGCCTTCGTGAATCTCGTGATGCAGAAGATCACCGCGGCGGAGCCCATTCCGCATACGGCGGCCAACGTCGTGGCGTCGCTGCTCGCAGAGGGGAAGACCCAGCAGGAACCGATCGTCCAGGCCGGGCTCCAGTCCTGCGCGTCGCTGGGCATCAAGAACATGTGGGTCGATGGCGGCACCGCCAACGTCACCGAGGAGACGCCCACCGACGCCGCTGCCGGCGCCGAGACGGCCTTCGGATTTGCGGCCATCGAGTCGGGGCTTGCGCTGGCCGCGGCCATGTGCAACGCGTTCCGCCGCAAGATCCGGGTGAACGAGGCCGAGGTCGCCATCGTCCGACAGTCTCGCGAGCTCATGGTGCAGCTGAGCCAGCGCGTGAGCGCCGCGAAGCAGGTCAATGAGCCCGTGTTCGTGACGGCCGGCCGCGTGCTGGGCGGCATGATGAAGGACGGCAAGGCGCTCGATGACCCCGAGCTGATGACCGTGCTGTGCATGCTGTCGGATCTCGGCGCGACGGGCGTGCGCCTCGACATCGAGAAGGGCATGCTGGGGTTTGGTCCCTTCAATCCAGCGCACGCGATGGCGAGCGCGATCCTGCAGGGTCTTGACGCCGAGAAGGTGAAGATGGTCCGCGGTTCGATCGAGAAGACGAACGAGCAGTTCAAGCGCCTCGCCGACCAGCAGGGGGGCGGGGCCCAAGGTAGTGGTCAGGCTGGCGGTCAGGCAGGGCAGCGCGAGCAGCGGCTCTCGGTGCCCGCCGTGATGGGCACGCGTCGGCGCCGCTGAGCTTTCGCGGTCGTGCGCAAGGTTCTGAGTCCCTCGTGTGCGACGCGGTGATGGCCCCCACGCGACCGCGCGGCCTTCTCGGGCCTTGATTGTGGACGATGGCTTTGCGCCGGAGCCCTGTTCGGGCATGATGTCGACTGCATGATTCGAACCGCAGCAGCACGAACCTTCGCCATGCGAACGCAGAGCCTTGTGCATGCGGTTGCAGCGGGTGTCGTCGTCGCGATCTCGTCGACTTCGCACGCGGCGCCGGGTGCCGTCGCGGGCGGCGGCCAGGAAGGGCTCCTGCGGAGTTCGCTCGGAGCCTCGGCGCTCGAGCGCCTGCGCGATGCGCTGGGCCAGTTCATGCGCCCGGCAGCGTGGATCGAGCTCCTTCTCGGCATCGGCCTCGCGCTGGTTCTCGCGGCGCTGATCGCATTCCACCCGCGCGGCAGACGCAGGCCCGACCCGGTGCACGCGATGGACGAGCGCAAGACGCTCGTGATCCTCGGCCTCATCGGCGCCGTCGTCTCGGCGCTCGTCGTCGTCGATCAGGCGATGGCGCTCGTCGTCCTCGGCCTCGGCGCGCTCATCCGCTTCCGCACGCTCATCGCCACGCCGAACATGAACGCCCGCGCCATTCTCGTGATCGCGATCGGGCTTGCCTGCGGACTCACGCAGTATCTCCTCGCCATCGTCGTGGCCCTCGCAGCGTGGCTCCTCATCTGGTGGATCCAGGCGCGGCGCGCCGCGGAGGTGAAGATCCGGCTGCTTCCGATGGCGGATCGGGCGAAGGCCGAGCTCGTCGCGTCGCTTGAACTTCGAAGCGCCGGGTGCCATGTGCGTTCGCTTCGCCCTGGGAAGTCGGGCCGGTCGTTCACGATGGGCCTGCAGGCGCCCGAAGCGCTCGACGACGAGGCGATCCGACGTCGCCTCGAGACGCGCCTGATCCCGGAGGTCGGGGCGGTTGAGATCGAGACGCGCAGCGCGACGTGATCACTTGGCGATTTCGGCGCGCCAACGCTCGATCGTGCGCGCCTTCTTCTCCGGCCGCAGCGAGCGGAACTGGTTCGCGTCCGCGAGCGACGCGAAGCCGATCGCCTCGCCTTCGTAGACGACGGGCGCAGCCGACGCGTTGAGCGTCTCGCCCGTCAGCGGGCAGGTCGCGTTCGAGATTCCCTTCTGCGGGAGAACCTGATCCTTGGCCAGACGCGCGCGCTGCGAAGCGGAGAGCGACGCAAACTGGCGCGCGTTCTCGCGGCCCTTGCAGTAGACGGGGTAGGTCTCGAAGAAGGCGGCCTCGTCGAGTTCGGTCACGGGTTCGCCGGTGATTGGGCAGAGGCGTTCGGTCTGCACGATCGGGGTGATGACCTCGACGGTCGGAAGCGTGCTCTTGATGCCGGGCTGGCATCCCGGCGCGACGACGCCGAAGAGCGCGAAAGCGAGCAGGCAGGAGTTCGAGAGCAGCTTCATGGTCTGTGGCCTTTCGGGAGAGCGTTGCGTCTTGACGAGGTGAAGGAGCGTCGAGCAGTCCACGCGTCGACGCAAGGCCGACGACGCGCCAAACGCACGCTCTTCACCTCGAATGAACCAAACCCTTACAGAACGGACTTCCGCATCCGCGGCATGCGCGGCGATTGATCGAGGATTGCAGTTTGCATTCCATTCAGATCACATGAAGCGAGGGGCCGATTGTTCAGGAGAAGGCTTGATTTCCTGCGTTTTTGCCATTCCTTGACCATGCCTTCATATGAAGGTTGTGTGAAGGCTCTCGCAGCGCCTTCATCTCGCCCTGACCAAATCCTTGTTCTTTAGTGTGATGCTCCTCGGTCCACCGCGGCTGCGCCGGGCGCCTTGCCCAGCAGGCTGAGAGGGCCGTTCACCTGTCCATGCCAGTCAACACCGTTCAGCAAAGGAGCACCACGAAGATGAAGACGAACATCACACGATCGATCGGAGGTCTGGTTGCAGGCGCGACCACGCTCTCGATCGCGGGCGCCGCGCTCGGCGCAGGCGGCGAATCCATCGACACGGCGTCGCAGATCGCAGAGCTCAAGGCCGCCAACGCGGCGCTCGCCGCGAAGGTCGAGAAGCTCGAGCGCGGCGCCAACGGCGAGGAATGGCTGACGGAGCAGCGCGCGAGCGAGATCCGCGCGATCGTCTCCGACGTCCTCGCCGACGCGTCGGTGCGCGACAGCCTCCAGGCGTCCGGCGCAACCGCCGGCTGGAACAAGGATCAGGGCGGCTTCTTCATGGCGTCGCCGAGCGGCGACTTCAAGCTGAACCTGCGTGGCCAGGTGCAGGTGCGCTGGGCCTACAACAACCGCGACAACAGCGGCCTCGGCGCCACTGCTGCGAAGGAAGGCAACTGGGGCTTCGAGAACCGCCGCACGAAGCTCACCTTCACGGGCTTCGTGATCGACCCGAGCTGGACGTACGAAGTGAAGCTTGTCGCGAACCGCGCCACCGGCACCGTGACCGGCGCGACGTACAGCGCGAACAACATCGTCGGCTCGGTCGAGGAGATCTTCATCCAGAAGGACTTCGGCAACGGCATGATGCTGCGCGCCGGACAGTTCAAGGCTCCGTTCATCCGCGAAGAGCTCGTCTCGAGCGCGTCGCAGCTCACCGTCGAGCGATCGCTCGTGAACGACGTCTTCTCGACGAAGTTCGCGCAGGGCCTTCAGGCCGAGTTCGGCGGGCGTGCCGGCGAGCAGTGGCGCGCGACGGTGTTCTATGGCGATGGACTTCGCGCGAATGCGTCGAGCGTCCCGAGCTCGGCCACCGCGAACGCCGGCGGCTACTCCGGTTCGTACACCACGAGCTTCAGCCAGAACACGACGAACTGGGCCTTTGCCGGCCGCGTCGAGTATCTCGGCGCCGGCAACTGGCGCCAGATGCGCGACCTCAACAGCTACATCGGCGACGACAAGGGCTGGATGATCGGCCTCGGCGCGATGGGGCAGAGCCTTCGTCCGAGCAACGAGGGCACGCAGACCGCTTCGACGACGGACTCGATGTGGGGCGTGACCGCAGACCTGACCGTCCACCTCGGCGGTGCGACCTTCTACGCCGCGGGCATCTACCGCGACGTGCAGCTCGCCGGCAACGTCGCCACCCGCGGTGGCGGCACCAGCGACAGCATGGGACAGTGGGGCGCGGTCGTGCAGGGCGGCTACTTCCTCAACAGCGAGCTCGAGCTGTTCGCGCGATATGAGATCGGCAGCACCGACACCGACAAGTTCCGTGTGGCCGAGCCGGGCGTCGAGCTCGAGTCGAACAACATCGTCACCGTGGGCCTCAACTACTTCATCGGCGGCAACAAGGACATCAAGTGGTCGTCCGACGTCGGCTTCGCCATGGCTCCGATCGGCGACTTCAACAGCTCGGGCGCCGATTGGCTCTCGGATGGCTCGTCGACCACTGGAAACGGGTTCACGAACGACGGCCAGTGGGTTCTCCGCTCGCAGATCCAGATCACCTTCTGATCGCTCGATTTCTCCGGGGGGCAACGGCCGACCGACTCCGGCCGCCCCGGCGAGATTCATGTCATCCACGCGCCGCCCGGACTCTCCGCCGGGCGGCGCTCTTTTTGGTTGCCTCGCGCCTCTCGCGCATGCGTTAGCCTGTCCATGTGCACGGACGCGGCGACGATCATGAACATGCGGGCACGGAGGCCACGGAGGCCACGGCGGCCGCTGAGACGGCGACGCCTCGACTGTGGGCTCCGTTTCGCGCGCTCGGCGCCTACTCGGAGCTGGTGTGGCCGGCGATCGCCGGACCGGCGCTTGTCGGCGGCTATCTCTGTGAGCGCTCCGAGTGGGTGATCGCGGCGTACGCGCTGTACTCGGTCGCGTACGTCGTTGGCGGCTGGGAGGCGACCCGCGAGGGCCTGCGCCAGTTGCTGCGTGGCCGCCTTGACATCGATTTCCTCATGGTGGTGGGCGCGATTGGCGCCGCGCTCGTCGGCGAGTTCGCCGAGGGCGCACTGCTGCTCTTCCTCTTCTCGCTCGGTCATGGGCTCGAGCACCTGGCGCTGTCGCGCGCGAAGAGCGCCGTGAGCGCGCTGGCGAAACTCGCGCCAAAGCGTGCCCGCGTGCGCGGCGCCGATGGAGTCGAGCGCGAGGTCGCCGTCGAGAAGCTCGCCGTCGGCGACATCATCGTCGTGCGGCCGGGAGAGCGCATCGCGGCCGATGGCGAGGTGCGCGAAGGCCGCTCTGGCGTCGACCAGAGCCCGATCACGGGCGAGAGCATGCCGGTCGACAAGGAGCCGGGCAGCGCGGTGTTTGCGGGCTCGCTCAATGGCGACGGAGCCCTTGCGGTCTGCGTGTCGCGGCCGGCCTCCGACACGCTCGTCGCCCGCATGGTGCGTTTGGTCGCGGAGGCGCAGGCCACGAAGTCGCTTGCCGAGCGCGCCGCCGAGCGCTTCACGCGCATCTATGTGCCGTGCGTGCTTGTCGTCACGACGCTCGCGATCATCGTGCCGCCGCTGTTTGGCTGGCTTTCGTGGAGCGAGGCGTTCCTTCGCGCCATGAGCATGCTGATCGGCGCATCGCCGTGCGCGCTTGCGATTTCGACGCCGGCCGCGGTGCTCGCGGGCCTCGCGCGCGCGGCGCGCGGCGGCGTGCTGGTGAAGGGCGGCATGCATCTCGAGGCGCTGGGCACGGTGCGCGTCGTCGCGATGGACAAGACCGGCACGATCACGCGGGGAAAGCCCGAACTCTCGGCGCTCTCGCCGATGCCGGGCGTCGATGGGGACGAACTGCTGCGCATCGCAGCCGCCATCGAGCAGTCGTCGAGTCATCCGATCGCGAAGGCCGTGGTCGATGCAGCGAAGGCGCGCGGCATCGCGGTGCCGCCGGTCACCGACGCCATCGCCGTGAAGGGAAAGGGCGTCGAGGGCGTGGTGGATGGCGTGCGCGCGGGCGTCGGGCGTGCGCGGCTCTTCGAGAACAACGCGCTTGTCGCCGATCCGCGTGTCGAGGAACTCGCGCGCACGATCGAGGCGCAGGCGATGACGGCGATGTCGGTGGTGCATGGAGCGCGCACGCTCGGCGCGATCGGCGTGAGCGATCGTCCGCGCACCGAGGCAGCGGAAGCGATCCGCGCGCTGCGCGACCTCGGATGCGAGGTCGCGATGCTCACGGGTGACAACGCGGCGACCGGTGCGAAGGTCGGCGCCGACGTCGGCGTGTCGATCGTGAAGGCGGGCCTGATGCCCGAGCAGAAGATCGACGAGATTCGCGCCTTCGTCGCATCGCACGGCGCCGCTGCGATGGTGGGCGACGGCGTGAACGACGCCCCCGCGCTTGCGGCCGCGACCGTGGGCATCGCGATGGGCCACGGCGGGACGGACGTCGCGCTCGAGGCGGCAGACGTCGCGCTGATGTCCGACGACCTCACGCGGCTGCCGTTCGCGATCGAACTCGGCCGCGCCACGCGGGTGATGATCCGGCAGAACGTGATCTTCTCGATGGGTGTGGTGGCGATCCTGATCCCGCTGACGCTTCTCGGCGTGGTGCCGTTGCCGATCGCGGTCATCTGCCACGAGGGAAGCACCGTGCTGGTCGCGCTGCATGGCCTGCGGCTTCTCTCCCGGCGCGACCGATTCGCCCGGAAAGATCGCGTTCGGGCCGCGTGACTCTTGCATCGGGGGCGTTGGCCCGTCACGATGGAGCACATGACACGACCTGCCGTTCGCCGTGCGCTTGCCGGCGCCTTGGTTCTCGCCTTCGCAGCTGATGTGCAGGCGGAGGTCTTGCTCGACACGCCGTTCCAGAATCACGCCGTGCTGCAGCGCGAGCGCGCGATCACCGTGACGGGCCGCGCCGAGCCGAACGAGCCGCTCGCGCTCTCGTTCGGCGCCGCGCGCGTCGAGGGCCGGGCCGATGTCGAGGGCCGCTTTGCGCTCGTCCTCGCCGCGATGCCGGCATCGCTTGAGCCACGCGAGCTCGTGGTCGAGGCGAAGAGCGGGCGCGCCTCCGCGAAGGACGTCCTCGTCGGCGAGGTGTGGTTCTGCTCGGGCCAGTCGAACATGGAGTGGCCGGTCGACGCGGCAAACGACGCGGATCGCGCGCGCGAAGCCGCGTCGAAGGTCGTGATTCGCTCGTACAAGGCCGAGCATCGCACTGCGAACAGGCCCGCCGCGCGCGCCGCCGGCGTCTGGCGCGTGGCGTCGCCCGAGACGGTCGGAGGCTTCACGGCGGTGGGCTGGTGGTTCGGCGTCGATCTCTCTCTCGCGCTCGATCACAAGGTGCCGATCGGTCTTGTCGACATCTCATGGGGCGGCACGCGCATCGAGCCGTGGATTCCGCTTGATGCGATGGCGAAGTCGGACTTCAAGCAGACGGCCGATGATCTCGCC
>JBIKXP010000150.1:0-8203 GCA_044355685.1 Phycisphaerales bacterium
TCTTTCCGCCTCCTCGCATCGCTCGCAGTCTTCGGGTTCTCGTCCTTCCTCCGTGCCTCCGTGCCTCCGTGAGAAAACCGGAGCCCGATCGGCGCCTCCATCGCAGTTCACCCACACGATTTCCTGAAGCGCCGAAAAACTGAAACGGCCTTCGGCGCGCTCCGCGCTGCAGGCTGAATCCGCCAAGGCAGATATGCGAACCGCGCACACCATGCCAACCACCACCAAGAAGACGACGACGAAGCAGAACGTGAAGAAGACCGTCACCAAGAAGGCCGTCACCAAGAAGGCTGTCACCAAGAAGACCGTCACCAAGAAGGCTGTCACCAAGCAGCCCGTCAAGAAGGCGATCAAGCTCGCCGCCAAGCCTGCCGCGAAGAAGCCCGCCGCGAAGAAGCCTGCCGCGAAGGCCACCGGCCTCATCGAGGCTGGTTCGCCGGCGCCAGCCTTCAGCGCACTCGATGGCTCTGGCAAGACCGTCACCCTCGCGAGCCTCAAGGGCAAGCCCTTCGTCCTCTACTTCTATCCAGCCGACGACACGCCGGGCTGCACCGTCGAGGCGTGCGCGTTCCGCGACAACCGCCCCAAGTTCGCGAAGCTCGGCTGCGCTGTCCTCGGTGTCAGCCCCGATTCGGTCGACAGCCACAAGGCGTTCGATGCGAAGTACAAGCTCGGCCTCACGCTGCTCGCCGACATGCCCGCAAAGAACGGCGTGCCGCCCGTCGCGGCCGCGTTCGGTGTGTGGCAGGAGAAGAACATGTACGGCAAGAAGTACATGGGCATCGTGCGGACGACCTACGTCATCGCCAAGGATGGCACCGTCGCAGCGCGCTTCGACCGCGTGAAGGTCGAAGGCCACGCCGACGAGGTACTCGCAGCGGTGGCGAAACTCGGCTGAATCCGGCCGCCGGAACAGTCCTCGCGCATTCGTTCGCGCTTCTGTGAAGGAACTGTCCTTGTTCGCGCGTCGATCTCGCGTCGTGCGCTTGATGTTCCGTTGTCTCGTCGCTTGGATCTCTCCTGTTCGACCCCGCGCCGTCCGGTGTGTCTCTCTGCTCGTTGCGGATTGGACGCGCCTGGGCACGGGGTTCGAGGAAGGAACAAGGAGAAGAAACGATGCGATTTACCATGCAGTCGGCGTTCCTCATGACGGCAGGCGCCACCATGCTTGCGGCGCAGGCCGCGCAGGCGGCCTGGACGCTCGGGAACGGCGACACCCTTTCGTTCACAGAGCTCTTTGCGGCGGGAAGTGACCGCACGGTGTTCATTGACGACAAGGTGTTTACGTTCGAGTCGTACAGCTCGCAGCATTTCATGCTCGAGGACATCACGCTCACAGCCTTCATCTCGCTGAACGGCAACGGCCACGGCTTCCGCAACGTCGGCTTTGACCTAATGGGCGGCTTCGCCGACACCAATCCCGGAGACGACCAGGTCTCGGAGGCGAACCTCCAGTACTCGGTCGAGGTGAACCCCGAGGCCTTCGAGTGGGGCCTCCGTCTCTGCGACGTGCGTTCCGTCTTCAACGGCGGCGTCTCGGGAACGGGGTCGTTCGCGCGCGTTGATGAGTCGATCTTCGACCTCGACGCGAACCAGTTCCTCGGCCAGCTCAGCGTCTACAACCTCTTTGGGCCGCCGGCGGATCAGCGCCTCATGGACTACAAGGACTTCTGCGAGATCAACCCCGACGGCTACCGCGCCTTCGAGGTGAACAAGAACTTCAAGTTCTTCACCCCGACGGCGGAGGGCACCGCCTCGGCGTCGTTCATCCGTCAGGAGTTCAGCCAGATCCCTGCTCCCGGCGCGTTCGCGCTGCTTGGCCTCGCAGGTGCCGTCGGCAACCGCCGCCGGCGTGCCTGAGCCGGTCTGTCGGCTCGCATTGGCCATGGGGGAACCGCAGGGTGCCGACCGACGTCGGCGCCCTGCGGGCGTTTTCGGACGCCGCTCGACGCGGCACGCGCTACCTTCCCGACCATGAACGTCACCCCGATCGGCCTCGCCCTCGAACTCAAGCGTCTTCGTCCGAGCGCCACGCTCCCCGCGTACCAGACCGAACTCGCGGCGGGACTCGATCTCTCCGCCGACCTCGATGCGCCGGTGACGATCGAGCCCGGTGCGATCGCGCTCATTCCTTGCGGCTTCGCCATGGCGCTGCCGCCCGGCTTCGAGGCGCAGGTGCGTCCGCGATCCGGACTGGCCACCAAGCACGGGATCTCGATGCCAAACGCCCCCGGGACCATCGACGCCGACTACCGGGGAGAGGTCAAGGTGCCGCTCATCAACCTCGGAAGGGCGCCGTTTGTGGTCGAGCCGGGCACGCGCATCGCCCAAATGGTGATTGCGCGGGTCGAGCGCGCGCAAGTCAAGGAGGTAGAGGCACTTACGGACACGACTCGCGGATCGGGTGGATTCGGCTCCACCGGAACCGGGCATGGCCCGCTGCGCGGTTCCTCTGCCGGATAAGGCGGCGGGAGCCTATCCATCATCCCCCGATTTCTGCACAATAGTGGGTCTCCGGTAGGCCGGAGGAACAGGAGTCCATCTTGACGACCGCGACCGCTGCCGCCGTGACTGTCCCGCTTCTCGACCTCAAGGCGCAGTACGCGACCATCCGCTCGGAGATCGAGCCCGTCGTCAAGGAAGTGATCGAGAGCCAGTACTTCATCGGCGGCCCGAAGATCGCGGAGCTCGAGTGCATGACGGCTGGCTATTGCCAGACGAAGTATGCGATCGGCTGCGCCAATGGCTCGGACGCGATCCTGCTTGCGCTCCAGGCGCTCGGCATCACGGCCGGTGACGCCGTCCTCTGTCCGACGTACACGTTCTTCGCGACGGCGGGAAGCGTGCATCGTCTCGGCGCGCAGCCTGTGTTCGTCGACTGCGATCCGGCCACCTACAACATCTGCCCTGAGTCGACGCGGATGGCGTTCCGCTGTCACAAGAACATCAAGGCGATCGTGCCGGTGCACTTGTTCGGCCAGGCGTGCGACCTCGACGCCATGCTTGAGATCGGCAGGGAGCACGGTGTCCCCGTGGTCGAGGACGCCGCGCAGGCGATCGGCACCGAGGACAGCCACGGCAAGCGCGTCGGCTCGCGCGGCGTGATCGGCACCTTCAGCTACTTCCCGTCGAAGAACCTCGGCGGCTTCGGCGACGGCGGCATCATCACCACGAACGACGAGGCGCTTGCCCAGCGCATGATGCGCCTCCGCAATCACGGCATGGAGCCGAAGTACTACCACGCCGAAGTCGGCATGAACTCGCGTCTCGACGCGCTGCAGGCCGCGGTGCTCCTCGTGAAGATGCGCCACCTCGATGCGTGGAGCGCGGGTCGTCAGAAGAACGCCGCGTTCTACGACGCCGCGTTCGCGGCCGCCGGCGCCAAGGACTCGGGCGTCGCCCTCTCGGCGGGGGGGCTTGCGCTGCGGTATCCGAAGGCGGCGCCCGCAGGCGCGCGCCACATCTACAACCAGTACACGATCCGCGTGCCGGCGGAGATCCGCGACCTCGTGCGCCAGGACCTCACCGACCGCAAGATCGGCACAGAGATCTACTACCCCGTGCCGCTTCACCTCCAGGAGTGCTTCAGGCATCTCCACTACTCGAAGGGCATCTTCCCGCACGCCGAGGCGGCCGCGCGCGAGACGATCGCGTTGCCGATCTACCCGGATCTCGTGCAGGAGCAACTTGACCATGTCGCGCGGTCCGTGATCGAGGTCGTGCGCGCCCGCGCATCGGGAGCTGTGTCCGGTCAGGTGGCGGCGTCGCGATGAACCTCAACTACCGACGCAAGAAGCGCGAGCGGCACCACGCCGCGTCGCAGGACGACGAGTCGGCGAACTCGCCGCACCTCGAGCACTCGCTCGTGGCACGTGGCGAGGCGAGGCTCGTCTCGACCGCCGCGGAACTTGCGGACGAGCTCGCGCACGTCCGCGAGAAGGGCGTCTTCGCCTACGACACCGAGTTCATCGGCGAGGAGAGCTACTGGCCGAAGATCTGCGTCGTCCAGCTTGCGACGACCGAGCGCGTCGTGCTCGTCGACGCCTTCGCGGTGCCGGATCTCAAGCCCATCTTCGAACTGGTCGCCGATCCTTCGCTCCTGACGCTGGTGCATGCGGGCACGCAGGACCTCGAGCCCGTGCGTCGCCTGCTGGGCAAGGAGCCCGCGAACACCCTCGATGTGCAGGTGGCGGCTGCATTCGCGGAGATGCCTTGGCCGGCCGGCCTCGAGAAGCTCGTCGAGCGCTTCGCGGGGCACAAGCTTTCGAAGGGTCATACGTTCACGAACTGGGACGCGCGTCCGCTGTCGCCCTCGCAGCTCCGCTACGCAGCCGACGACGTGCGCTATCTGCCGCTTGTCTGGGAGCGGCTGCGCTCGGAGCTCGAGCGCCGCGGTTCGCTTGCGTGGGCGCTGCGCGAGTGCGAGCAAAGCGTGCGGATTCCCGCGCGTTTCGACGAGGAGTCGCAGATCCGTCGCACCATGAAGAACTGGCCGATGAAGCCGGCGCAGGTGCCGGTGCTGCGCCTCCTCACGCGGCTTCGCGACGACATCGCGCGCAAGGAGGACCTTCCGCATCGGGTTGTCATGCCTGACGAGACGCTTGCCGACATCGTTCGCCAGCGTCCGGTGAGCACGCAGCAGCTTGCGGCGGTGCGCGGGCTGCCCAAGAAGTTCGTCCAGAAGTACGGCGACGTGATCGCGCAGGCCGTGGAAGAGGGCGGCAAGATGCCGCCTGAGAAGCTCGCGCACGGCAAGATCACCGAGGAGACCGCCGCCGACCGCACCGCGATCGATGCGATCGTCTCGATCCTCGGCGCCCGCTGCATCGCCATGGGACTCGCGCCGACGATGGTCGCGACCCGCGGCGACGTGTCGCGCTGGTGGATGTCGCGCGCGACCGCGAAGCCCGAGTCGCTCTTCGATGCCGGCGACTGGCGAATCGATGCCGTGGGAACCTGGCTTGAGGCGTTTCTGCAGGGATCCGCCAGCGTCGCGATCGCGTGGAAGGACGGACGGCCGACGCTCGTCGACCCTCCGGTTGGCTGACATGCGCGCCGTGAATCCCGCGACCGGCGCAGCGATCGGCGCGGAGTTCGCCCGTGCGTCGCGCGCCGAGCTCGAGGCCATCGCCGACACCGCGTGTGACGCGATCGATGCGCTCGCGGATGCGCCCGGCGCGGTTCTGGCAGGTTTCCTCGAGGACTATGCGGCGCGTCTCGAAGGAGACCGCGTGGGAATCGCGCAACTCGCGCACGAGGAGACGGCGTTGCCGCTTGCGCCGCGTCTCGCCGAGGTCGAGTTCAACCGCATGACCTTCCAGTTGCGCGCGGCCGCGGGCTGCCTGCGCGACGAATCTTGGCGCGAGATCGCGCTCGATGCCACGAACAGACTGCGCGCAACGCTTGTGCCGCTCGGCGGAGCGGTCGTCTGCATCGGACCGTCGAATTTCCCGCTTGCGTTCAACGGCGTCTCGGGCGGCGATTTCACGGCTGCGATCGCCGCGCGCAACCCGGTGATCGCGAAGGCGCATCCGGGCCACCCAAACACGACGGCGCGGATATTCGCCCACTGCTGCGCCGCGCGCGATGCCGCGAAACTTCCGTCTTCGGCGGTGCAGCTCTTCTTCGACTGCGCACCCGACGACGGCGAGGCGCTCCTCGCGCACCCGGGCGTCGCGGCGCTTGGCTTCACGGGTTCGCGCGCGGCTGGACTTCGGTTGAAGGCCGCATGCGATCGCCTCGGAAAGCCGGCGAGCTGCGAGATGGCGGCCGTGAATCCCGTGTTCGTCGCGTCGCACGCCGCATCTCTGCGCGCGGACGCGATTGCGGATGCATGGACGTCGTCGGTGCTCTTGGGCGGCGGGCAGTTCTGCACGAAGCCGGGCGTGATCTTCGTGACGGGCGAGGCTGCGGCTGCGCGCGTGGCCGCGCGCGCGGCGGAGGTGCTTGGCAAGGCCGCGCCGGCGGTGCTCCTGACTGAGTCGATTCGCATGCATCTTGCACAGTCGGTCGACGCGCTGCGCGCTGCGGGTGCGCGGATCGTGTGTGGCGGCCGCGCGCAGGCGCCTGGTTTCCGCTTCGAGCCGACGCTCGCGGTCGCGGATGCGGCGCTCGTGCGCCGTGCGCGCGCGGCATGCATGAACGAAGCGTTCGGTCCGCTCGGCACCGTCGTCGCAGTCGAAGGCGATGCGCAGCTCGTGGACTTCGCCCGCGCGCTTGACGGGCAGCTCGCGTCGACGGTCGTGGCCGACGCGGGAGACGACGCCGTGCGCGCGACGCTGTTCGGCGTGCTGCGCTTCAAGGTCGGGCGGCTCCTTGCGGAGACGATGCCGACGGGCGTCGCCGTGAGCCCCGCGATGGTGCACGGCGGACCGTTCCCCGCGACGGGTGACGCACGCTTCACCGCGGTCGGATTGCCCGCGGCCGCGAAGCGCTTCTCGAAGGCGCTGTGCGTGCAATCCTGAGCGCGTTTCGAGGTTGAATCGAGGTTGATTCGAGGTTCACGCGCGGGCGAAGCCCGAGCGTTGACTGTTGACTCGCACGGTTGCTGGCTCGGGCTTCGCCCTCGTCGACATCCGTCACCCACGCGTCGCCAGCGCCGCACGGATCACCGCAAGCGCGTGCGCGCGTGCTTCGCCTTCGAGCGGCTTTCGTGGCGCGCGCACACGCTCGTCGCCTGTCTGCGTCTCGGCCATCACAAGCTTGATCAACTGCACGAACTCTGGCACGGTGTCGAGCCGAAGAAGCGGGAGGAACCATGCATACAGCGCATCGCACGCCTCGATGTCCTCGACGCGCGTCGACTGCGCGAGCGTGAACAGCCGCACGCTCTCGGCAGGGAGTGCGTTGGCAAGGCCGGCGATCCAGCCGGCGCAGCCCATGCGCGCACCCTCGACCGCGCAGTCGTCGAGGCCGACGAGCGCGGCGACCGTGCGCGCACGCCCGCGGCTTCCGGCGATCAGCGCGGTCAACTTGCGGGCATCGCCGGTCGAATCCTTCACGGCGACGAGATTCGCATGCCTTTCCGCGAGGTCGAACACCTGCTCGGCGCTCACGTCGACGCCGTAGGCGGGGGGATTGTTGTAGAGCATCATCGGAAGGGGAGCGGCCGAGAGCATCGCCTCGAAGTGGGCGCGATGCTCATGCCACGGACCCTTGTGCACGTAGGGCGGCAGGATCATGCAGCCGCGCATGCCGATCGCGGCCGCCTTCTCGATCTGCCGCACGGCTTCGCGCGTCGATGCGGCGGAGATCGTGGCAAACGCGTTCCCGCGGCCCTCGCTTGCCGTCGCGATCGCCTTCCAGCCCTCGACGCGCTCGTCGAAGGCGAGCGTCTGTCCTTCGCCGAGAGACCCAGGCCACACCGTGCCGCTGCAGCCGGCCGCGAGCATGCGACGCGCGAGGTCGCCAAGCCGCGTCGCATGCAGCGAGGAGTCTTCGCGGAACGGGGAAACGATCGCGGGAATCACGCCGCGGAATGGGGCGCCGACTTCGTTCGAAGGCTGCATGCACGCAGCGTATCGCCTGTCTGCGCGCGCTGCGCTGTATCCTGCCGACGTGAAGATCGAGCGATTCGTCGACAGCCACACAGAGGGCGAACCGACCCGCGTGCTGCTTGCACCGGACGGCGGGCTCTTCCGCATGACGCTTCCCGAACTCCTTGCGCATTGGTCGATCGGCGGCGCGCATGCGATTCCGCGCGAGTGCCTTGCGCTTGCCGCGAATCCCCGAGCAGCCGACGCGACGGTCTGCGCGCTGGCGTGCCGTCCGTCGAAGCCCGGCGCCGCGTGCGGCGTCCTCTTCTGGAACGCGAGCGCGCCGCTTGGGATGTGCGGACACGCGACGATCGGGCTCGCGCGCACGCTGCGCCACATTGGCTTCGAGCTCCCGCCGCGCGCGGTCTTCGAGACGCGCGTCGGCGACGTCGTGGTGACGGCACGCGACGATGGGCGCTTCGCGTTCGACAATGTCCCCTCGCGCGTCCACGCTCGTGATGTGGAAGTCATGCTCGCGCAGGGCGGCGTCGTGCGCGGCGACGTCGCCTGGGGCGGCAATTGGTTCTTCATCGTGCGGCATGACGGACTCTCGCCCGGCGGCAAGGCCGGGCGCGCCATGCGATCGCATGCAGAGGAGCTCGCGTACGCCGAGTCGATCCTTGCGGGAATCCGCAGTGCGGACCTGCGTGCAGGCCCTGAGAACGGCG
>JBIKXP010000151.1:0-8106 GCA_044355685.1 Phycisphaerales bacterium
GGCCGCGGCCGTGCGGAGTCGACGTGGCCGGGAACGGGCGTCGTGCCGATGCGGCCGCGAAACCACCACTGGAAGTGGTGGCACCCATTTTGGCTGTCGACTCGAACGTCCGTCGTTCCGGGGACTCGCGTCCCCGGGCACCCGTGGTGTCGGACTCCGACGTTTGCAGCCCGCGGCGATTCACTCGCCGCGAGGCTGACCAGAGGGAGCGGCCGCAGCCGCGACCGCTCAAATCACGAGTCGCGAGCGCTCAAATGACGCGTCTCCAGGCCGAGGCGGATTCACTCGCGGCGAGGCTGACCAGAGGGAGCGGCCGCAGCGGCGACCGCTCAAATCACGAGTCGCGAGCGCCTAAACCACAGCAGCCCGTGCGTTGGACCTACGCTGTCGCAACCGCGAAAGCAGCGACCTTACGTCCAGTTCGACAACAGGATGCCGAGGTCCGCGGAGTCGACCGAACCGTCGCCGTTGATGTCGCCGGCGCCGGAGCCGCCCCAGTTCGTCAGCAGGATGCCGAGATCCGCCGAGTCGACCGCACCGTCTCCGTTGAGATCGGCCGGATTCGACGTCGCGATCGTGATCGTGGCGCTGTCCATCGCAACCGGAGCGCTCTTGCCCGTCGTGAGCCACAGGTCGTAGGCGGTCTGGCCGGTGGCGTCGGTCACGTTCGCATCGCGGAGGAACTCGATGTACTCGCGCGTGGTGGTCTGGAAGTAGAGCGTCACGGTCGCGCTGGCGGCGCCCTCGGGGATCGCGTACAGCGTGTCGTCCCAGTGCTGGCCGTCGGCGTAGGTGTAGCCAACGGGTCCTGCGCCGATCGCCGCAAAGGCCGCGTTCGTGAACCCGCGCGGCGGGATGCGGTTGTCCGAGTACACCTTGTTGTTCAACGCAAGATGGAAGCTCGGGCCGATGGGAATGCCCGTCATCTTCGAGATCGACTGCGTGATGCCCTGCTTCGCCTGATACACCTTGGTGTCGGTGCTGCTCAGGATGGCGGTCTTGCTGTTGTAGGCGCCGCGCTCGGCGATGACCGCGCCCTTCGCGTTCTTGAACTTCACGTTGAGCCACATGCGGCGGCCTTCCGGATAGCCAGTCGGCAGCTTGTGTCCCGATTCGTTGGTGACGCGAACCTTGAGATCCGTGCCCTTCTGCGCAAGCGTCATGTCGCTCGCGGCCTGCAGCATGTGCACCGTGGCCGCCGCAGCCTGGTCGACGCGCTCCTGCGTCAAGCCGATGCCGTCGGCGTCCTTACCCAGCTGATTCCGGATCGCCTGGACGACCCAGGTGTTCGCGCCAGCGAAGGAGTGCTGCGGCATGTCGGGCCGTTCGATCCACGGGTCGCCGAACTCATAGAAGCGGCAGCCGCCCGCGACGACCTTCGGCATGTGGCAGTCCTGGCAGCTCGAGACGACGCCGTCGGGATCATTGCCGCCGTAGCGGTGGTCGGGGTACTCGACGCCCTTCACGAAGGCGCTGTTGAGCCACTCGCTGTAGGTGCGCTGCTCGGGGAACATGTCGCCCGGCTCCTGCGTCGGATGCGGCGAGCCGAGCTCATTCAGGATGAAGTGGCCCTTCTTGTCCTTCGTGTAGATCGGATTGCTCACGTCGTGGCAGGTGCCGCAGAACTCGCTTGAACGGTGGTACGGCGAGGTGATGAGCTTCACGTCGCCGCCGTGCAGGTTCATCGGCACGTCGCTGAACGGGCCGCGGCGACTGTCGGCCGGGTCGACCACGAAGCGCGCGTTGCCGACGCCCTCGGGGATCAGCCCCTGCGCCTGAAGTGCCTGGATGATCGGAACGTCCGGCTCCGGCGGATCGCCGGGGTAGCCGATGGCGCTGTCGGCACCGAGCTCCGGGTTGACGGCTCGGTGGCAGAAGTTGCAGTTGATGCCGTCGAAGTCGTCGCCGTTGAACTCCGCCGTGGTGCCCGTCGACGAGCGTCCGCCCAGCCACGCGCCCGGCGCGTGGCAGCGGATGCATGTCTCGCCGCCGATGTTCGCATCCTGATTCGCGATCGTGAGGGCTGCATGCCAGATCGGGTCGCGGGCGCTCTGCGCCATCAGGCTCGCGATCCAGGTGTCGTAGGGCGCGACCTGATTGCCGTAGTCCGAGTGGCAGAAGGTGCAGTTGATGCCGCTGATCACCGGCGCGAACTGCTCGACGTCGGCGTTCGGCTGGGTTCCCGGCTGGAAGAAGTCTGCCGCGGTGGTGGGAACCTGCACCTGCCCGCCGCCTCCGCCGCCGCGCGCCGCCACGGTGGCGACGGTGCTGACGGCTGCGATGCCGGCGACGATGAGGGTGCGCCGCATGATCTTGCCTCGGGGTGTGGGCTCGACGGTTCGGTTCATCGATAAAGCTCGTTCATGCGGTTCGCGCACGCTGGGGGACTTGCTCAACATGCGGGCCGGCGCGGACGCCTGCGCCGGACAGGGTTTGGTTCGCAGCCGGAACGCGGACGTTCCTAAAATACTCTGTTTCCGCCCCATTCCAAAGGGAAAGATCGGCTGTCCGTGGCGAATGGTTCCGCGGAAAGAGCGGGGAAACTCAGTTCAGTCGCACAAGATTGCTCTGCGCGGGCGGCGTATCGGACGCAGCGGTACACTTGGATCATGTGGTCGTTCACCCGCGTGCTCGCCTCCTTTGTGGCCCTCGCCGCCGTTTCCGTCGCCGGAACGGGCTGCGCGTCGAGCCCGGACGGCCCCGCGTTCGTCACCGTCCCGCACACGCGCTACGACGCGGCCTTCGATGCGGCCTGCCAGGCGACGCGCGAGGCCGGCCTCGTGCCGATGCTCGTGGACCGCGAGGCAGGCGTCATCGAGACGGCGCCTCGGTTCGCGGGCTCGGTGATCGAGCCGTGGACCTGGGGCGAGATGACGGCAAGCGACGTCGTGGAGGGAACCCTCGGCTTCGAACGACGTCTGGCCCGTGTGGAGTTCATTCCTGTCGGCGTCGCGCCTGCAGCGCCCGAAGGAACCGCACCCCTCGCCGGTCCGGTGCTTCCAGGCTCCGAGCGTGGCGTCGGCGCTGACATGACCAAGGTCGCCGGCGACGTCGAGATCCGCGTCACCGTGTCGGTCGAGCGGCGCTTCGAGCCCGGCTACCAAGGCTCGCCCTACACCCGCGCCCTTGGCAGCTATTGGCGCGAGGCCGCACCGAAGGCCCGTTCACGCGCGGAGGCCGACGCCTCGCGTTCCGTCCCGCGCGACCTCTCGCGCTGGACGGCGGTTGCGCGCGACGAGCGCCTCGAGCGGGTGCTTGCAGCCGACATCGCCGCCCGGCTCACGGAGCCTTCGCCGCCAGCGCAGGCGAACGCGCAGCCCGAAGCGCAGCCGACCTCGTCGCCTGCGGCGCGCTGAGCGTCGCATGCGCGTCGTGCTGCACGTCAGGCGATGCGCGGATCGACGAATCGGTACATCACGTCGACGGCGAGATTGAAGACGACCATCAGCGTCGAGTAGACGAGCACGATCCCCATTACCAGCGTGATGTCCTTGCCGAGGACGCCATCGACGAAGTGCTGGCCGACGCCAGGCACCGCGAACACCTTCTCGACGACGAACGAGCCGGTGAGCGCGACCGCCGTCGCAGGCCCGAGGTAGGAAAGCACGGGCAGGAACGCGTTCTTGAGCGCGTGGCGCAGGGCCACCCGGCTGCGCGAAAGGCCCTTCGCGCGCGCCGTGCGGATGTAGTCGGCTCCCATCTCCTCGATCATGCCGAAGCGCACGAGGCGTGAGATGTACGCCGCGAACGGCAGCGACAGCGTGAGCGCGGGAAGCATGATGAACGAGAGCCCGCCCCAGCCTCCGACCGGGAAGATGCGCAGCTGCACCGCGAAGAGCATGAGCAGCGCGCTGCCGATCACGAAGCTCGGCAGGCTGATGCCGACGATCGAGATCAGCTGGGTCGCGATGTCCGCCGGCGAGCCCGGGCGAAGTCCGCCGACGAGTCCGGCGAAGAGGCCGATCATCAGCGCGAGCACCATCGCCGAGAGTCCGAGCGTGATGGAGACGGGAAGCCCGGTGCCGAGGATCTCGTTCACGTTCCAGTCGGGCTGCTTGAGCGAGGGGCCAAGATCGAACACGCGCTCCGTCGTGCCGCGCAGATAGCCGATGCCGCTCGCCTTCTCGAGGTAGTCGAAGTAGAAGGCGACTGGGTCGTCGAGCTTGTACTGCTTCTTCATCGCCTCGACGATCTCCGCCGACGGACGCCTGCCCTCCGGGTTCTCGAGCGGACTTCCGGGAACGCTCCAGGCGAGGACGAACGTGAGCGTGTACACCGCGAGCACGATGAGCGGCAGTTGCAGCAGGCGCCGCACGACGAGCGCGCCGGTCGAGAGCGGCTGGCCGCTCATGGGACGAGCTCCGGCGTCCGCGCGCTGCGTCGGCCGAGGATCGAGAGGTCCTGCTCGAGCCGCGGGTGCTCGGTGATGCCGTCGATCGCGGAGGCGTCGTACATGTACACCGTGACGTAGTTGCAGAGCGGTAGCAACGGCACCTCTTCGGTGAAGAGCCAACGCTCGACTTCGGCCAGCATCGCGAGGCGTCGCTCGGGGTCCTCTTGGACGCTGGCCTCGGCAAGACGACGGTCGTACTCCGGATTGCGGTAGCCGCGGTCGTTGTTGCCGTTGGTGCTCTGCTGGAGGTCGAGCCACGTGGTCGGGTCGCCGTAGTCGCCGTACCAACCGCCACGCGCGATCATGAAGTTGCCCTTCTGGAGGTCGTTCCTGTAGAGCTTCGTGTCCTTGCCGCGGGTCTCCGCCGCCACGCGCAGTTCGCGCTTCCACATGTCGCGCATCGCAAGCGATAGGTTCTGGTAGCGCGGGTTCGAGCTCGAATAGAGGATGTCGACGGTGGGGAAGCGCACGCCGTCCGCGTTCTCGACGACGCCGTCGCCGTCGCGATCTTCCCAGCCCGCCGCCTTCAGTTCCTCGCGCGCACGCTCGGGGTCGTACCCAAGTCCATGGACGACGGGATAGCCGGGAATCGAGCCGTGGGGAACGAGCGTCGACGCCACGCGCTCGTTCAGCCGCGTCACGCGGTCGATGAGCGCCTGCTTGTCGATCGCAAGCGCGAAGGCGCGCCGCACGCGTGCGTCGTGGAACGGGTTCAGGCGCTCGCCGGGCAGCGAGGGGCGGCAGTTGAAACTGAAGAAGTCGGTGCCGAAGGCGCTGAATCCGCGGACATCGCGTCGCTCACCCGCGCCTGGCGGCGGGAGCGTCGCGACGATGTCGTCGAGCATCTCGCCGCGCGCGAGACCGGCGTCGATCGCGGCCTTGTGACGCGCGAGATACGCGCGCCGCTCGGCGAGCATGTCCACCCTGTAGTCGGGGCCGAGGTCGGTGAGCCAGTCGGCGGCGCCCGACTGGAAGCTGAGCACGCCGGTGTTCGGATTCTCGACGGTGCGGCACTCGATCGTCCGCGCGACCACGGCGTCCTTGTTCCAGTAGTACGGGTTCTGCTCGAGGCGCATGTCGCGCTTGTAGCGCCAGACCGTGGGCACATAGGCGCCGTTCACGACGATGCGGCCCGGCTTCGTCCAGTCGTGCCGCTGGATCAGCCGCCCGGTGGATGGATCGATCGAGACGCACGACTCGACGGTCGCGGGGTGGACCGGCGCAAAGCAGGGGAACGCGCAGAGATCGAGGAAGTAGACAAGCGGCGCCTTCAGCGTCACGACGAGCGTGCGCGGGTCCGGTGCGCGCAGGGCGACCGTGGCGTCGAAGAGCTCCACCGTGCGCTTCCACAGCGCCTCGGCCTCCGCTGCGGACGGAGCGTTGGCGTGCGTGGCCGCGAACTCGGCGGTCATCGCGGTGCGGGCGTCAAAGAACTCCTGCGCCCCTTCGATCGCGAGGAAGAGGCCCGAGTAGTCGGCGGCGCTGTCGGGAAGGATGGCGCGGCGCCACGAGTAGCGGAAGTCCTCGCTGGTGACGGGGTCGCCATTCGACCAGCGCGCGTTCTCGCGCAGATGGAACGTGTAGGTGCGGCCGTCCGGAGAGATCTCCCAGCGCTCTGCGACACCCGGCTCGAGCGCGCAGTCGGAGGCGCGAAGATTGATGAGCGTCTCGTAGAGCACCCGCGCGCGACGGAGCTCGTGCTGGTAGCTCATGCGCTGTGGATCCAGCGTGTGCACGTCGCCGCGGTCGATCAGCACGAGATCGGCAGGCGGCAGCGGGCGATCGAGCGAGATGCTCGCCGCGAGCGCCAGGACCATGAGGATGATGGGCGCGATGATTCGCACCCGCGGAGGATAGTCGGGCAGAAAGTCTTGCGCCGCGCGTGTCGAGCGCGCGAACGTCAGCGGCCCGAGCCGCAGGTCACTTCTTGTAGGCGGCCACGATGCCGGCCCAGCGCGCGGCCTCGGCCTCGAACTTGGCCTTGTCGGACGACTCCCACGCCGGCAGGAGTACGCGCGCGTCGGCGTCCGGACGGCTGCCCGCGTACGCCTGCGGCCGCTCTTCGCGGTCGATGATGCGCAGGAGCACCTCGCAGCTGTTGAACACAGAGCCGTACGAGGCCGAGAGGGTCGCATCGGCGCGGGCAGCGTCCCAATGGGCGACGCCCGTGCGGACGAAGTCAGCGAGCGCAGGCGCGAGGACCTTGGCGACCGCGGCGCGGTCGGCGGCGGGCATGACGAGCAGGTCGTTTCGCAGCGTCACGAGCGAACGCTGCGCGGACTGCATGCGCGCGTCGGCGGCGGCGCCGGCGTTGATCGACTTCGCAAGCGCAGCAAGCGCCTCCGCTTGGGTCTTTCGGATGTTGCGGGCGTTGTCGGTCGGCAGTTCCTTGCGGCGCGCGGCGCTTGCGATGCCAGCGAGCTTCTGCTGGATGGCGATCCAGTCCGCCTCGCCCTGCATCGCGTCGCGGAGCCGACGCGCGGCCGACTCGAAGTACGCGTTGTTCGCGTCGAGGTCCTCGAACGCATCGGAGACGAGGCCGGCGGCAGCGATGCGCTTCGCGGCGTTCGACTCGATGGAGGGATTCGTGCATTCCAGCAGCACGTCGATTGACTCGGAGGTGCGTCCGAAGCGCAGCGCCTGCATGGCGTTGAGCGCGCGGCGGAGGTCGCTGCCCTTCGCAATCGGCGCAAGTTCTGCGGCCAGCGCGATGGAGTAGGCGCGGCGGAAGGTGGCGGTGGCGGCGGGGTCGCGGGCCGGCGTCACGAGGGCGATGCGGGCCTCCTCGACGGCGCGCGCATCCTGCGAGCCGCGAATCTCCTCTGCCTGCTTCGAGACAAAGGCTCCCAACGCGGACTTCTGCGCATCGTTGAGCGCGGTACCGGCGGTGATGATCGCGCGATCGATCCCCGAGCTCTGCGCCCATGCGCCGGACGTAGCAGAGAGCCCAAGCACCAATCCTGCAAGGAGCGCACCAACGTGGAGACGGACGGGCAGGGGCATGAACCAGTTTCCGGGGTTGAGGAGATGGGTGGAGGCGCACGGCCTTCACCGGGTGTTCCCCCTTTGGCGCTTCCGGCGTCGAGTCGGGGGGACCGAACCACGACGCCAATCCCCCTGCGGGGTCTTCGGACGCTAATCCAACCTCGGCGGGATGTCAACGAAGCGGGGCATCTTCTCCGCACGGCAGGGGCTCCGGCGAGCCCTCCGCCGGGCTCCCCAAGGGTGGCCCTCCGCAGACTCTGGCGAACGGGCACGAACTCGGTCCGTAGCAAGCCCCTCCAGCTTCGGCGGGGGCTAGGTTCTGTCTGACGGATCGGCCGGGCTTCAATCCGCGCGGCATCCCGGCTGGCCATGACTCGTCTTCGTCGCCTTCAACTCGCTGTATCGCATGGTTGGATCATTGGGGATACCGCTTCGTTTCCCCTCCTTGCCATCCGGGCGCCGATGCGGATTCCAAGGATCATCAGTCTCGGCCTTCGGCGATCCGTCAGACAGAACCTAGGCGCGTCGTCGCGCGAGGTTCGCCCGCCGGCAGGCCGGGTGGTCCGACGAGAGCGGTCGGGTGCGAGGCCCTCCAGGCCCCGGCCGTTGCGAGAACCGACAGCCGTTCGATGCCAAAGACCGATTGAGCCGATGAACCGAACCCGCGAGAGCCCTTGCATTTCGGGACGGACCTGACATGACCCCCACGACTCGAGTCGCCGCCCAAC
>JBIKXP010000152.1:0-8031 GCA_044355685.1 Phycisphaerales bacterium
GATTGATCGCGATGTCGAAGTCGCCGCCGACGCGCAGCCACCAGACGGGCTCCGCGAGGATGATCGACGACTCCGCGCCGACGGTGTAGTCGCCGCCGATCGAGTAGCCGTCGCCTGGATTCGGCGGAAGCAGCCCGGTGTTGTACTGGCCGGTGATCGTGCCGGTGTTCGTGAGCGAACCGTAGATGTAGAGGACGCCGCGCTGGATGATCGTGGATCCTGCGTTCGTGTAGTTGGACAGGATGTCGGTGTCGCCCATCACGCGATTCTGCGCACCGGCTGAGGTCGAGACCGCTTCCGCGAGCACTTGACCCTGAAGGTACGACACGCCTCCGCTGCCGGTCGCGACGCCTTGGTTCGCAAGCACCGTCGCACCGCGCTGCAGGAACTGCCCACCGCTGCCGACCGACATCTCCTCGAAGAGCAGCGTGCCGTTGGGCGGTGCCGAGAGTTTGCCGGCGATCGTGAGGCCACCGGCAGCGACCGCCGGGGACTTCTCGAACATGGTGTCGCTTGCGACGCTCATGAGCGCGGTCGAGCCAAGCGTGAGCGGCTCGAGCGCCGTGAAGGTGAGCGGCTTCTGCGAGGCGTTGATGATGCCGGTCGCCTTCGAGAATGCGAGGCTGCCGACGAGAAGCTGGTCTCCGGCGAGGGCTGATCCGACCGCCGACGCGAGCGTGGTCGAGCCGATGCCCCGAGTTTGGTTCCAAGCCTGGTAGTTGCCGAAGACCCGCACGCTGCCTTGGGCCTGCGCCGCGCCCACGGTGTCGCCGAACACGCCGACCGCGATGGCGTCGTTCGACACGGCGACCTGGTAGCCGAAGTAGTCCGTAGCGGCGCCATCCTGTGCAGTCAGCATGGCATGTCCGCCCCACGTGCCTCCGCTTCGCGTGAACACGCGCACGCTGCCTTGGTTGCTGTTGTTGCCGACCCGGTCATACGTATTGCCTACCGCGATGACGTCGCCAAAGATCGAAACGCTGGTGCCAAGCAGATCGCCCGTAACCCCATCCGGCGCCGTCAGCGTTCCCTGCGCCGTCCACGAGGTTCCGCTCCGCGTGAACACCCGCACGCTGCCCTGACTGCCGTTCGCACCGACCTGGTCGCCGGGTACCCCCACCGCGACCGTGTCGCCAGAGAGCGCAACCGACACGCCGAAAATGTCGGCGCCCACGCCATCTGCCGCGACCAGCGCCTGCTGCGGCTGCCAGGAGCCGCCGACTCGCGAGAACACGCGCACGCTGCCTTGATTGAACGCTGGCGCGTCATCTCGGGGAGCGCCGACGACGAGCGTATCGCCCTCGATGGCGACTGAGGTCCCGAACTCGTCTCCCGCAGCGCCGTCGGCGGCTGTGATCGTCTGCTGGAACGTCCATGTGTTGTCGGCCAGCTCGTACGTCCGCACGCTGCCCTGATCATTCCGACCGCTCACGTCGTCGTAGATGACCCCGACCGCAAGCGAGCTTCCGGACAGGGCGACGTCGTAGCCGAAGTAGTCATTGATGGCGCCATCCGTCGCCGTCAGTGTGGTGCGCTGGGTCCAAACACCTGCCTCGCGCGTGAAGATGCGCACGCTGCCCTGCGCGGAGTTCGCGCCGAACGTCTGGCCCGGCGCACCGACTGCAAGCGTGTCGCCAGACAACGCGACGGACCAGCCGAAGAGGTCGCCCTGCCCACCGTCCGACGGAGTGATGATCGCCTGTTGCGACCACGCGGAACCCGTGCGCACGAACACGTGCACGCTGCCTCGGTTGAAGGAAGGCCCGACGGTGTCGTACGGCACCCCGACCACCATCGTGTTGCCCGAGATCGCGACGGAGCCGCCGAAACCGTCGAACGCGGAGCTGTCCGAACCAACCACCGTCGCGACTTCGGGGTAGAGATCCCGAAGCGTCTGGCCGTGGGCGCCGTGCAGCGGTGCGAGGAGTGCGAGAAGGCCGAGCGCGAGGGGTTGGACTGAGGAGTTCATTGAGAGAGCCTTGATTTCTGACGCTGTTTGCTTCCGACGGGTTGCACGCGTGAGTCGCGCCGCGTGCCGATGCGGTGGCGTGACGTTGCCGCGCCGCGGTGGCGCGAACATGCAGGCAGTCCGCGCAACGTCGGCGAATCTCACAGAGGTTCCGTGGGATCGCAGCATTTCGCGGCGTTGCGACGCGAAGGCCCGTCTGACGGATCAGCGATGCCCAACGATCCGCCAGATAGACCCTCGCGCGGGGGACATCCCCGGAGTTGCGTCACCTCAGCGCGGCGTTTGCAGTCCGCGGCGTGCCCCAGCGTGGCCTCTCGCCGACGCCCTGCCGCGAGGCAGGGCGTTGGAGAGAGGTCGCGGTGGGATTTGGTACCCACGCGAGCAACCCTGCGGACCTTCAGAACTCACGCCATCGTCACGCCCGACCCACGGTCGCCATGCGGCGACCCTGACATGCCCGCGGCGGGTCAAGGGTTGCGGACGACGCGGAAGCCGATGTCGAACGCTGTGCCGCTTAGCGAGAACTCAACTCGTCTGGAGGCTCTGAGGTCGTCGTCGCCGAACGGATTCCACGACTCACCCCGCATGACGCACGATGAACCGGTTGCGGGACCGGGCGGATTGACTCCAGGGCTCGCAGCGTAGTAGGTGGAGGAGTAGAAATCGGCGACGATCTCCCAGACGTTGCCGTGCATGTCGTGGAGGCCGAGTGCGTTGCCTGGCTTTCCACCCACGACGCGACTCTGTGACTCCGAGTTCGATGGAGTCCACGCCACCAGCCCCACAACGCTGTCATCGTTTGTCCCATCGGGGAACCCAGGCATGGAGTGGAACGCGGTCGTCGTACCCGCTCGACATGCATACTCCCATTCGGCCTCCGTCGGAAGACGAACACCTGCCGACGCCAGGAATCCCTGAATCGCATTCCATGACACCGTTTCAACGGGGCGATTCGCAACCTGCGCGGCGGGCACCTGAGCGCTCGGCGACTGGAAGAAAGATGGGTTCGACCCCATCCTCGCCGTCCACTGCGCCTGCGTCACCTCGTAACGGCCCATGTAGAACGCGTTCGTCAGCGTCACGGGATGGACAGGGTTTTCGTCAGCAACGCAGCTGTACAGGTTCGACGGCGCGCAGCCCATGTTGAAGGTGCCCGGAGGAATCAGCACCATCTCGATTTGCGAGACATTGTCGCGCACGCGCCAGGCGTAGCCCGTCGCGGTGATCGCCGCCCGTAGCGTCGAACTCGTCACGACGGAGGGATCGGGCAGCGCCTCGAGCAGCGTCGCCCAGGATGGAACCGTCACACCGCCATAGGTGAATGCGTCCTCGACCGTCGTCGTGCCCGCTGGCGTCGTGACCGAGACCGATGCGCCCCCCGGCTTACCAGAGGGGGTTGTCGCGCGGACCTCGCTTGCCGAGACGACGGTCACATTCGAGCACGGCACCCCGCGAACCGTCACTGCAGAGGCCGCTAGGAGGCCCGTTCCCGTGATCGTGATGACGGTTCCGCCAGTTGTCGGCCCCGTTGCCGGGCTTACAGATTCAATAGTCGCGGGGTACGTCGTGCCCCACGCCGAGAGCACCTGGCCGAGGTCTGCAGAATCGACGACGCCGTCACCGTTGATGTCTGGCGTAGGTGGACATGTCTGGGCTTGTGCCCGAGCACAGATGCCGAATGAGGCGAGGGTCGCAATGAGGCACAGAAACTGGCAGGGTTGCGCGACGGATGGCCACATGGGAAGTACCTCAAACGGGGCGGACAGAACTCAGGCAGAGCCGCGCTCAAGGCGACCTCACCGATGGACTACGAGGCGACAACGCTTCGCCGCGCCGCCAGATCCGCGGGTCTTTCTGTGCACTTTCTGTGCCTTGTGATAGTTTCAGGACGGTTTCGGTGCCGACCCCGGCAGGGAGTTTCAAGACATCGCCCGTGACGAACTCTGGTCGCGCAACGGTCCGCCATCGGTGAAAAGCCCACGAAATCTGTTCGTAAACATCTGATCAATAGGCCTTTGGGTGGCGCCGTCGACGAACCTTGAGGGCTCAATGACGGGGCCGCCGCATGGGCGGCCCCGTCCGGTCAACTGCACGCCTTCAGGACGATGAAGGCCAGCGCGGCGAGAACGAGGAACCCGACGAGGCTTCCACCCCCGCCTGTAGCGGGGTCGTTCTGAAGGTCGCGGTGGGATTTGAACCCACGCGAGCGAAGCGAGCCTCAATCCCGCCGCGGACGAACGCAAACGCCCTGCCGTGAGGCAGGGCGTTGGAGAGAGGTCGCGGTGGGATTTGAACCCACGAATCACGGATTTGCAATCCGTTCCCTTAGGCCACTTGGGTACGCGACCGTGGCTTGTGAGGCAACGATCATACTCGCTCCCGATCCGGGTCGCGTCAACGTTCCTGCGCCCCGATTGCGCCCCGATTGCGCCCCGATTGCGCCGCGAGGCTCCGTCAGACAGAACCTAGAACTCGGACCCGCCTGCGCAGACCCTACCCCGCGCGGACTTGGGTCCGCGGATACCCTTGGGAAGTCGCGCACTCCCGCCCGAAGTGCCGAAAACCATCCCATGCTGCGACTTCACCATCTCTTCCTCGCAGCGGCCGTCGCCGCAGCCGCATCGCACAGCTTCGCCCAGTCCTCCCTGCCGGCCGCGAAGCCGGCCGGTCAGACCGGCGGCTCCGTGAAGCCCGGCATCGCGCCGCCAACCTCGACAACCGCGCCTGTCGGCGACATCGTCGGCTACCGACTGCCGCTCCTGCGCGAGGGCAGCGTGATCTCGCGCGTCGTTGGCGACATCACGCTCGACCCCGACGAGAAGCACTGGGTGTTCCGACCGGTCCAGCCGGAGTCCGGAAACCTCCGCCGAGAGTTCGTACTGCTTCCCTCGCTGACGCTCGAGGACATGCTGCAGACCCGCCGTCTCGCGCCCTCACCCGTCGAGTTCGAACTGACAGGCCGCGTGTTCATCTACAAGGGCCGCAACTACCTGCTCGCCGAGCTCGCGCCGCCGATCGTGCGCTTTGACACGCGCCCCGATGACGCGCCGACGCAGACGAGCCGCATCGAGACGTCGCCGAATGGCGCATCGAAGTTCGCGCCGCCTGATCCGAACGCGCGCAATGCGCCGGCACCGAAGACGGGCAACGCCAACAACGCCAGCAACGGCAACATCAAGAACGGCGAGTCGCAGCCCGTCGATCGCGACGGCGACGCAACCGTCGAGGACATCGAGCGCAGGCTCGAGAAGCGCATTGGCCGCACGCCGCTCGGACGAACGAGCACGAGCGCCGCGCGCCCCGACGACGACGCGGACAGACCGCGCGGAAGCGTGGAAGAGACAGACACGCCGCTTCCCGAGCCGGGTTCGCGTCTTGTCCTGCGCGCTGGCCGACTGATGCGCGATCCACAGGCCGGTTCGTGGCGATTCGTGCCCGAACAGACGACCGGCAAGGGCGATCGTTCGCTCGAGATCCTGCCGTGCCTCATGCTCGAGCGTCTCGAGCGCATGGCGCGTGAAGGCGAGTCGTCGCCGAAGATCCTGCTGTCAGGCACGGTCATCGTGTTCGAGGGCAATGCATACCTCTTGCCGACGAACTTCCGCAAGTCGCGCGAAGGCCGCGGTCTCGGCCGCTGAGCACGACGCGCCGCAGCGGTCGACGTCAGGCCGTCCAGCCGGCGAGCAGGATGCCGAGGTCGGCTGAATCGACCAAGCCGCTCGCGTCGAGATCGGCGCTACCGGGCCCGCCCCACTGCGAGAGCAGGATGCCGAGGTCCGTCGAGTCGACCACGCCGTCGCCGTCGATATCGCCGGGCGTTCCAGCAGGCGGCTGGCCAAGGACGCCGTCCGCACCGATGCGCGATGCGAACACGTCGCTCGCGCCAGTCGACGGACCACCTTGCCAGGCAAGGAGGCAACCGCCAGCAGCGGCGGGCGCAGATGCAAGTCGATACTTCGATCCGGGGTTCACGGCGACGTCGGCCGACCACTCGGCGACACCGGCGCTCGACATGCGCTTGCAGCGGATGTTGTCCTGCACCGCGCTCGTCGAGTCGTCATAGAAGCAGAACACCGCGTTGCCCACGACCCCGGCCGTCGCCCAGCCGCGCGAGTAGGCGACTGGCGCCATCGGTTCGACCGCTGCGCCGCTGTTCCCCCACTGACGCACGCCCTTCGCAAAGCACTGCCCGTAGATGCCGTAGATCGACGTGTTTGGCGTCTGTTGCGACCAGAAGACATAGAGCCGGCCGTCCGCACCGAGCGCCATCGAAGGCGACACGCGGTTGTCGGTGGTCGTCGTGGTGACGGCGATGCCGCTTGTTCCGTACTGGACGGCGCCGGAGGCATTCACGCGCTGCACGTAGCTCTGGAGCGGGCTCGTGCCGTACCAGCAGAAGTAGGCGCCGCCTGCGCCGTCGGGAAGGAAGCTCGGGAAGTTGCCGAACTGAAGCGAGCCCGACGTGAACACCGACGTGCCGATCGCGGCCCAGGGACGCGTTCCGTCGGCATTGATGCGATGCGCGCGAAGGATCTTCGCGCCGGTGAACGTGGTGTAGCGCACGCAGGACAGAATGACGGCGCCGTCGACCGATGGCTGGATGTCGGCGGGAATCTGGTTTGCGCCCGTCTCGGTGATGGTCACCGGCGTCGCAAAGGTCGGCGTCCCCGTCGCCGCGTCGAAGCGTTGGATGCGGGGGGTGGTACCCAGCGAGTGCGCCACCCACACGGCGCCGTCGCTGGCCACGGTGACGCGGCCGACGTTCACTCCGGACGCCGTCGTGACCCACTGCGCCCAGCGCAAGGCGCCGGTCGAATCGAACGACTTCACGCGGATCGCAGGGGTGCCGGTGTTCAGCTGGTCATAGGCGAGGTAGACGTTGCCCGCAGCGTCGCTTGCAAGGCCGTAGTCGGTGGTCGACGAAAGCGCGCGATCCTCGACGACGACAGGCGCGGCCCAGACGGCGTTGCCGTTCGTGTCGAGCCGGGTGACCAAGACGTCGTAGCCCGAGCCCGAGAGGAAGCTGATGTAGTGCCCCTCGTTGGGCGCAGCCACCACCTTCGGCTGCACGTCGTCGGTGGCCGTGGCCAGCACGGCAAGCGGCGCGCCGGAACTCGACGAGTACTGCGCACCCGCGTGCGGCGCCGCGGCGAACGTTGCGAGCGTGGCAAGTGCCACCAGACGAGCGGTCGAGAGCGTGGGGAACTTCGTGTGCATCCGCACAGCATGATCGGTCGGCGCCAAATCGCCAAGCGTCGCGAGGGCATCCTTTGGTTTTTGGACGGGATTTGGAGCCCCGCCGCCGCCGGCTCGGGAGCCTCTCGGACTGATCCGACGCGTGGCTACCGGCCTGAACCAGCCCACCGTTGGTTCGCAACGCGCCGCCTATCGCAGCGCTTCCGACAAAAGCGACGGAATCGCCCACGCGGAGATCCCCTCTCTCAGCGGCCCTCGGTCCTGCCCGAGTTGCCTTCCACCTTCGGAAGTCGTCGGCGGGCCCGCACGCGCAGTCCCAGACCGTTCGAGCGAGGAGCGCACTTCCATGGAAATCCGTAGCAAGGCACCCGTTCGCCGCACCTTCGTGTTGCAGGCGTCGTCGCTGTTCATCGCAACCATGCTCGCTGGCGGCGTTGCTTCGGCAAGCGACGAGACGAAGCCCGCGCGTGAGGCGAGCGACACGCCCGCCGAGTCGAAAGCCGGTGCGGCGGAGCCGACGGCGATGGATCGACAGGAAAAGATGCGCGAGCAGAAGCAAGAGCAGAAGCAAGAGCAGAGGCAAGAGCAGCGGCAAGAGCAGAGGCAAGAGAAGCCCCGTGAGGTGGAGCCTCCCGCGCCGCCGCGACAAGAACCACCGCGGCAAGAACCACCGCGGCAAGAACCACCGCGTCAGGAGAAGCCGCGCGAAGTCGCGCCGCCTCCGCCACCGCGTCAGGAGAAGCCGCGCGAAGTTGCGCCTCCTCCGCCACCGCGGCAAGAGAAGCCGCGTGAAGTTGCGCCTCCGCCGCCGCCGCGGCAAGAGAAGCCGCGCGACGTTGCGCCACCTCCGCCACCGCGTCAGGAGA
>JBIKXP010000153.1:0-8030 GCA_044355685.1 Phycisphaerales bacterium
GGAGCACACGAAGGAGGTCTACGTCGTGTGGAAGCCGCGCAAGGCGCCGAGCCCGTTCATCACCGAGACGGCGACGAAGATCTTCCGCTCGGTCGACGAGGCGCTCGCGCACTTCGAGTCGAAGGGAATGTTCCACCCCGGCAACCTGTTTACGCGCTGACCGCGGCGCGTCAGGCGCCGCAGACGGTCGGCACTCCGCTCCATGCCGCGCTATCGCCTCAGCATCGCGTATGACGGAACGGACTTCCACGGCTGGCAGCGCCAGGAGCCCGCGGATGCGCCGCCGCTGCGCACGGTGCAGGGCGTGGTGCAGGAAGCCGTCGCCGATCTGATCCGTCAGCGCGTCGACGTGGTGGGTGCGAGCCGCACCGATTCGGGGGTGCATGCGATCGGGCAGGTGGCGGCGTTCACAGCCGATGTGCGCGTGCCGCTCGAGCGCCTCGCGGCCGCGATCAACTCGCGGCTGCCACCCGATGTCCAGGTGCGCTCGGCCGAGCGCACGCACGATGACTTCAACCCCATCGGCGACGCGCGCAGCAAGTGCTATCGCTACTCGATCGAGCACACGAGCCATCCCCATCACCCGCGCCCGCTCTTCGACCGGAACACGGTGTTCGCGACGCCATACGCGCTCGACGTGGCGCGCATGCAGCGCGCGGCCGCGCATCTCGTCGGGACGTACGACTGCGTGGCATTCGCGCAGATCAACCATGGCCGCAGCACGACCGTGCGCACGATCTACGGCTGCACCGTGCACGGGGGACCGGGCCGGCGCATCGAGATCGAGATCGCCGGGAGCGGGTTCCTCTACAACATGGTTCGCATCGTGGCCGGCACGCTGCTCGAGGTCGGGCGCGGGCGCATCGAGCCGGGTGATATTCCCGCGATCATCGAGTCCAGGGACCGGCGGCGCGCTGGTCCTACGCTTCCACCCCAAGGCTTGTGCCTTCGTTGGATCTGGTACGGAACCGATGCGCCGTCGGGCGCGGAGGGCCTGACATGCGCACCCGAGTAGCACGGCTTCTCGCTGTTCCGATCGTCGATGCCGACCGGCGACCACAGGCACGCGGAGCGCGCGCCACGGCCGCCGCGACGCTCGCCTGCGTCGCGATGCTCACGCGCGCTGCGCCGGTGACCGCCGTGGTGGTAGCCGCCGCGGTGGCGGCTTCGGGCTCGGCGCAGACGCTCGACCTCGACGGTGTTCCGGACGGACCTTCTATCCCCGCGAAGAACGCGGCGCACGAACTGGCGCGGGGACTTGAGGCCGAGTCGGCTGCGCTTGAAGCGCAGGCCGCCGGACTTCGCGGCGAAGCGCGCGGTGCCGTGCTCGCGCGTGTCCGCATCCGTCAGCTCGCGCAGTTCCTTCTCGACAACGGTGCGAGTCGGCCGTGGTCCGACAGCGCGTCGGTTGTCTACGGGCTACGCCTCGCAAACCTGACCTCGCGCGCAGACGCGCTGATCGAGAAGGCGTCGAAGGGACAGCGCGCAGATGGAACCAGCATGCCGGCGGTCGACGCCCGAGCGGCAGTCGAGGCGGTCGCCGCACTCTCCAGGCTGTCACTCGACTCGGTCCGCACGGCGACCAGTGGCGAGAAGGTCGATCCTGGTCGCGTTGCCAGCGCGTTGGCACGGACGATGGGACCGCTCGCCACCGTGATCCGTCTGGTCGAGGGCGCGCGACTGGAAGACTGCTGGCCGAGCGATGCCCGCCAGCTGAATCAGACGTCGACGAATCGTCGTGCGGAGGCAAGCCCCGCTGCCGGCGATGTCGCTGCGGAGATCGCGGGGCTTCCGGAGGGCGGTGCTCGATCGGCCGCGGAGGAAGCGCTCGCCGTCGCGCGCGGCGACGGTATTCCAGACGCGCGGCTTCTTCGTGCAGTTGGCGCCGGCGTCCAGGCGATCGCGTGGGTTGGAGAGACACGCGCCGCGCGGCGTCCGTGGCCGCTCTCCGATGCGGCGCTTGATGCAGTCGAATCACGCGCCGGCGCATCGCTTGAGGCGCTGGCGACCTCGCTTCGCACCGAGGCCACAGCCGATGCGGAAGCAACGCGAAGCGCGTGCGCCCGGCTCGAGGCGCTCGCCGCCACGCTGCGGGCGGTCCACGCAATGATCGCGATGCGCCGACAGGATTGGACGGGCGACCGCGATCGCGACCTGTTGGCCGAGGCCTGCGCGTCGCTCGCGGGCACCGAAGCGGCCGACGACATGGCCGAACGCGCCCGCCTTCGCGTGGCGCTGCGCATCGAGGAGGCGTGCCTCGCGACCGAGCGGATTCTCGAGGACGAACGGGCGAATCCGCCCCGCGATCTCCGTGACGTGACGCGGATCCTCGATCGCAACGCGCGCACGGCGATTCGCACGCTGCCCGCAGCCTTCGCGGCGCTGGCTGCCGACCCCTTGCGGGCGGCCGATCCCGAGCAACTCTCGGCGCTTGCGCGGGTCACGACGATCGTGTCCGACCGCGAGAGGATCACCGCGCTGCAGTCGCTCATCGATCGGATCGGCGGCATCCGACCGAAGGCCGCGCGCGACTTCAAGACCATTGCGAAGCGGCTGGCGGTGATGCTCGGCGAGCCGCTCAAGCGCGATGAAGCGCAGGCGGCCTTCACCGCGATCGAATCGCAGGCGGCCGCGGCGCTTCCGTTCCCGTTTGAGGAGGAGCTCAAGCGACGCGATCCGCGGGCGATGCGGCTGACCGGCGGCGAGGCCGAGCGCGTGCTCATGCTCGCGGCCGAACTGCGCCTGGCATGGGCGGATGAACTCGCCGCGGGGCGCATCAACGGCCCTGCCGCCGTCAGGCTCGATCTCGTGGCGCGCTACTGCGCGATGCTCCGCGACGCAGCTCCCCTCGGCGAGTCGATCACCCGCGCGGATGGCGACCGCCTGGCGATGTGGGGTGCCTGGGGCGCGCGCCGCGCGCTGCTCGCGCCAGCCACGGTCGACATCGAAGGGCGTACGTTGCTCGCGACGCGGTCGCTGCTCGCGTCGGACTCAGACGACGGCCTCGCCACCCTGAGGCGCGACGTCGAGGCGCTCGAGCGAAGCCTACCCGTCGTGCGGCTCGCGGCGACGCTTGAGCGAAGCATGGCCTCCCGGCTTCGTGGCGATCCGAACTCGCTCGCAGCATTCCTGGCGCCCGCCGTGCAGGAGCCGACCGTCGACGCGGCGTTCGTGCGCGAGCACGAGAAGCTGCTGATGCTGACCCGGGCCCTCCTCGAGGCCGAGCAGGCGCGCCGCGTTGGCGATGGGCAGCGCGCACGCGAACTCGGCGACTACCTCGCGCGCCTCGCAACAGACATTGAGGCCTCGGCGTTCGGAGCGTCCGCCAGCGTCGGGCGCGCCATCGAGATCGAGTCCGGTGGCCAAGCGAAGGGCTCGACCGAGCGGCGACGCCGGGAGCGCTGAGCGAGTCGGCTCGCCCTCCCGCTACCATGCGGCTCTATGCAGATCGTCGTCGTCGCACCGCATCCGGATGATGCCGAACTCGGCATGGGCGGCACGATCGCTCGCCTCGTCGCCGAAGGGCATTCCGTTCTGATCGTCGATCTCACGAGCGGAGAACCCACTCCCGCCGGGACGCCCGAACGGCGGCGCGCGGAGGCGGCTGAGGCGGATCGGCTGCTTGGAACCCGACGCGTCAACCTCGGGTTCCCGAATCGAACGCTCGAGCACACGGTCGACGCGCGCCATGCGCTTGCCGCCGTACTTCGGCGCGAGCGTTGCGAGATCCTCTTTGCGCCGCACCCGGAAGACGTGCATCCCGACCACCTGGCGGCGACGAGGATCGCGGAGGACGCGCGCTTCGATGCGAAGCTGACCAAGTGCGATCTCCCGGGCGATCCCATCCATCCGCGGAAGCTCGTCTACTACTACTGCACCCACCTCCGGAGCATGCCGGACCCGACCTTTGCGCTCGACATCTCGGCGTACCGCGCGAAGAAACGCGAGGCCATCCTCGCGTACCGATCGCAGGTGACCGACCACGCGCCGAACCGGATCTTGCCGGACGCCGTCGACGCGCGCGACCGCTTCGTGGGAACCCGACTCGGGGTCGAGGCCGCGGAGCCGTTCTGGTGCCGCGAACTCCCGGGCCTCAGGTCGCTCGACGCCCTGCTCTGACTGTCTTGAAGGACGCCCGGCGGCGAGCCGCCGTCGGCGCATCGCGTCGCGAACCGAGCCGCAGCCCACGCCGGCTGAGCCACCTTCGACACCGAGCCGACCTCGGCCCGGGTGCCGAAGATCTCCCGGACTTGGATCGGGTCGGACCCGCCATCGAACCGATGACAGCAGGAGATCGTTCGGAACAGGCCGTGTCGCACGTGCGGCAGGACACCAGTCGGCAGGAATTCGAGCCGGACGGTTGATACAGTGGTTCTCGCATGGTTGATTTCCTTGCCCACATCCCGGCGATGCTTGCGCAGGCGCAGGACATGGCAGTCGCAGCGGGCAGCGCCGTCCCGACGCCTGAGCCACAAAGCCCATGGCTGACGTGGATCAGCGAGTACGGCGCGATCTTCATCTTCGTCGCCTTCATCGTCTGCGGAGTCGGGCTGCACGTCTCCGAGGACTTCCTGCTCATCCCAGCCGGCGTCGCGATCTACGAAGGCCACATGACGTGGACCGAGACGATCCTCGCGGCCTACTTCGGGCTCGTGATCGGCGACACGCTGTGGATCTGGGTCTGCCGGAACTACGGCACGCGGCTGATCCACAGCAAGCGCTTCCTGCGGACAATGCACCCCCGCAAGTTGCTGGAAGCGAAGCACGCGATGTCCGAGCGCGGAGTGATCGTGCTCATCCTCGCACGGTTCATTCCCGGCACGCGCACCGCCGTCCTGACCATGACCGGCCTCCTCCACATGCCGTGGTGGAAGTACCTCGCCGTCGAACTCACGACCGTCGCCGTCACGGTGCCGATCCAGATCGGCATCGGATGGCTCGGCAAGGCCGGCTACGACAAGGCCAAGGACCTCGGTGGATGGCTGACCTTCGGCCTGGCCGGCATCGCGCTAACGGTTGCCTTCGTCATCGGCTACCGCTGGTACAAGCAGGCGAAGGCCCGCAAGGGACCGCGCAAGCGCGCACCCGTCGCATGGCTCCGCACCTTCGGCCGCAGCGGCGCGAAGGCGCACGCCCACGTTCGCACGGGCACCGGCACGACCTGACAAAGTCGGACCCGATGCCAGCGGCGACCCCCCGCTCCGCTATGCCGGCAGCCCCGGCCTCGCGGGCCGCGGAAGAAGCGCATCGCGACCGGCGCGCGACGACCTTCCACCTCTCCCGCTCCCAGCGCGAAGCGGCTCCGACCCATCGTCCTCTTCGTCCTCGATGTCGAATGGGCCCTGCAGCCCGTCTGGACCTTCGATGTCCTCGGCGCGGCAGGGACTGACGTCGATGAACTCCGACATGTCGCATGAGGGCGGCACATCGCGGATTCGCTCGTCGATGATCTTCCCGACCAGGAGCGAGAGCAGCGCCCTGTCATCGAGATGATCGGTACCGCTGAGGTAGATGCCGAGATAGGCAAGCCCGTAGATCAGATTCCAGAGGCGCCGATGCACCTCCGCGTCCTCGAGGGCCGCGAGAGATGCGACGCCCTGCAGCCCGCCCGGCAGGCAGCGGACGCCGATCTCCTCGAGTTGCGTGCGATTCGTCGACTCAGGCGCGTGCTCCGAGTCGTGAATGATCGCAGCCACGATGCGCTCCGATGGGCGCCCTTCCCGATCCGCATCGGCGACGATCCGCGCGATGCGCTCCTCGCGAAGCGCGCGCTTGCGCGCGAACACGGACTGCACCTCCGACTCGGGAAGCTCCGGCCGATGCAGGTCAAGATCGGGCGCTCCCGGCGCCACAACGAATGGCAGCGGCCCGCCCGACCTGTCCATCGACTGCCCGGCGGATTGCGCAGACAGGCCGCCTCCGGTCGGCACCAGCGCCTGATCCGCCGGCGTACCCGGCGCTGGGTCGTGCGCGGCCTTTCCTCCCTTGGGGACTTTGGGGACCTCAGGAGCTTTCGGGACTTTGCCGCCCTTCGCAGACTTGCCGCCCTTTGCGAGCGACTTCCCCGCGCCACGACCCGAACCCGAACCCTCGCCCGCGCCAGACCAATCCAGACACGCGATCATCGCGCACCTCGCTTCCCACGTGCATTCGTTGTGACCTTCGCTCCGCGCGCACGAAGCGGCGCGGAATCAGCGACGCGGCGAGACTACCGCGACAACTCCGCGCTTCTGGAAAGTCTGCATGTTTTGCAGGAAGATTTTCCGCCACCTAGTTCGACACGCCCGAGCGGCGACGCTGCATGCCCCGCTGTCGCGCACACCGACCTCTGCCGATCCGTCGGACAGAGCCTATCCACGCTTCAGCGCAAAGTGGTTCGCGCTCCACCAGCGCGCACCGGCGGGAACCACGACCTCGTCTCCAGGCATGAGCGTGCGCCAGCTATCCACGGTGTCGGTGGCCGGCTCCTCGATCCAGAACTCCCGTACGACGCAGACCGCGCGATGCACTCCCCCGCCCAGATGCATCAGTTGCGCCTCAGGCAACATCAGCGCGGCGTCGTCCGCGAGGAACCACGTCGCCTCGGGCAATGACGGATCGTCGGAAAGGCGCGCCACCAGCATCTCGTGCGCTGGCTGCGCGCCATCAAGAACGTGCGGAGGAACGAGCGCGCGCGCCGTGGCCGCCCCAAGCCCAGCCTCCGCATGCGGCTCGAGCCGGATCTCTGCGCGCGACCGCACGTTTCCCCGGAAGTCCAAGCGCTCGACGATCGCGACTGCATCGAGCGCATCGACGCGCGCGTCGTCGCCATCGAGGAACGCCCTATCGTCCGCAAGCACGATCGAAAGCGCTCCACCCTTCCACTGCTCGAACGAATCGATTGGCTCGATCGACAGCATCCGCGGCGCGCACGCGCGTCGCACCGCGTGCCATGAGGGCTTGGCGCGGCCGGCGACGTCGACAAGCGACCACGAGTGGCCGGCCCAGACGTCGTTCCACTGCCAGATCAAGGCGCCCATCGACCGCGGCGCGCCGGCACGCAGCCAGCGCATGGCGATCTCCATCGCGCGCGCCTGGACGTGCTGTGCCTGCGCGACATACGTGCGCGCGTCGCCCGCCGCCGCGAAGCGCGCCGAGAGATACGGTTTGTATTGCGCGTCGTCGCCGCCCCACGCCTTCTGTCGAAGTCGAAGCGCCTCGACGAGGTCGGCGGCGGTCATCGCGGCCGGATCGCGCCCGTCGTCGAGGCATCCTTCGACGATCGTCGGCCAGCACGGCGGCGACTGATGTCCAAACTCGCTCGAGAAGCGCGGCAGCACCTTTCGATAGGCCTCGACCTTCGCCTCCTGATCCCACGTGTGCCGATCGCCATGATCGGGGTCGTTCGGGTGCAAGTCCATCGATCCCGAGTACGGGCTCTCCGTCCAGTACGGCGTGCCGGGGTCGTGCGCGGCGACGGCGGCGGGCAGCGTCTCGGTCCAGTAGCGCAGACCCCACGTCTGTCCGGGCTTCAGCCGATCCTTCCAGCCCCAGCTCCACCACGCGAGAACGTCCTCGTTGCCGCCGCACCAGATCGCAAGCGACGGGTGGCGAGAGAGACGCGCGACCTGATGCTCGGCCTCGCGGGCGACAAGCGACGCGAACGGCTCGTCCTCGGGATAGGTCGCGCAGGCGAACATGAAGTCCTGCCAGACAAGGATTCCAAGCACATCGCACGCCTCATAGAAGGCGTCGGGCAGATAGTTGCCGCCGCCCCAGACGCGCACCATGTTGAATCCGGTGTCGCGGTAGCGCTGCATCTCGGCCAGCCAGTCGTGATCGTGGCGCGTGCCGAGCGGCGGCGGAACGATGTTCGCACCGCGCGCGAAGATCGGCGCGCCGTTCAAGCGGATCGTGAAGCGGCGTCCAATCACGTCTTCGGCCGCATCGAGCTCGATTCGGCGCGGCGCGAACCGCGTGGTGGCGATCGGCTTGAACGTGCCGCCGGCGTCGCGTGCGCCGACCATGGCGTTCCACCACGATCCGTCGCC
>JBIKXP010000154.1:0-7983 GCA_044355685.1 Phycisphaerales bacterium
TGCGACTCGCGCGCGCGCCCCCGCCCCCGACCCACTCGCGCGTTGGAAGGATGCGCACGGCGACGCGTATCGCTACGAGATCGACGCGGACGCCGGCGTCGCGTACGCGACGTTTCTCGACGAGACATCGCATGCGCGGATGAAGGAGACGCTCGAGCGGCTTGAGCGGCACCTCGTCGAGGCGTACTTCAGGAAGCCGCCCGATGAGCGCGCGCTGATTGCGATCGTGCGTCCCGCCGACGCCGCCCGCTACCTCGATCGACCCGAGATCCGCGGCATGTACCTGCACCGCGAGCGTCGCCTCGTGGCCCGCGACACCGGCCAGAGCCTCCAGCATGAGTTCGTGCATCTCGTGCATTACGCCGACATGGAGCGCCTCGGGCAGACGCACCCCATCTGGATGCAGGAGGGGTTGGCGAGCCTGTATGAGGACTACTCGTTCCGCGGGGACGGCAGCGTGGAGTTCCACCCGAACATCCGCTTCAACTTCGCGCGCAGGCAGGTCCTCTCCGGCACGGCCCGCGAGTGGCGCGCGCTGACGTCGCTCTCCGCGGACGACTTCATGAAGGACGCGGAGCGACACTATCCGCAGGTGCGCGCGATGTTCGAGTATTTCGCACGCGAACGGAAGCTCGAGGACTTCTACCGCGCGATGGTGGCGACCTACAAGGACGACCCGACTGGCGCCACCGCGATCGAGCGCGCGTTCGGCGAGCCGCTTGGAAAGATCGAGCTCCGGTGGCGCAAGTGGATGCGCGAGCGCGGCGCAGTCGACGACCGGGTCGAGCCCGGCGACCCGTCGCTCGGAGTCCTCGGCGACGACGTCGGCGACGGCGTGCGCATCACCTCGTTCGCGCCGGGCTCCGCCGCGCGGGCCGCCGGACTCCGGGTCGGAGACGTCATCCAGTCCGTCGCCGGCAGCCCGATCCGAAGCAAAGACGAACTCGTGCTTGCGATTGCGCGCCTTCGAACCGGCGAGTCCGTCGAGGTTCGCTTCCGCAGGTCTGGCGAAGAGACGGCGCTGATGGTCCTCCCTCGGCCGCTCGGCCGCTGAAGCCTCGGCCGATCGAGCATCGGCCGCTCAAGCCTCGGCCGCTGAAGCCTCGGCCGATCGAGCATCGGCCGCTCAAGCCTCGGCCACGCCGCACCCATCGAGCAGCCGACGCCCGAACCCTCCGTGCGCGACACACGGACAGGTCGCGACTCCCTACACTCGGAGGCATGATCGAGGGATCGGGAGTTCCAGAGCAATCGTCTGTCAAGCGTCCCGGAGGCGGGATGCGTTTCTTCCTCAGGGGGCTCGGGGTGATCCTGCCGAGCGTCCTGACCCTCTGGATCCTGGTGGCTGCGTTCCGCTTCATCGACGGGAACATCGCGGAGCCGATCAACGCCGGGCTGCGCCTGGCGATCGCCGCATCGGCAGACCGGGGCGAACTCGGTCCGTTCGCGCCGGACGAGGCCATGCTTGCCACCGAGCTCGCCCGCGCGGAGAGGCTGCGGCTCGACGCCTCACCCGAGTCGGTCCGCTGGCGTGCAATCCGGACGAACGTCGCAGACTGGTGGGCCGCCCGCTGGTACCTCGACCTCGCCGGACTCGTCCTCGCGATCGTGGTGGTCTACGTTCTCGGCCGGCTTGTCGGAGGCTATCTCGGTCGGCGGCTGCTGGTGCTCTTCGAATCGGGGCTTCTATCGGTGCCGGGCATCCGAAGCGTCTATCCCGCACTGAAGCAAGTGGTGGATTTTCTGTTCGGGGGCGAAAAGAAGAAGCTGAACTTCAACCGCGTGGTGATGATCGAGTACCCGCGCCCCGGCATCTGGTCGATGGGGCTTGTGACGGGAGATGCCGCGCGGGAAATCCGCTCGGCGGTAGGCGACTCCGTGACCGTCTTCGTGCCAAGTTCCCCCACGCCGTTCACGGGATGGACCGTGACCGTGCCCCGCGGCGAAGTCCGCGAACTTCCCATCACAATCGACCAAGCGCTGCGCTACCTTGTGTCTGCGGGAGTGGTCGTTCCCGGCGATGCGGTCGCCGGGGCGGACGGTCCCGCCGGACAGGGAGCGGTCGCGAAGTTCCACGCCGCCCGCACAGGCGGCACAGGCGAAGCAGAAGGCCCGATCAAGACTCCAGCGCCCTGAAGGCAGGACGCGTATCGACCGAAAGGGAGAGCCATGCAAATCAACATCAAGGGCAAGCACCTCGAGATCACCGAAGCGATCGACGCCTACGTCCGCAAGAAGAGCGAGCGGCTGACGCGCTACTTCGATCGGGTGCAGTCCATCGACTGCATCATCGAGAAGGAGCCGAACGCCTATCACGTCGAGTTCATCGTCGACGTCGAGCATCACGAGGACTTCATCGTGAACTTCCGCGATCCCGACCTCTACGCGGCGATCGACCTGGCGATCGACCGAGAGGCCCGGCAGATCGTCGAGCACAAGAATCAGATCCGCAACCATAAGCATCCACGCTGACGCAGCCGCGTCGCGTCGGTCGAAGAGGCGAACATGAAGCTCCGAGATATCGTCGTCGAGAAGGCCATCGTGCCGAACATGACAGCCGTGAAGCGCGATGAGGCGATCCGCGAGCTGCTGGACGCCATGGTCGCGAGCGGCCGCGTGTCGGCGGACATGCGCGACGCCTTCGCGAAGGCCATCATCGCCCGTGAGAACAAGGGTTCCACCGGGCTCAACCACGGCGTTGCCATCCCGCACACGAAGTCGCCCGCCATCAAGGCGCCGATCGCTGCGATCGGCGTGAGCCAGGCGGGCATCGACTTCAACTCGCTCGACAAGCAACCCGTCTACTCGGTGGTGCTGCTCCTGTCGCCGGATTCGAAGCCCGAGCTGCACCTCGAGGCGATCCAGGCGATCTTCTCGCATCTGTCGAAGGACCGCTTCCGCCGCTTCCTTCGTCAGGCGAAGACCGTGGAGAACGTGACGACGCTGCTCGACGAGGCCGACGCCGGCCAGGTCACGGCCTGACGACCATGCGCTCGGCGTCCGCAACAATCGTCAACAAGCTCGGGCTGCACGCGCGGCCTGCGATGACGTTCGTCGAGGAGGCCTCGCGCTTCGCGGCCGAGATCACCGTGCGCAAGGTCGGCGACTCCGGCGCGGTGGACGGCAAGTCGATCCTCCAGATGCTGATGCTCGCAGGGACCTGCGGCAGCGTGATCGAGATCACCGCCAACGGCGACGACGAAGGCGCTGCGATCGAGGCATTGCTGGCGCTGGTGGCCGCGCGCTTCGGCGAGGACGAGTGACAGCCGACCGTCGGTCGGCGTCACGCTGGCTCGACGATCCGCTCCGTCGATGCCTCTCGGCGCATGAGTTGCGCGAGCGCCTCGCGCGGCGCGAGCCCACGGAACACCATGGCCTCGACCGCCTCGCAGATCGGGATCTCGAGCCCCTTCTCGCGCCCGAGCAGGGCCAGCGCATGCGCGGTCGGCACCCCCTCGACCACGGAACTCGTGCAGGCGAGCGCCGCCTCCACTCCCTCGCCGCGCGCCAGACGTTCGCCGAAACTGCGGTTTCTGCCCTCTTTCGCGAAGCAGGTCGTGGCGAGGTCGCCGACGCCCGCGATCCCGAAGAATGTCTCGACGCGTCCGCCGAGCGCGACCCCGACGCGCGAGATCTCGGCGAGTCCGCGCGCGAGCAGCGCGCTCTTCGTGTTGACTCCAAGCCCCATGCCATCGGCGACGCCCGCTGCGATGGCGATGACGTTCTTGCAGGCGCCGGCGACTTCGACGCCGATCAGGTCGGTCGACTGGTAGACGCGGGTCCACTCGCTCGTGAACGCAGTGGCCACGCGGGCGGAGAGCTCGGGGCTCTCGCTCGCCGCGACGAGCAACGCCGGCAGCCGGCGCGCGAGCTCAGCGGCGATCGTGGGCCCGCTCAGCGCAGCGACGGCGCGATCCGGCCCAAGCACCTCGCGCAGGATGTCGCAGGGCATTCGAAAGGTGTTCTCCTCGATCCCCTTCGCGATGCTCACGACCGGCGCCGTCCCAGCGAGCGCGTCGCGCATGCGTCCGAAGGTGGCCCGGATGTACTGGGTCGGGATCGCGCAGACGACAAGCGTCGCCTCTGAGGCCGCGCGTGGATCGGCGGTCACTTGGACACTTGGATCGAGCAGGAAGCCGGGGAGGCGGTCGCTCGAGCGTGTCTCGGCAAGCCTTGCCGCCGCATCCGCGAAAGGCGAGATCAGGACGACCGGCGTTTGCCGTGCCTGCAGCACATCCGCCAGCACGAGGGCCATCTGCCCGTCGCCGACGATCGCGACCCGCTCTGTCTCGTGTTGCGCCACGCTCGCAAGGATAACCGCCCCGAGCGCCCGTGAATCCCGAACCGCTCCTGCATCCGGTGCGAATCGAACCCCGGTTCTGCTACCCTTCTCTCCCGGGCCGCGGAGCCCTGCACGGAACCCCTCCATGTCGACGCTTACCTCCTTCTCCGGCACGAAGTCGAACGCGGATCTCGGTGACGCCCAGGGCGCGGAACGCCTTGAGCGGCAGCTGTTTGTCGCGTTGTTCGGCGGCGTCCTTCTGCTCGCGGCCTGGATCGCCAAACTGCTCGACATCGAGTCGACGGTCGCGAACATCCCCGCGCTTCTGGGCGCGCTTGTCCTCGTCTTCCCGCTTGCGAAAGGCGCCCTCGAGGAACTCCGCGAAGGCCGCGCCTCGAGCGACAGCCTTGCGTGCCTCGCTGTGTTCGCCGCCATCGCCAACGAGCTCTACCTCGCCGCAGGCTTCCTCGCGTTCTTCCTGTGGTTCAGCGAACTGGTGCTGTCGCGCACCGCATGGGGCGCGCAGCGGGCCATCCGTGAGCTGATCGAGCTCACACCTGACATCGCCCGCGTCGTCGAGTCGTCCGGCGAGGAGCGCGAGGTGTCGCTCTCGCAGCTGCGCACCGGCTCGACCGTGCGCGTCCGCCCCGGCGAGAACCTGCCGGCCGACGGCGTGGTCCGCGCGGGAACCTCGAGCATCAACCAGGCCTCGCTGACAGGCGAAGCCGTGCCGATCGAAGTGCAGCCCGGCGCCATGGTCTACGCAGGAACCACGAACCTGACGGGCCAGATCGACATCGAAGTGACCGCGGTGAAGGGCGAGACAACGATCGGCAAGGTCGAGAAGCTCATCCGCGAGGCGGAGAGCGCCAAGGGCAGGAAGCAGGAGCTCATCGAGCGCATCTCGTCGTACTACGTCCCCGTCGTCCTGATGGTGGCGTTGATCGTGTGGTTCTTCACCGCGAAGTCCGGCTCCCCCGACGCGAAGGCCGTGGCCGCCGAGCGCGCGATCACCGTGCTCGTCGTCACCTGCCCTGGCGCGCTCCTGATCGCCTACCCGACCGCGATGGTCGCCGCATTCGCGGCCGCCGCGCGTCTTGGCGTCATGATCAAGCAGACGCGCACCCTCGAGGCCGCCGCTGACATCGACACCGTCGTGATGGACAAGACCGGCACGCTGACCACAGGCAAGTTCGCGGTCAGCCGCCTCGCGCCGGCGGAAGGCGTCGACGGCGCAGCGCTGCTCCAAGCCGCGTCGGACGCCGAACAGTCGTCGAACCATCCGCTCGCGAAGTCGATCCTCGAGACGGCCGAGCGCGCGCGAATCAAGCCGCATGCGATCAGCGCCTACCGCGAGATCCACGGCCGGGGCGTCGCGGCCACGACGGCCGATGGCGAGATCTTCGCCGGACGCGGCGCGTGGATCGTTGAACTGAATCCCTCGGTTGCCGCGGAGGTGAAGGCGGTCGAGGCTCGCATCGAAGGCATGTCGGGCGTGCACGTGATGGCGGGTGGACGCTATCTCGGCGCCGTCGGCCTCGAGGACAAGCTCCGCCGCAACGCAGGCGAGGTCGTCACCCGGCTCCGCGAGCTCGGCGTCCGCCGCATTGCGATCTTCACGGGCGACCGCCTGCCGGTCGCGACGCGCGTGGGCCAGTCGGTCGGTGTCGACTCGATCGAGGCGGAGTGCCTCCCGGAGGAGAAGCACGAGGAACTGAAGTACCTGATCCGTCAGGGCCACAGGACCCTCGTGGTCGGCGACGGCATCAACGACGGTCCGATCCTCGCGACTGCCGATGTCGGCGTGGCGATGGGCCTCTCCGGCTCCGACATCGCGACCAACAGCGCGGGCGTCGCGCTGATGAACGACGACCTGCGCAACATCCCGTTCCTCCTCGACCTCGCCCGCAAGGCCCGCTCGGTGATCGCGCTCAACATCACGGTCGCGATTCTGCTTGCGATCGTCGGCCTCGCGCTCGCCGCCACCGGCCGCCTCTACATCTGGGTGACGCCGTTCTACCAGGCCGCCGCGTACGTCTTCGTGATCGCGAACTCGCTGCGCCTCGTGCGTTTCGGCGAGGACTTCGCCGCCACCGAGGACATCCGTCGCCAGCAGGAGGCGGCCATCGCCGCGAAGCCGTCGCGCAAGCTCGCCTCAGCCTGACGCCCGAGCCAGACGCCGCGGTGTCGGCAGGACCAACGGCGGCCACCGCCGCCGCGAAGCCGTTTGCTACATTCCTCGGGCGCCCGGAAGCACCGGGCGCCCTTCTCTTTCCCCGCTTCGGGACATCCCATGTCGACCCTCGCCCCAATCCAGTCGCTCCTCGGCGCGGAAGCCGATTCGCTCCTCTCGCACAAGGCAAAGGTCTCGAAGGACCTCCTCCACCTTCCTTCGCCGTCGTTCGTCGACGCCACCTTCGCCCCGACCGACCGCAGCCCGCAGGTGCTGCGCAGCCTCCAAGCGATGTTCGGGCACGGGCGCCTCGCGAACACGGGCTACCTCTCGATCCTTCCTGTCGACCAAGGCATCGAGCACTCCGCAGGCGCGAGCTTCGCGAAGAACCCGATCTACTTCGACGGCGAGAACATCGTGAAGCTTGCGATCGACGGCGGCTGCAACGCGGTCGCGACGACCTTCGGCGTGCTCGCGAGCGTGTCGCGCAAGTACGCGCACAAGATCCCCTTCATGGTCAAGATCAACCACAACGAGCTCATGACCTATCCGAACAGGTTCGATCAGGTCATGTTCGGCTCGGTGCGCGAGGCGTGGAACCTCGGCGCCTGCTCGGTGGGCGCGACCATCTACTTCGGCAGCGACCAGTCGACGCGCCAGATCGTGGAGGTCGCTGAGGCCTTCGAGGAAGCGCACTCGCTCGGCATGGCGACGGTGCTCTGGTGCTACATCAGGAACAACGCCTTCAAGGCGGGTGGCAAGGACTATCACGTCTCGGCCGACCTCACCGGGCAGGCGAACCACCTCGGCGTCACGATCAAGGCCGACATCATCAAGCAGAAGCTCCCCGAGCTGAACGGCGGCTATATGGCGCTCAACTCGGGAGATTCGAGCTACGGCAAGCTCGACAAGCGGATGTACAGCGACCTCGCCACCGACCACCCGATCGATCTCTGCCGCTACCAGGTGCTCAACTGCTACTGCGGCCGCGCGGGCCTCATCAACTCGGGCGGCGCGAGCGGCTCGAACGACCTCGCCGAGGCGGTCAAGACTGCCGTCATCAACAAGCGGGCCGGCGGCATGGGCCTGATCTCGGGGCGCAAGGCGTTCCAGAAGCCCATGGACGAGGGCGTCAAGCTCCTCCACGCGATCCAGGACGTCTATCTCTGCAAGGACGTCACGGTCGCGTGAGCGCGTCGTTCGGCTCGAGCGCCAAGGTTCTGTCTGACGGCTCCCCGGCCGTCGATCCACGCGGCATCGCGGGCCGCGCGCATCTTTGGGCTTCGGGGATCCGTCAGACAGAACCTAGAACCGGTCGAAAAAGAGGGTCTTCAGGCTTTCGTGTGGGCTATGTCACCGTCGGCCCTCAGCGGGCGGCGTGCGGCTGACGGTCTCGAGGTCTCTCACGGAGGCACAGAGGCACAGAGGCGCAGCGGCCGTGGAGAACAAACTGGGCGAGGAACCGAGGGGCTTGGAACTGTCTGTGGCCCTTTCAGGCCTGAACATCCCTCAGGCCTGAAGGTCCATG
>JBIKXP010000155.1:0-7958 GCA_044355685.1 Phycisphaerales bacterium
TGTGCACCTCCGATCTGGTTCCACGGCTACGAGGTTCCACGGCTACGAGGTTCCACGGCTACGAGGTTCCACGGCTACGAGGTTCCACGGCTACGAGGTTCCACGGCTACGAGGTTCCACGGCCGCGAGGTTCCACGGCTACGAGGTTCCACGGCTACGAGGTTCCACGGCTACGAGGTTCCACGGCTACGAGGTTCCACGGCCGCGAGGTTCCACGACCGCGGTGTTCCACGGCTGCGAGGTTCCACGGCTACGAGGTTCCACGACCGCGATGTTCCACGGCTGCGAGGTTCCACGGCTGCGATGTTCCACGGCTGCGACGTTCCACGGCTGCGAGGTTCCACGGCTGCGATGTTCCACGGCTGCGAGGTTCCACGGCTGCGATGTTCCACGGCTGCGAGGTTCCACGAAGTGTGCCCTACCCACCGCTGATCCTGGCGGATCACATGCCCTTCTCGAGGCGCTCGGCAAGCCAGTCGCCGAGAGGTGCACCTGCGGCCGCATAGGCGCGCAGCCGAGACTGCGTTCGCGCAATGTCATAGGCCACGCGGTGGAAAGTGAAGCTGTCACGCCCGCCATCGGCGCCGATCTCGAGGATCACGTAACTCGCGCGCGGGTCGCCATCGCGCGGCTGACCGACAGAGCCTGGGTTCAAGATGAATCGACAGGATGACGGCATCTCGTCCTCGTTCGGCGTCCACGTGTCGAGGCCGACCGGAAACGCCTCGAACTCGTAGTGGCGGGGAATGCGGCTCATCAGGCTCTCCAGCAGCGCTGCGCGGAGCGTCGGGCTGCCCTCGCCTTCGTTCGCCGCACGCGCCGTCGCCTCTTCCTCTGCGCGTGCGACCTCGATCGGATCGGGCGGCGTCTCGAGGATGTAACCCGGGCAATGCGTATGGCCGACGATCGCGCTGACCGGACGCTCTGAGGCGCCGTTCGCGAGCGTGAGCAGCGCAAAGTTGCGCTCGAGGCGCTTCACGTTGTTCTCGACGTCGGTCGGGAAGAGATACTCGTTCACGGGCCGCGACGGCGACGCGTGCACGCAGATGTAGCGGTCAAGCAGCACGCGCCGCGGGGAGATCCGGAACATGAAGTCGACGCGCTCGCGCTGCTCGATCTCGGCCGCGCACTTCTTGTCGAGGAAGTCCGCATCGGAAATCCGGTCCTCGTCGCGTGCCAGCTGAAGGTTGGCGACGTGGCGCCGCAGCCACTCGCCCTCAAGGGTCTGCGCGCGCGTCCAGAAAACAGCCTTCGCCGCCACCGGATTGAAGTTCGTCGGCTCGTAGACCGCTGCGAAGTCGTGATTCCCAAGCAGCGTCCACTCGCAGTGCTGGCGCACCAGATCGACGCACTCCACCGGGTCGGGCCCGTAGCCGATGACGTCGCCGAGGCATACCATCGTGTCGTAGCCGACCGACTTCGCATGGGCAAGCACGGCCTCGAATGCCGCCAGATTGGCGTGGATGTCACTGACGATCGCGATGCGCACGCTCGACGCTCCTGCAGTCCGCGGTCGGGTGCGGACGGTGTCGCGCGACGTGCCGCTCGGGGAAACCGGGCGTGGCGACCGAAGTTGATGCTATCAGTTTGCGGCATGACCCGAAGCTGCGTCGGCGGCGAACGGTGCTCGAGTGCGCCTCGCGCGGTACCGTCGCGCTCGCGGCCCCTCGGGCTCGGCCCACGGCTTGCGCGTATTCGCGCGCCTTCCGATCGCACGGTCGCGAAGGGTCCCATCTCGCCGGGAGTTCTCGGACGGATCTCTGGGCCGCGTAGAAACGGGCGGAAACCCCACCGTCGTCGGAACCTCACTCGACCAGCGCCACGCCCTGGCAGGGACCCCGCTCCTGACGACCGATGCGGCAGGTCATCGATCGAAGCTATTCTCTCGCGCCTTGCCTTCGAGAGGCGTCACATCCGACTCCTCGTCGCGGTCAAGTGCCCATCGCTCCCTCGAGAACACGTTCGAACCCGCAGCGCAGTCCGCGCCGCGCAACACGGAGACAACACCATGGCAGACACCAAGCACTACGACCTCATCGTCATCGGCGGCGGCCCCGGCGGCTACGTCGGTGCGATCCGCGCGGCACAGATGGGCCTCAAGGTCTGCTGCATCGAGCGCAACAAGCTCGGCGGCGTCTGCCTCAACTGGGGCTGCATCCCGACCAAGGCGCTCCTCCACAACGCCGAGCTCTACATGGAGGCGATCCGCCACGGCAAGGACTGGGGCTTCGAGATCGCCGAGGGCGGCGTGAAGGTCGACTGGGCGAAGGTCATCGGCCGCTCGCGTTCGATCACGGGCACGCTGAACAACGGTATCGCGTTCCTCTTCAAGAAGAACAAGATCGACCACGTCGAGGGCCATGCGAAGGTCCTCAGCGGCAAGACGAGCGCCGGCCCCTGCCGCGTCCAGGTGACGAAGGCGGACGCTGACTACTACCACGGCGTGGGAGGCGAGAAGATCTCCGAACTCACCGCCGACAAGATCATGATCGCGACGGGCGCTGCTCCCAACGAGCTGCCGTTCGCGAAGTCGGACGGCAAGTCGATCCTCTCGAGCTACGACGCGCTCACCATCGCGAAGCAGCCGAAGTCGATGGTCATCATTGGTTCTGGCGCGATCGGCATGGAATTCGCGTACTTCTTCAATGCCTTCGGCACCAAGGTCACGGTCATCGAGATGATGGACCGCATTCTCCCGAACGAGGACGAAGACATCTCGGCCGCGGCGATGCGCGCGTTCACGAAGCAAGGCATGGAGTTCAAGGTCGGAACCATGACGACCGCGATCGACAAGACCGCCGCCGGCGTCAAGGTCACGCTCGCGCAGGCCGCCGACAAGACGAAGACCGAGTCGATCGAGGCCGAGTGCGTGCTGGTCGCAATCGGCGTCAAGGCGCGCTACGAGGGCCTCTTCGACGAGAAGCTCGGCCTTAAGATCGAGAAGAACCACATCTGGACCGACTACAAGGACAAGAAGGAGCCGATGTACCAGACCTCGGTTCCCGGCGTCTACGCCGTCGGCGACTGCATTGGCGCCCCCTGGCTTGCCCACATCGCAAGCGAAGAGGCCGTCGCATGCGTCGAGCGCTTCATGGGCCACCACACCCTCGGCGTCGACTACGCGTCGGTCCCCGGCTGCACCTACTGCAACCCGCAGATCGCCTCGGTCGGCATGACGGAGAAGCAGGTCAAGGAGAAGGGCCTGAAGTACAAGGTCGGCAAGTACGCGTTCAAGGGCCACGGCAAGGCGATCGCCGTCGGCGCGACCGAAGGCCTCGTGAAGGTCATCGTGAGCGAGCCGTACGGCGAGATCCTCGGCGCCCACATCATCGGCGAGGACGCAAGCGAACTGATCGGCGAGATGGGCCTTGCGCGCCGCGTCGAGGCGACGATCGAGGACGTGATCTCGACCGTGCACGCGCATCCGACCATGCACGAGGCGCTGCACGAGGCCGCACTCGCGACCGAAAACCGCGCAGTCCACGCGTAAGTAGCTCCATTCCAGGGATCGCTGCGCTGTCCGACCAGCTTCCCTTGCGGCTGTACGACTGAGCCGCGTGCTGTCACTTGCCTGGCGTGAAGGTGCCGGTGAAGGCGCTCAGCCGCCATGCGTATCACCGATTGAGCGCCATGCGCCAGACGCCAAGCGCCCAATTCCACGCGTCGACATCGATCGCTGTGAAGGCGGCCCGGGACTCCACCCCGGGACTTCACCCCGGGACTTCGGCTCGTGACGCGGCTCGTGACGGGGCGTCCCCATGTCTTGAGGCCCAATCGGAGACGGCCACGAAGGAATCCAACGTCCGCTCGAACTGCTCGCGCCCTCACTCCTCGCGATGTCCGCGTTGTTCACCCTTGCCGCAGCGTCGGTTCACGCGCGCGTGAATCCGCTTGGCGATTCCTTGCGCAGCTCTGCGATGAGATCGACGAGCAGACGCGGACGCATCGCGTTCGCGGCGACATCGACGCCGACATCGAAGCGACGCGCCAGATGCGCGCCAAAGCCATGCACGTGGCCGTGCAGGTGGAAGCCGCCATTCGGCCGCCCCTGCCACTGGTCAATCGGGTAGTGGAACATCACGATGCGCTCGTCGATCCCACCGATACCGCGGCCTGACACGATGTCCTCGACGGCCTCGAACATCGCGTCGAAGCGCTTCTCTCCGCTCGGGTCGTGGTTGCCCCGAATCAGGATGATCCGCTTGCACTGGATCGCATCGCGCAGACGCTCCGCACGGCACAGCTCGTCCTCATCCCAGCCACGGCCCTTCCCGCCGACCACCATGAAGTCGCCGAGATGCACCAGCATGTCCTTCGGACCCACGGTCTCGTTGATCCTTGCGACGAGCGCCGCGTCCATCGCGTCGACCGTGCTATAGGGTCGCGAGAAGATCGCAAGCGCCTCCTGATGACGGAAGTGCGTGTCTGCCGTGACGAAGATGCGTCGTTCGGTCTTGGCGAGATCCTTCGCGGTCGACATGCGCGGAAGGTAGCGCGGACTGACGCGCAGTACCATCCGCAGCATGCAGAACCGCACTCTTTCGGCCGCTGTGTTGCTCGCGTCCGCCTCGCTCTTCGCAGCCTGCACCGCGGCGGGGAAGCCCGCCGCGAGCAACGAGGTCGTCCGCTACGGCGGCGTCAACCTCGTCAACGAGACGCCTGCGGAGTTCGATGCGCGCATGGAGTGGTTCCGCGACGCGAAGTTCGGCATGTTCATCCACTGGGGCCTCTACTCGGTCGCCGCAGGCGAGTGGAACGGCAAGCCCGTGCGCGGGATCGGCGAGTGGATCCTCTCGAACGCTCGCATCACGGTCGAGGACTACACGCCGCTGCAGCGGCAGTTCAACCCAGTCAAGTTCGATGCGAGACGCTGGGTCGACGTCGCGAAGAACGCAGGAATGAAGTACATCGTCATCACCTCAAAACACCATGACGGCTTCTGCCTCTGGAACTCGGCGCACACCGATTGGGACATCGGCGGCTCGCCGTTCGCTCCGCGCGATCCGCTGAAGGAGCTCGCCGACGCATGCGCCGAGGCCGGCATTCGACTGTGCTTCTACCACTCGATCATGGACTGGCACCATCCCGACTATCTGCCGCGTCGCGAGTGGGACACGCGCAGCACCGAAGGCGCGGAGTACGACCGCTACGAGAGGTACATGAAGGCACAGCTGAAGGAGCTCGTCTCGGGTCGCTACGGCAAGGTCGGCATCCTCTGGTTCGACGGCGAGTGGGAGGGCACGTGGACGCACGAGAAGGGCAAGGCGCTCTACGACTATGTGCGCGGCCTCGACCCGGACATCATCGTGAACAACCGCGTCGACACGGGGCGTTCGGGCATGGAAGGCATCACGCGCGAGGGCGACTACCGCGGCGACTACGGCACGCCCGAGCAGCAGATTCCCGCAACCGGGCTCGGCGCGGGCGTCGACTGGGAGACCTGCATGACCATGAACAACACGTGGGGATACAAGAAGAACGACGACAGCTGGAAGTCGGGCGCGGATCTCATCCGCAAGCTCGTCGACATCGCGTCGAAGGGCGGCAACTTCCTGCTGAACGTCGGGCCAACGGGCGAGGGCGAGATTCCTGCGCCAAGCATCGAGCGGCTCGAGGCGGTGGGCGATTGGATGAAGGTCAACGGCCGCGCGATCTACGGCACAGAGGCGAATCCGTTCCCTGAGCCGCCGTCGTGGGGCCGCATCACGCGCGCGAAAAACGACGACGGCAGCGACCGCCTCTATCTGCACGTCTTCGACTGGCCATCGGACGGCACGCTCAAGCTCTCTGGACTTCTCAGCGAGCCGCGCGCGGTGCAGGTCCTCGGCCAGCGCACGCGCAACCTGTGGCCCACCACACGCAGCGGCGACACGCTCGTGATGTATCTACCGAAGGAGCCTCTCGACCCGGTGTGCACGGTGGTCGCGCTCGATCTCGCGGAGCCGCTCGAGGTCGCGCGGCTTCCGGTGATCGCGGCGGCAGACGACAAGTTCGTCGGTGGCATGACCGTCGACGTCGAGCAGCCTGCTGGCCGCGTCACGTATCGCTACACGACCGACGGATCCGATCCCGTCGCCGAGAGCACAGGCGCAGGCACGCCGATCCAACTGGGCGCAACCAGCACCGTGAAGGCACGCGGCTTCCTCGGCGAGAAGCCGGTGACGCGCGTCGTCTCGCGCACGTTCGAGGCGCTCGAGCCGAAGCCTGCCGTGCAGCCGTTCACACTCGCGGACGGGCTCTCCTATCGCGCGTTCACCGTTTCGAAGGGCATCAAGTCATGCGCCGCGATCGCCGAGGGCACGCTTGTCGCCGAGGGCGTGGCCGCCGAGCCAAGCGTGGCCATCAAGCCGCGCGAGGAGGAGTTCGGCCTCATCTTCACGGGCTTCATCGAGGTACCGGAGACCGGCCTCTACCGGATCTTCGTTGATTCGGATGACGGCAGCATGATGAAGATCCACAGCGCAGTCGTCGTCGACAACGACGGCCCGCACAGCGCAACCGAGAAGTCGGGCGCCATCGCGCTCGAGAAGGGCCTACATCCGATCGAGATCCTCATGTTCGAGGATGCCGGACAGGATCTCCTGCGCGTGTCGTGGCGTGGCCCGGGCATGGACGCGAAGTCGGTCGTCCCCGCTTCGGCATGGAAGCGTTGATCGGCTCCCGATGAAGCTCACGACGTTTCGCGCAGACCTACTGCTCCTCGCCGCAGCCATCATCTGGGGCACAGGCTTTGTCGCACAGCGACTCGGAAGCGACCACCTCGCGGCCTTCGCCTTCACCGGCCTGCGATTCTCGCTCGGCACGTTGCTCCTGCTGCCACTCCTCGCATTCGCTCCGTGGCCGACCCATGTCGACCGTCCAACCTCGCGCCGCGCGACCTTGCGCGGAGGCGTACTCGCGGGCATGGCCATGCTGTGCGCGGCGTGCACGCAGCAGCACGGGCTTGGCTCGACGACCGCTTCGAACGGCGCGTTCATCACGAGTCTGTACGTGGTCTTTGTTCCGTTCATTGGGCTGCTTTCTCGCCAGCGCGTCCGCTGGCCCGTGTGGATCGGCGTGGCACTCGCGGGAACAGGCCTCGTGCTGCTCGGCGTGAAGCCGGGCTTCATGATCAACGCCGGCGACCCGTGGATTCTCCTCTGCGCGGTGCTGTGGGCCGTGCATGTGGCGATCGTCGGAGTCTTCTCCCGAGACGCAGAGCCGATCCGCTTCTCGCTCATCCAGCTCGGCATGACGGGCTCCGTCGCACTCATGCTCGCGCTCGCGCGCGGCGAGATCACCACCGAGGCCATCGATGCCGCGAAGTGGGCGCTTCTCTACGGTGCTGCGCTTCCGGTCGCGGTTGCCTTCACGCTGCAAGTGATCGCGCAGCGAAAGGCGCCGCCTGCGCATACGGCACTCATCATCTCACTCGAGAGCCTGTTCGGCATGGCCTGTGGCATCGTGTTCCTTGCCGAGCGTCCGACGCTGCAGCAGTACGCAGGCGCCACGCTCATGCTCGCCGGCGTCGTGGTCTCGCAGCTCGTTCGCCCGGCAGCGTCAGCGGACGCGCCCCTACCGGCTGGGAACGGGCCGCGCGCCGACTGACGGACATCGTGCGCTCCCGGGCGCACTCTCGACCGCGCTCTGGCATCGCCCCAAGAAGCGTTCATGCAAATTCCTGAAGTCCGCTGAGAGTTCGCCACTCGATGCGCGGAGAGGCTCGGGGTGCAGCCCGTCGAGCCGGTTCGGTTCCCGGAGGCCCTATCCGATGCACACAACGCCCTTCGGTAGGACGCGCAACACGACATCCGCGTTCCTGATGGACGCGGGCGAGATCAACTGAGCGCCTTTTGCTGCAAGGTGCTCGGCAGGGGCGGGCCCGCGACGGTCCGCCTCTGTCTGTTGCAGCGCGGTGTCAGCGCACCACGAGCGTCGCAGCGCCGCTCGTCGTGTCGATCGTCGAAGGGGCTGCCGCC
>JBIKXP010000017.1:0-26097 GCA_044355685.1 Phycisphaerales bacterium
ACACGAAACCACCACTGGAAGTGGTGGCACCCATTTTGGCTGTCGACTCGAACGTCCGTCGTTCCGGGGACTCACGTCCCCGGGCACCCGTGACTTCAGACTCCGGCGTCTCCAGGCCGAGGCGGATTCACTCCGCCCGGCCTGACCAGAGGGAGCGGCCGCAGCCGCGACCGCTCAAACACGTCGCGAGCGCTCAAACTCAGTCCGCGGGCATCAGCCCGTCGATCATCTTGTCGAATGCCTCGCGGTTCGCCTCGACGGTCTCCTTCGGGCCGACAAGCCGGAAGAACACGTTGCGGCCTTCCGCCTGCACGATCGCCGCGAGCTGCAGCGTGCCGGTCTTCGCGGCCGGCGCGCCCATCGCCATGAAGTCGCCCTCGAGCTCGACGAACTCGACCTTGAGCGGACCGACTTCGCGCGACGAGCGCTTCGCCTCGACAGGCTCGTTGTTGTTCTTGCGGAACTGGCCGCGCCAACGCTCGATGTTCGCGTCGATCGGGCCTCCATCGCCGGCGACGAACACGCTGACGATCAGGTCGGCCTGCTTCGTTGAGTCGGCATCTCCGGGAACCGTGTACTGCAGCGTGCGGAACTGCATCGACGGCTTCGTCCACACCCACGACGCCGGCTTCGGCGCGCGGAATCCGGCGACTTCAAGCCACTGCGGATCGTCGGCGCTTGAAGAGACCTTCCATCCCGACGGATCGACGTTGCTCTCGCCGACAGCTGCGGGCGTCGAAGCCGTGGGCGAGTTGGTGGTCACGGGCGCGCCGCTTCCGGGCACCACGATGGGCGCAGGCGGCTTCGGTACAGGTGCTTCGGTGCATCCGGCGACAATCATCGCAAGAGAGGCGAGCACGGGCGAGATCGAGGAGCGCATCGACGTCATAGGGGCCGTAGCATAGCCCCGCCTGGCGGCCCTCACCCCGAGAGATCCAACGGAACATGCGCGATTTCACCATCACGAACGCGAGAATCTGGACCGCAGATCCCGCACGGCCGCACGCCACCTCCATCTCGGTGCGCGATGGCGTGATCGAGGCGATTGATGCACCTGCATCGGACGCGCTGCGGTCGATCGATCTTAGCGGCCGCTGGCTGGGGCCGGCGTTCATCGACGCCCATCTGCATGTGACCCTCGGCGCCGCGACGCTCGCGCAGTGCGATCTCTCGGGCTGCCGATCGCGCGAGGAGTTCGAGCAACGCGTCGCAACGCACCGCGCGAAGCTCGACGACGCCGGCGAGCGCGGCGCATGGCTCGTCGCCTTCGGCTGGAACGAAGCCGACTGGCGCGGCGATGCGCCGACGCGGGAGTGGCTCGGGCGCGCCGGGCGCCCCGCGGTCGCGTGGCGCATGGACCAGCACAGTTGCGTCGTGAACGACGCGGCGCTCGCGCTCCTCGACACGACGCCGATCGATGGCGGCGAGATCGAGCCCGACCGCGGCATCTTCCGCGAGCAAGCCGCGTGGAAGCGCGTGATCCCAGCGATTCCCGCGCCAAGCGTCGCGGCGAAGCGCGCGAATCTTGCACGCGCGGCCGAGTACCTCCACACGCTCGGCCTCGCTGGCGGCGGATCGATGGAGTACCTCGCCGACATCCGCGATGTCTACGTCCCGCTGATGGAGTCGCTGACGTTCCGCGTGCACGCGACCGTTCTCGACCGAGACTGGCCGCTCGACCGACCGCCTGCGTTGCCCGAGGATTCGAGCGACTTCTTCCGCATCGTCGGGTTGAAGGCCTTCGTGGACGGCACGCTCGGCTCGCGCACGGCGTGGATGCTCGAGCCCTACGCCGATGCGCCGCACACCAGCGGCCTCGCGATGGAGCACGCGCTGCGCGGAGAACTCGTCGCGTGGATGCGCGCGGTGCAGAAGACCGGGCTTTCGCCCGCCGTGCACGCGATCGGCGATCGCGCGGCGCGCGTTCTCATCGACGCCTTCGACGCCTGCGCCGATGCGCCGGCACCGCGCTTCGAGCACGCGCAGACGCTGCACCCCTTCGAGATCCCCCGCATGGCGGGACGCTTCGCAAGCATGCAGCCCCTGCACAAGGCCGACGACGCGCGCCTCGCGCTGTCGCGGCTCGGGCCCGAGCGCATCGAGCGCTTCTTCGCGTTCAAGGCGCTCCTCGAGCATGGCGCCCGGCTCGCCTTCGGCAGCGACTGGCCGATCGTGTCGCCGGATCCGCTGCTCGGCATCAAGGCGGCGGTGACGGGACTCGACCTTGACGGGAGGCCGTTCGCGACCTCCCATTCGATCGGCGTCGCCGACGCGCTGGTCGCGTACACGCGCACCGCCGCGGAAATGCTGGGTTTCCCGGGCGGCATGCTGCGCGAGGGCCGCGCCGCCGATCTCGTCGTCCTCGACCGTTCGCCGTTCGAGGCCGACTGGACGGGCGAGTTGCCGAAAGTCGACGCGACGGTCGTCGGCGGACGCACGGTGTTCGAGCGCGCGCCTATCCTGCGGCCAACGCGCGTCGCGTGACGGAATACCTCCATGGACATCGGAATCTTCGGCATCTACAAGACGCTCGGCACCGCGGGCGCGGCTGCGTACCTCTTCTGGTGCATCGCGTCGATCACGCTGCACGAGCTCGCGCACGGCTGGGCAGCGCTCTGGCAGGGCGACGACACGCCGCGCACCTACGGCCGCATGACGTGGAACCCGGTGGTGCACATGGGGTTCTTCTCGCTCCTCTGCCTGGCGCTCGTCGGCATCGCGTGGGGCATGATGCCCACCGATCCGAGCAAGTACCGCTGGGGCCGTCGAGGGCGCATCATGGTGTCGGGCGCAGGGCCAGCGATGAACATCGTGCTGTTCCTGCTGTGCTGGGCGGTCGTCGGCGTCGTGAAGGGCCTCGGGCTTGATCCGGCCGGCCAGGACGATTCGATCTGGCAGCGCATCGTCGACTTCGCGGTCATCGGCGGGCTTCTCAACGGCATGCTCGCGCTCTTCAACCTGCTGCCGCTGCCGCCGTTCGACGGCGCCAGCATCGTGGCCGGCTTCTCGCGCACCTACTACCGCTGGATGCACGACCCGCGCGTGCAGAACGTGGGCTTCTTCATCGTGCTCGTCGCGATGTTCTCCGGCATCGCCAGCCTCTGCGCGAAGGCCTCCGCGACGGTCGGAGTCATGTTCTCCGGCGCCATCGAGGCCGGCCTCCGCAGCGTGACGGGCTGAGCGGGTCCACGCTTGGTTATCACGCCGCCGGCGCGTCCATTGCATCGCGCCGGGCGTTCCACTACCCTGCTCGACTCGCAACCGCGAGCCGAAGGCGCCGCGCACGACGGTCACTCCCGTCCCACGCGGCGTCAGAGTCCTGCAGAGTCCGTCATGCGACGGACGGGACCGAGGCTCGCCTTTGATGAAAGGGTGACGACATGGTCGTCCTCCGCATGAAGCGAATGGGCCGCGCCCATTCTCCGTTCTACCGCCTGTCCGCCATGGACAAGCGCAATCCCCGCGACGGTGCCGTGATCGAGAACCTGGGTTGGTACAACCCGGTCGCGAAGCCCGGAGCGCAGTATCAGTTCAACGTCGAGCGGGTGAAGTACTGGCTCTCGAAGGGCGCACAGCCCTCGGAGACCGCCGCGAACCTGCTCAAGAAGGTCGGCGTCGACCCGACGCCGGGCAAGAAGTAAGCCCGCATCGGACGGCTGCTGTCGCTTTCGCGAGAGCGCCGCGCTGGTGACACCTCGAGTCGCGTGGAACCCATGCGCATAGACGTGCTCACCATCTTCCCCGATCTCTTCACGGGATTTCTCTCGACGAGCATTCCCGCGAACGCGATCAAGGAAGGCGCCCTTTCGTGCCACGTGCACGACATCCGGGCGTACGCGGCGAACAAGCATCGCAAGGTCGACGACAGGCCGTTCGGCGGAGGTCCAGGCATGGTCATGATGTGCCAGCCCATCTTCGACGCCGTGAAGGCAGCCGAGTCGCAAGGCTCGGAAGCCGGCGGTGACGTGGTGCGCGTGCTGCTCTCGCCGCAGGGCGAGAGGCTCACGCAGCCACGCGTCGAGTGGCTGGCCAAGCAGCCGCGCCTGCTTCTCCTCTGCGGTCACTACGAAGGGATCGACGAGCGCGTCATCGAGGAGCTCAAGCCCCTCGAGATCTCGCTCGGCGACTACGTCCTCTCGGGAGGCGAACTCGGCGCGATGGTTCTCATCGACGCCGTGGCACGCCTGCAGCCAGGGGTCCTCGGACACGAGGATTCCGCGGCGGAGGATTCGTTCAGCATGCGCTCGCCCGAGGGCGCACATCTCCTTGATTGTCCGCACTACACCCGTCCCCGCGAGTGGAACGGGCGTGAAGTGCCGGAAGTCCTGCTTTCGGGTGACCACGCAGAGGTCGCCCGCTGGCGGGATGGGCAGCGGCTTGCGCGCACGCGTGCGCGAAGGCCTGACCTGCTCGACAACGCTCCACTCGCTGATTCGCAACCCCTGTCGGCGCACAACGACCACAAGCGCGCCGAGCACGTTGCACGATCCACGCGGTCGAACGGGTCGCCCGAAGGCGACGCCGGACTGCACGGACAAACCGCGCCGGAAGGCGCATGAGGATCCTCACAAGGTTTCAACTATGGCACGCAACCGCACCGAAATCATCAACAGCGTCACCGCCTCGCAGCTCAAGCCCGCGGGCGAACTCCCGAAGTTCTCCGTCGGCGACACGGTCGACGTTCATTACAAGATCATCGAAGGCGACAAGGAGCGCATCCAGGTCTTCCAGGGCGTGCTCCTCGCCGACACCGGCCGCGGCATTCACCGCATGATCACCGTCCGCCGCATCGTGGCGAACGAGGGCGTCGAGCGTTCGTTCCCCGTCCACTCGCCGCGCCTCGCGAAGCTCGAGGTCGTGCGCCGTGGCGATGCCCGCCGCGCGAAGCTCTTCTACCTCCGCGACCGGTTCGGCAAGAGCCGCCGTCTGCGCGATCAGCGCCGCGGCCTGAAGCATGTCGAGGGCGGGACGGTCGCCGCTGCGGCGGCTCCCTCTGGTGCTTGAGATGAGCGGTCGCCGCTGCGGCGGCTCCCTCGTGACTTGAGCGGTCGCCGCTGCGGCGGCTCCCTCTGGTGCTTGAGATGAGCGGTCGCCGCTGCGGCGGCTCCCTCGTGACTTGAGCGGTCGCCGCTGCGGCGGCTCCCTCTGGTGCTTGAGATGAGCGGTCGCCGCTGCGGCGGCTCCCTCTGGTGCGAATGATGAACACGACGCCCGCCGGAAACGGCGGGCGTCGTTCCTTTTCGGTCGCTGCGCGCCGCGCACCGATGGCTGCAATCAGTCCTCCGGTGGTTCGCCGTCGGGCGCCATCTTGACGATGCGCGGGTCAAAGCGCGCCACGACCTCGACGAGGTCCTGCTGCGCCGCCATGACCGAGGCGATGTCCTTGTAGGCGAACGGCACCTCGTCGAGACCTGCGCTGACGACATGCACGCCGAGCGCGTCGAGGTGGCGACGCACCTCGCCCCAGCGGTGCGACTCGCGCGCCCTGGTACGGCTCATGCGGCGGCCCGCGCCATGACTCGCAGACGAAAGCGAGGCAGGGTCGCCCTTGCCGCGGACCACGAACCCCGGCGACGCCATCGATCCGGGGATCACGCCGAGCACGCCCGCCCCCGCAGGGGTCGCGCCCTTGCGGTGCACCACCACCTCGCGCTCGACGCCGTCGACGAGATGGCGCTCCTTCCACGCGAAGTTGTGGTGGTTCTCGATGTCGAGCAGCACCTCTGCGCCGAGATGGCGCACGATGTGGCGATGGATGCAGTCGTGGTTGGCCGCCGCGTAGCGGCCCATCAGCTCCATCGCGGCCCAGTACTCCTGCCCTTCCTGCCCGTCGAGCGGCAGCCATGCGAGCCGCGCGGCCTCGCGCGGGAGGTCGGGGTGCATCGACTGCGCGAGCTTCGAGTAGTGGTCGCAGACCAGCGCTCCCGCACCGCGCGAACCCGAGTGCGACAGGAGCGCGAGATACTCGCCCCCGTCGCGTAGGCCGAGGGAAGTCGCCTCGGCCGCGTCGACCGTCAGGACGCCGAACTCGACGAAGTGGTTGCCGCTGCCGCTCGTCCCGAGCTGGCGGCGCGCCCGATCGCGCACGCGCTCCGTCACGGGCGTCGCCGACCAGTCCTCGTCGAGCACCGCGTGCTCGCGAAGCCGTCCCGACGAGCCATCGCCGCGGCGTCCGAACTCCGCGCCCGCGCCGAACCGCGTCTCCGACTCGATCGCATGGACAAGCCTGTCCCGCTGGCCCGCGATCCACGCGACGGGCAGGTCGAGCACGCTGAGCTTCATGCGGCACGCGATGTCGACGCCGACGGCGTAGGGCACCACGGCGCCCTCGGTGGCGAGCACGCCACCGATCGGGAGCCCGTAGCCGAGATGCGCATCGGGCATGAGCGCGCCGGCGACCGCGACGGGAAGCTTCGCAGCCACCGCCATCTGCGCGAGCGCCTCGGGCTCGATGTCGCTGCCCCACCTGCGCCAGGACACCGGTTCGGTACGCAACGAGGTCGCCGCGCGACCGCCACGCGCGGCACGCGCCACAAGGCCTCGCGCCACCTCCCCAAGCGTCTCGTCCTGTTCGAACGAGGCAGGGTCGCGGACGATCGACTCGATGCGGGCGCGCAGGTCGTCGCGCGACATCCCTTGGGCGCGCAAGGCACCCAAGGTCGGCGCGGTCAGCCGCGCGAGATCGCGCGGCAATCCGAGGTTTTCCAGTTCCCGAGGCTTCATGGTGTCTCCCCATCCGAAGAGATCGCTTCGCAGGGGCGGCGAGTATAGGCGCGTGCGGGCTCACGAGCTTCGCGCGTCTGCGGCCGCGCGCGACGCTCCGTACACTCTCCGCCCATGCGCGTCACCCTCGCCAAGAGCTTCACCTTCGAAGCCGCCCACTACCTCCCCTGCTTTCCCGACGGCCACAAGTGCCGCCGCATGCACGGCCACTCCTTCCGCGTCGAGGTCGTGGTCGAAGGCGACATGGACCCCGCGAAGGGCTACCTCGTCGACTACGGCGACATCAAGAAGGCGATCTCGCCCGTCCACGATGCGCTCGACCACCGCTGCCTGAACGAGCTCCCCGGCCTCGAGAACCCGACCGCCGAACTCCTCGCCCGCTGGATCTGGGATCGCCTGAAGCCCACGCTTCCCATGCTCTCGCAGGTCATCGTCTGCGAGACCTGCACCAGCCGCTGCGTCTACGAGGGCCGCTGATGCGCCGCCCCGTCCACCTGCTGCACGACTCGAAGCTCCTTGCGCGGATGATCGGCGTCGAAGCGCCCTGCTGCGCGCACGTCGCCATGCCGACCGAAGGCGCGATGGAGCCTTTCGCCTCCTTCGTCGACGGCAATCCGCTTTCCGACGGCTGGCTTGTCGACGTCGACGCGCCGTCGACGCGCATCGTCTCCTGGAGCGGCACGCTTGCAACCGACCTCTTCGAAGACGAGCCCCGCACCTGGATGCGTGCCGGCCAGGAGCGGTTCAAGAGCTTCCTCGACGATGTGGCTCCCGCGCTGCGCACCCATGGTCGCACGCTCTGCTTCCGGCCGCACCATCGGCACGTCCTCGGCGACGTCCACGCGTCGGTGCGACTCCTCCGCGAGCGCGCGGCCGACCCCTTCGAGGTGCTGCTTTCACCCGCTGATCTCCTCGCCCCGTCGATGCTCGCGACCGTGGAGGACCACCTCGTGCGGATGTTCGCCCACCTCGGTCCGGTCGCGGCCGCCGTGCTGCTCGGAGACGCGCGAAGCGGCCCCGCGACGGCCGAAACCGGCCTGCTCGAGCCCTGTCCGCCGGGTGAAGGCGTCCTTCCGACCGCCCTCCTCGGGCAACTCCTTCGCGACCACGTGCCCCCGCAGACCCCGATCATCCTCCTTCCCGGGGCACACGCCGCCCAGCGGCAGGCGCTCGGGCTGTGAAGAGAACGTGAATCCGCGTTGAACCATTGCCGCCGCCCGAATGAAGGGTAAACTCCCGTAGGTCTGCGGAAAGGATGCCGCGACCCCGGAGTGATGATGTCTGCCCTTCCTATCGGAGTTTCGGGCGGAGCCCCGAACTTCAGCAGCGGACTGGACGCGAAGGTCCTTGTCCTCAACAGGTACTTCAGCGCGATTCGCGTCATCGACGCGCGTCGTGCATTTGTGCTGTTGGCGAAGGAGATCGCGGAAGTCGTCTCGGTTGAGGACGGCTCCTACGTTTCCTATCCGTTCACGACCTGGACCGAGCTCAGCGAGTTCCGTCGCGAGTTCGAGGCGACCGAACACGACTGGGTGCGCACCTCGCGCATCACGATCGCTGTGCCGAAGATCGTCCGCGTGCTCGGCTACGACCGGCTCCCGCGCGAGCAGGTCAAGTTGAACCGTCGCAACATCTACGCCCGCGACTCGAACCGCTGCCAGTACTGCGGCCGCTCGTTCCCCACGAAGGAACTCACGCTCGACCACATCAAGCCGCGCGTGCAGGGTGGCGGCAACTCGTGGCTCAACCTTGTCTGCGCGTGCGTCAAGTGCAATGCGCGCAAGGGTGGCCGCACGCCAGAGCAGGCCGGCATGCGCCTGATCCGGCCGCCAGTCAAGCCGAAGCGCAACCCAGCGATCTCTCTGCGACTCGGGAGCCCCCGCTACGAGTCGTGGAAGGCATTCCTCGATGAGGCCTACTGGACGGTCGAACTCAGCGACGATTGAGGCGCTGCGTCTGCGGCCCGCCCTTCGGCATCTGCCGGACGAAAGGTCCGAATCGCATGTGAAGATTGACAGCCCGCACGGCCGCCGCGCGGGTTTTTCACCTCGAGCCCACTAGCATCGGAGCCATGCCGAAGAAGGACCACAAGCAGCCCGAAGCCCTGACGCCCGAGCAGACCGCAGCGCACGAAGCGCGAAAGGCGGAGAAGGCCGCTGCGAAGGAAGTCGAGAAGGCCGAGAAGGCCGCTGCGAAGGCAGCAAAGGCGGCCGAGAAGGCAGCCGAGAAGGCGGCAAAGAAGGACGGCAAGAAGGACGGCAAGAAGGAGTCGAAGAAGGACCCCTCCGACGCAACGCCGCGCTTCAAGCATGTTCGTAAGAAGAAGCTCTCAAGCGGCAAGGGCCCGACGCCGCAGGAGATCGGCGAGTCGCTGGTGTCGCTCTTCAACGCGGGCAAGTCCGACGAGGCGGAATCGACCTGGTACCACCGCAAGATCGACTCGATCGAGGACGACGGTTCGGTCTTCGAAGGCTGGAAGGGCGTGCAGGAGAAGGGGAAGTGGTGGAAGGAGAACTTCACCGTCCTCTCGATGAAGGCCTCCGGCCCCTATGTCTGCTCGACCGGATTCACCGTGATCTACAGCGGTCGCGTGCGCATGCCCGACGGCACCGAGGTCAACGCCCATGAGTGCGGCGTCTACACCGTCGAGGACGGCCGCATCGTGCGCGAACAGTTCATGAAGGCTGCGCTGTAGAGCGCTCGCAACCTGCTTCGCAACTTGCTCGCTCTGGCGCGCGCAACGCAGTCTTCGAGCGCCCGCCATCCAAGCACCAAAGGCGGATGCCGCAAGCAGCCCCGCTTCAAGTCACGACATCAGCGCAATGCCCAGCGTGAGCGTCACCGCGTTGTTGATTCCGTGTGCCACGATCGGTGCGATCAGGCTGCCCCGCCACTCGCGGTAGAGGCAGAAGCCCACGGCAAGCCCGCCAAGCGCGGGCGCAAACAGCACTCCCTGCGGGTGGATCAACGCGAAGATCGCACTTGAGACGACCGCCGAGACGAGAAGCGAGGCAAACCGCAGGCGCGGCGCCACCGTCGCCCGCAGATGCGAGAACAGGACGCCGCGGAACATGATTTCCTCGACGACTGGAGCGGCGACCGCCGCGATCAGGAACACAAGCACGAGACGCAGCGCATCGGCGCCTTGGTAGAGCTCGGTGACGGGGTGCCCTGGCGACGGCGCATGGCCGAAAACGGTGCGAGCGATGAATGCCAGCAGCAGATAGATGAGAAGCCCCGCAAGGAGCAGCGGCACCGCTGCGAAGTAGCATGCCACGCCGTGCAGCGCCTCACGGACGAGGCCGCTTCCGCGGTCGAGGCCGATCGCCGTGCGCAGCTCCGATCCGCGCACGCCGCGCATCAGCGGATAGGCGAGCACGCCAAGCGAGCCGACGAACGCCGCGATGTTCAGCGCGAGTCCAAGGTGCATGCCCTGCGGCAATCCCTCGAGTCCAAGTACGCCGACCAGCGTCTCGCCGAGCAGCCCTGCCAGGATGTTCAGAGCGAAGAACGCGACCAGCCAGATCGCAAACGTCTCGCCGAGCACGATCGCCGTCTTTCGCGGCGTCGCGGCAAGCGGGTTGACGCCCGCGCGCGTCGACTTGACGAGTGCGATCGTCACGATGATGAGCGCGATCAAGCCGCCGAGAAACGCAAGGAGATACCAACCGCCTGCGGCGAGAAGCGCGAACATCATGGTGATCGCAGCCTTGCCCACCTCTGGATCGCCGCACGCGACACCCGCGAGATAGCCGAGCTTTGGACGGATGGCCGCGCAGTCGTCCTCCGAAGGCTTCGCCTCGTCCGACTCCGCGCGCGCTTCCATCACTGCAACCACGGCATCGCGCAGTTCGCGCTCTGGATCGTTCGCGGTCTCGAGCGCAGCCGCGTCGGCGACGCCCGCGTCCCAACCCTCGATCTCACCGACGAGCACCGAGTAGCCGAGACGCTCCGCGAAGTTCTCCGACTCGCGCAGTGGCTCGACGTTGCGAAGAATGTCTGCGGTTCCCACTGTCGGCGACATCGAGCGAAGCCCATTGAGCGCAACAGCGACCTTCGCCTGCAACTGCGCCTCGAGCCCAGCCGGCGCGACCTCGACCTGCTCGGAGGCTGCGGCCTCGCTCGGTTCCTCGCCGTGGCGCCCCGACTGGAGCACCATCGCGACGACGACCGCGAATAGGATCGCGCACCATGTCATCACCAAGCGGCCGGGAGACGACGCGGACGGCACGCTCTCTGTCGGGGAGTTCGGGAGCATGGTGACCCTGTTATTGGACACGAATCAGAACTGCAGCGCGGCTTGATCGCAGCGACTCTGCCTTTGATCGGCGCTTCGTAGCGTACCGTGCTACGAAATCGCCCCTCCGCGGTTTCCCCTTCCCGCCCCGCGATCTTGACACGTTTCGATGGGTTGGTATCCTCGGCGATTCTCCGCACGGCGATCCGTGCACACATTCGCTGCCCGCCCCGACTCTGGTCGATCGCGTGCAGAGCAACTCTGGATAGACCATGCCCCGTCAGACCTACATTGCGAAGCCCGGCGAGATCAAGACCGTGTGGCGTCACGTCGACGCCGAGGGCAAGACCCTTGGTCGTCTCGCGACCGAAGTCGCCACCGTTCTCATGGGCAAGCACCGCCCCGAGTACACCCCTGGCGTTCTCTCTGGCGACGCCGTGATCGTCACCAATGCGTCGAAGGTCATTCTCTCGGGCCGCAAGCTCGATCAGAAGACGCGCCGACGTTGGTCGGGCTACCCCGGTGGCCTCAAGATCCGCTCGTATCGCGATGAGATGTCGTCGAACCCGACGCGTCTCGTCTCCGAGGCGATCCTCCGCATGGTTCCGAAGGGCCGCTTTGGTCGCTCGCTGCATGCGCGCCTGCGCGTGTTCGCGGGTGCAACCCACACCCATTCCTCGCAGGAGCCCGTGGGCTTCGACGCTCCCATCGATCGGCACGAGATGCCGGCCGAGAAGCCCGCTGCCACCGCTCGCGCTGCGCGCACGAAGTCCGCGCCGCGCCGCGCGAACACGCGCGCCAGCAAGTGAACTGATCTTCATCGAACTCCTCACGACAACGCACGCCTACGCACGACTTGCAGCACCTTGCGCGACGCGCCTCGCGACCTCAGACGAAAGACGCCATGACCGAAGAAACCACGACCACCGCTCTCCCGACCGCCAAGCGCATCCTTCGCGGCCCTGACCAGAAGGGCTGGTACTGGGGCACTGGGCGCCGCAAGACTGCGGTCGCCCGCGTGCGCATCAAGGGCGGCAGCGGCGCGATCGAGGTCAACGGCAAGGAGTTCGCGGAGTTCTTCGTCGAAGAGCGCGATCGCGGCACCATCATGAATGTCCTCGACAAGACTGGCCTCAAGGGCAAGGTCGATGTCAAGGTGAACGCATGCGGCGGCGGCACGACCGGCCAGACCGGCGCCACGCTGCTCGGCCTCGGCCGCGCGGTGCTGAGCTTCGACTCGACGCTTGAGCCGATCCTCCGCGAGAACGGCTTCCTCAGCCGCGATTCGCGTAAGGTCGAGCGCAAGAAGTACGGCCAGTCCGGCGCCCGTCGCCGCTACCAGTTCAGCAAGCGATAAGGCTTGCGCGACGGGTTTGAGCGCTCGCGACGTGTTGAGCGCTCGCGACGTGTTTGAGCGGTCGCGGCTGCGGCCGCTCCCTCTGGTGCTGATCACGCCAAAGGCGGCTGCCGCAAGCAGTCGCCGCGAAAGATTGAGCGCTCGCGACGTGTTTGAGCGGTCGCGGCTGCGGCCGCTCCCTCTGGTGCTGATCACGCCAAAGGCGGCTGCCGCAAGCAGTCGCCGCTCAAATTCGCCGCTTACGCGCGTCGGATCGCGGCTTCCGCATCGCGCAGGCGCTTCGTCATCAGCGCCACGGTCGTGCGGTCCTCCTGCGCAAGCGCCTCGACCGTCCGCGGCACTTGGCCACAGAAGCCGTAGCGGCGCGCGACGAGCCGCGCATCGGCGGGATTCCCGCTGGATCCACCGCCCGCACCGCCCTCACCGCCTTCAAGCACCCGCGCGACCTTCGCCGCGTGATACGCCAGCGGATCGACCAGTCCCTGCCACTGGGCGATGTCGGCAAGAAGCGACTGGCTCACGCCAGACACATGGCGCACGCCCGCCCGCTGCGGGCGACGCAGCGGAAGCCGCTGCGCAAGCGCGTAGTCCGCGGCCAGCGACACGGCGCGATCGAAGCGCTGGCGCGCCGGATCGAACTGGGTGACCACCTGCTGCACCGAGGTCGAGAGCGTCCTGCACAGCTGGCGCAACTCCTCCGATGGCAGTCGCTCGGGCCCACACTCGTGGAAGTGATCGGCGCGGCCAAGGGCGATCACCAGCCCCCGCTCGATCAGAAGCGTCCGGAGGCGCAGCGCCGTGCGAAGGTCGGTCTCGATCTGGTCAAGCGCGCTGCGCTCAGGCCACGTCGGCAGCGCATCGATGGCGCGCGACGCGCGGCGCAGGAGATAGTGCATCGCTGCTGCGCGCGTCTCATCACGGTCGGAGTGCGTGCGCGAATCGCGCACGTGCAGCCTGCGGATCTCGCGGGCCGACTCGATCGCATCAATCAGGTTGCCGTCGCGGAGGCCAAGCGGCTGCAGCTTCCGCGCCGCCGGCGCGTTCGGAATCGTCTCGTCCGCACCGGGAAGATCGAAGGTCGGCAGCTCGACCCACGAGGGCTGGACGGCGCGCAGGAACTCGGCGCGACGGCGATCGACCAGCGCGCGTACGAGCGACTCGCTCTTCCCGAGTCGCGCCGCGATGCGCGATGGCTCGATGCACACGCGCCACGCGCGCTCGGCGAACGCGGCGCAGCGCTCGGTGGCGCTCCGCCTGCGGACAACAGGGCTTCCGATCTCGCGGAGGAAGAGCAGCCGCACGCCCTCATGCGACCGACCGTGCGCGGCGGCAACCTGCTTCGCCGCGAGATTGAGCGTGACGCCCTGCGCCACGAGCGCGCGGCCCTCCTCGAGCAGCGCGCGACGCTCGTCGGCATCGAACCGCTTGAAGCTGCGGGCGCGATCGATCACCGATCGATTTCGCTCGGCGTACTTCGCAAGCACATCGCGGTAGATCGCGACGCGCGCGCGGCCGCCGTCGACGACCCAGTGCGCGCAGAGTCCGGCGCGGCGCCACCGCTGGAGCGTCTTCGAGGCGACGCCAAGTTCCTGTGCGAGTTCCTCGAGCGTGCCCGCGCCGCCTGGCCGGTCACTCGGCCCAAGGGCGAGACTCTCCGAGAGGTCAAGGACCAGCGTCGTCAGGTCGGCGACCAGATCGCGCCCACGGACCACCTGTCCGCGCGCGGCGAAGATCGGCGCGCCCGAAATCTTCGCGAGCGTCTCCGAGAGCGCATACTCGGCCTTTGGATCGATCGTGGGGATCAGCGCCTCCGCGCACAGCATCCGCTGGCGCGTGGCTTCGACCGACGCCGAGGCCACCTGCGCGGGAAGCGCTTGCAGCGAGGCGAAGGCATAGGACGCGCGTCGTGGCATGGAGCGAAGTCTGACTCTGCCGTGGACCGGGGCGCTGTGGACGGGAGACCCGGGACGCGACCCGGCGGGCATGATCCGAGAACGATGCGACTGCGGAAAGTCTAACGGACCGGAAGTTCTACGCACCGGACGACTGAAGTTCGGCAGGAACTTGGGCAGGATTGCGTTTTTCGGGAGGGCAGCATCTCAGACCTGCCTGCCGACCGTGGCAGCGGGACACCGGACCACGGGGCCGCCCCTCAGCCGGCGGCCGTGCTCAGACGCATCGCGGCCGGATCGGCCTGGCGCATCGGCACCACCTCGATCGTGCAGGTGGCGCCTGAGGGGGTTGCCGCCGAGGATACGGTTCGGGCAATGCGGGGATTGAGCCGCGTGAGCGCCTCGTGGGGAATCATCCCCGAAGCTTCCGCCAGGCTGAAGAGATGCGCCTTCGACGACGGGTCGCGCGAGATGAGTTCCGCCTCACACCCGATCCAGCGGTGCTGGTCGCCCGCGACGATTCCCGTGACGTCGAGCGTGATCTGGTCCATGTTGACGGCGCCGACGACCGGTGCCTCGAACGTCGCTCCATCAGGCGCATGAAGGCGAACCCACTGCCCCGCACCCGGACGTGCGTCGCGAAGAACCGGATAGCCGTCCGCGTAGCCGACGGGAACGAGCGCAATCGTCGAGTCGCGCGGGGCGGTCCATCGCGCGCCGTATCCGACGGGCGTGCCAGCGGGAACGTCCTTCACTTGGACGACTCGGCTCGACCAGCGCACCACGGGGCGCAGATCGCCGGGCGCCATGATCGCGCCGGGGGCGCACAGCTCCTCGAGTCCGTAGCCGAGCCATGCAAGGCCGAAGCGAACCATGGTGCGGTGATAGCGCGTGCTGCGGGCCAGGGCATAGGTGCTGGCGACATGCTCGATCACATCGTGCGGAATCAGCGCGCGATGCGCCTCGACGAAGGCGTCGTAGATCTCGAGCTGACGCGCTGTGATCGCAGCGTCGGTCCGCGCGTGCGAGAAGTGGGCGAAGACTCCGCGCAACACGAGCCGCGGGTTGCCGACGAGCGCGCGCAAGATGCGCGATGCCTCCTCGGGCCGCGCTCCGCCGCGGCTCATGCCGACGTCGATCTCGAGATGCACCGGCAGCGCGACGCCGATGGCGGCGGCGCACGCGTCGAGCGCCGCGAGATTCGCCTCGTCGTGCACGACAAGGTGCAACTGGCCGCCGAGCATGAGCCGTACGAGCTCGTCCTCGCGCGCGATTTCGGAAACGGGCATCAGCACCAGGATCGGCGTCGCGCCGTTCACCGCCGCGGCGGTTTCGATCGCCTGCCGCAGCGAGTAGACAGCGAGCATCTCCGCACCCGCCGACACCAGCCGACGGGCCACGCGGGCCACCCCGAGTCCGTAGGCGTCGGCCTTCACAATCGGGCACAGCGCACACGAATCGCCGACAACGCGCCGGATCACCGACATGTTGTGGTCGATCGCTGCCAAGTCGATGTCGATCGCGCTCGTATCCTGCATGGCGTCATGCCTCCCTCCGGCCCCCGCGCCTCGCGCGAAGCCCGGAACCATCCGTCAGGACTCGTACTCTCGATGACGACCGGTCCGGCGCGGTGCCCCGGGCCCGGGTCCTGATGCGGGACGCGCCCTCGCCATCCTGGCGGGCGCTCCTAAGGACGTATTTGTATCGACTTCCCAAACCCTCTACCATCAACGGGAACAATGAACACCGCGGGAACGATCCGCAACCGACAGAAAGCGTCAATGGACCACACTTCTTCTTCCGAATCCACCGCCGGATCTGCATCCGGCTCCCCGTCCGACTCCCGGCCCGCCTCCGATCCACGCACCTCGTCCGCGCTCGAGACCTTCGTCACGGATAAGACCTTCGCGGATCTTGGCCTGACGGCCGGGGTCCTCGAGGGCCTCACCAAGCGCGGCTTCAAGCACCCGACTCGCATCCAGGCAGCGCTGATTCCAGTCGCGCTCTCCGGGAAGGACGTGCTCGGGCAGGCGAAGACCGGCACGGGCAAGACCGCCGCCTTCGGCCTCCCGCTTCTTCAGATGATCGACCCGGGCGCTGCGTTCGCCGCGCTCGTCCTCGTGCCGACGCGCGAACTCGCGATCCAGGTCGCGAAGGAACTGCAGGAACTCGGCGCCTTCGCCAAGGTGCAGACGGTCGCCGTCTACGGCGGCCAGCCGATCACCAAGCAGCTACCGCTTCTCGAGAAGGGTCCGCCGATCATCGTCGGCACCCCGGGACGAGTCATGGATCTCGCGGAGCGCAACCTCCTGCCGTTCTCCGACTTCCGCTTTGCGATCCTCGACGAAGTCGACCGCATGCTCGACATCGGCTTCCGCGACGACATCCGGAAGATCCTCGGCAAGCTCCGGAAGGTGCCGCAGACGATCTTCGTGTCGGCCACGATCTCGCCCGACATCGAGAAGCTCGCGCGCAGCTACATGAAGGAGCCGGAGAAGATCGTCACGTTCGAGAAGAGCCTGACGGTCGCGCAGGTGAAGCAGAGCTACTTCGCGGTCGAGCGTTGGGACAAGCGGCGTCTCCTGCTCCATCTCCTGAAGAAGGAGAAGCCCGAGCTGACCGTCGTGTTCTGCCGCACCAAGCGCGCGGTCGACGAGGTGGCGCAGTTCCTCAACAAGCACAAGATCGACGCGCACGCGATGCACGGCGACATGTATCAGAAGAAGCGCGACGCCGTCATGGGCAAGCTCCGCGGCGGCGACCTCTCGGTCCTCGTCGCCAGCGACCTCGCCGCGCGCGGACTCGACGTCGAGGACATCAGCCACGTCGTCAACTACGACATGCCAGAGGATCCCGAGGTCTACGTCCACCGGATCGGCCGCACCGCGCGCGCCGGTCGCGAGGGCGTCGCGTGGAGCTTCGTCGCGCCGGACCAGGGCGAACTTCTCACGAACATCGAGATGCTCGCGAACGTCGAGATTCCGGTGGTGAGCTACGACGACTTCCAGCCCGGCCCCGTCCCGGCTGAGGTCGCTGCGTTGCGCGAGCATGACGCGAAGCGGCGCGAAGAGTCGCAGAAGGCGCGCAACCGCAGCGCAGGGCCGGAGATTCCGCCCGTGGCCGCGGTCGACCCCACGATGTTCCCCGACGGAATCGTTCCGATCGCGCTGCCGGGCAAGCGGCTCGGCGGGCGGGTCCGCACGGGACGACGCTGAGAACGACGCATGCCGCGCGGCATCCGCATCGCACCCGAGGTTCGCGACGCGCTTGCGTCAGGCGGCGCCGTCGTCGCGCTCGAGACCGCTGCGGTCACGCACGGTCTCCCGCGCGAACCGCTGGCGACGCTTCCGCCGTACCTCCTCGACCCGGAGACGCCCGCAGCGGTGCGCGCCGCTTTCGGAGGCGGCATCGCCGCGAACCGCGCGCTTGGCCACGCGCTTGCAGCCGCCGTGCGCGCGGAAGGCGCAGTGCCCGCCACGGTCGGCATGCTGCGCGGCGAACTCGTCATCGGCCTCACGAGCGCCGAACTCGATGAACTCGCGGCGATGCGCGACGCTCGCAAGCTGAGCGCTCGCGAGATTCCGCTTGCCGCCGCGCGCGGCGAGTCCGGCGGCACGACCGTCGCAGGGACGCTGCTTGCCTGCGCACGCGCCGAACCCGCGCCGATCCGCGTCTTCGCGACCGGCGGCATCGGCGGCGTACATCGCGGATTCGCAGAGCGGCCCGACGTCTCGGCCGACCTCCACGCAATCCGCGACACGCCCACGCTCGTCGTCACCGCCGGCGCGAAGTCGATCCTCGATCTTCCAGCGACCGTCGAGATGCTCGACACGCTCGGCGTGCCGTTGGTCGGCCTAGGCACGCCGTACTTCCCGCGATTCCTCTGCGCCGGTACGCCGGAACTGCGCGTGAGCGCAGAAGCGGACGACGAGCGCGACGCTGCGGCGCTCTTCCGCGCGCACGGCGACATGCGTCCCGCGTGCGGCATGCTGCTCTGCGTGCCGCCACTCGCGCGATTCGCGCTTGAACCCATCGTCATGGAGTCCGCGATCCGCGCCGGACTCGAGGAGTGTTCCCGTGTCGGTGCGCGCGGGCCCGACGTCACGCCGATCCTGCTCGCATCCGTCGCGAGGGCAACGGGTGGCGCATCGCTTGCGACGAATCTCGCGGTCTTGATCCACAACGCCCGGATCGGCGCGCGCGTGGCGCGCGAACTTGCGTCGGCACGTGCGGCGACTTGACATCGCGCTCTGTCCCTGCTTTCCTATGCGGGTCGCGGGCTTTCGCCCCGACGCAGATCGACATGCTGGGACCAAGCGCGGCGAAGGGATGAGGCCGCCGCACTCTTTCAGGTTTCCGCGTTCACACCGTCTGCGCAACGCAAGGCACATCTTGGCTGCGATCCACCGCGCACCGCGCCCGGAAGCCGCTCCGTTCGTCACAGAACGAGCCCGACGCAGTCAGACCGTGCCATACCCCAGTTGGTTTCCCCGATGGCTGCAAAGAAAACCGTGACGAAGAAAGCCACCGTCAAAGAGACGGCGACCTCAAAGACGCCGACATCGAAGACGGCGGCCACAAAGACGTCGGCCACGAAGACGGCCTCAAAGACGTCGGCCTCAAAGACGCCGGCCTCAAAGACGTCGGCCACGAAGACGTCGGCCACAAAGACGTCGACATCGAAGACGCCGGCCTCGAAGACGCCGGCCACAAAGACGTCGGCCACAAAGACGTCGGCCACGAAGACGGCCTCAAAGACGTCGGCCACGAAGACGGCAACGTCGGCGGCGGCCAAGCCGGCGACCGCGAAGAAGGCCGCCAGCGCAAAGACCACGAAGGTCGCGAAGGCCACGCCGTCCGAAACGACTGCGAAGGTCGCGAAGGCGGCTCCCAAAGCCGCGAAGACGGCGAAGACCGTCGCGAAGGCTTCACCAGAGGTCATCGCTCCCGCCAAGCAGCCCGCCGCTTCACCAGCGCCAACCGCCGTTGCGCAAGTGATCGAGGTCAAGCAGCCGTCGCAACCGGCGTCAGCGGCGTCTGCCACGCCCGTGACGCGCCCGACGCTCGTCGAGCGTCCGCCGCAGCGTCGCGAGGATGCGCGAGGCGAGCGCCCCCAGCGCGAGAACTTCGAGCCCCGCGACGGATCGCGTCCTAGGCAGTCCCAGCAATCCGCACCGCGCGAGCAGCCGAGCAGCGATCAACAGCAGCAACGCCAGCAGAATCAGCAGGGTTTCCAGCAGCGCCCCCAACAGGGCGACGGTGAAGTCGGCGGCGAGGGCGGTGAGGGCGGCGGTCGCCGGCGGCGGCGCCGACGGCGGCGCAGGAGGCGGCGCGGCGGCGGCCAGCCGTTCGATCCGAACAATCCGAATGCACAGCACGGACACCAGCATCCCCACGCGCAGCAGCAAGGGCGCGGTCCGGATGCGGCCTCCGAGGAGGGCGACGAGTTCGGCGACGGAGGCGAAGACGACTTCGACGACGAAATCGGCGATGAGGGCGGTGAAGGCGAGGCTGGCGGCGGCGACAGCAGACCAACTGGAGCTCCGCAGCATCGGCAGCACGGCCAGCAGCACGGCCAGCGCCAGCATCAGCATCAGCATCGCCAGCATCAGCACCAGAACCAGAACCAGAACCAGCACCAGAACCAGAACCAGAACCAGCAGCAGCAGCAGGGTCCGCCGCCCCCGCCGCCCTTCGAATGCGAAGGCGTGCTCGAGTGGTCAGGCAACGCAGACGGCCGTATTCGGCAGTTCGCGGACGGGCTGATCGAGTCGGAGAGCGACCCTTACGTGCCCGTCACCATGTCCGAGCAGTATCCGCTGCGCGCGGCACAGCACATCGTCGCCGAAGCGCAGTTGCGCCGATCAAAGCGGCGGCGGCGTGGTGGCGGCGGCAACAAGCACGCACGACCCATCGTGCAGCGCATCATCTCAATCGAAGGGCTGCCGGTCGAGGAGTATGCGAAGCGCAAGCCGTTCGCGGACTACACGGCGCTCGATCCATCTCCGCGCATCTCGCTCGAGTACAAGGGCTGCCCACCATCCTGCCGGCTCATCGACCTCTTCTGCCCGATCGGCTTCGGAACCCGCGGCCTCATCGTGGCGCCGCCGAAGGCCGGCAAGACGATGCTCCTCCAGAACATCGCCTACGGCATCAAGCGGAACCACCCGCACATCGAGCTGATCGCGCTCCTGATCGACGAACGGCCGGAGGAAGTCACCGACTTCAAGCGCAACGTTCCCGCGCAGGTGCTCGCGAGCTCGAACGACCAGGATCTCGAGCGGCATCTTTCCCTTGGCATCCTGGCGATCGAGCGCGCGAAGCGTCTCGTCGAGGCCGGCCGTGACGTCGTGGTGCTTCTCGACTCGCTCACCCGTCTCGGACGCGCCTTCAACAACAGCCGTCGCTACGGCTCGTCCGGCAAGACCATGTCGGGCGGCCTCGACTCGCGCGCGCTCGAGGTGCCGAAGCAGCTTTTCGGCGCAGCACGCAAGTGCGAGGAAGGCGGATCGCTGACGATCATCGCCACCTGCCTCGTCGACACGGGTTCGCGGGCGGACCAGATGATCTTCGAGGAGTTCAAGGGCACCGGCAACATGGAGCTCGTGCTCGACCGCTCGATTGCGGAGAAGCGCATCTTCCCCGCGATCAATCTCGCGGCGAGCGGCACCCGCAAGGAGCACCTCATGATGAGCGAGCGCGAGCTCAAGACGATCACGGCGCTGCGCCGGCGCCTGCTCGCGGTGCCGCCGCATGCGCAGATCGAGCAGCTTCTCGCGGCATGCCAGCGCTTCGAGAACAACGAGCTCATGGTCGGCGGCGCCGGCTGATCGAGGACGCCCCATGGACTCCGTGCCGCAGCCGGTCGACGTCGTCGTCAGCGACCCACGGCTCGACCACTTCCGCGGGATCCGCGACCGCGAGTTGCGCGGAACGCTTCGCCTCCATGCGGTCGAGAGCGAGCGGGTGGTGCGGAGGTTTCTCGCCGCAGCGCTGCGGCGGGGCGTGCGGCCCATGCCTCCGCACCTCGAGCCGCACGCGCTGCTCGTGACGCCGGACGCCTGCGAGCGGCTGGCCGACATCACCGGGCACTTTCCGAGGCTTGCGATCTATCGCTGCGCCGACGAGCGCGCGCTGCACGAAATCACGGGCTACACGATGCACTCGGGCGCGATCCTGCTCGGCGTGCGGCACGAGGACGGGACGGTCGCGGAACTCTCCGCATGGCTCGGACGCACGCCGCGCGAGGAACGCGAGGTCATCGTGGCCTTCGACGGAATCACGCAGACCGACAACGTCGGCGCGATCTTCCGCAATGCGGCCAGTTTCGGCGCACACGCGGCCATTCTCTCGCCGCGCGCGAGCGATCCGTTCCTCCGAAAGACGCTGCGCGTCTCGATGGGCCGCGCGCTCGACATTCCGTGGTGCCGTGCGGAGGCCTCTGAGTGGCCCGACTGCCTCGACACACTGCGTCGCACGCATGGATACGCGATCATCGCCGCCGAAGACACGCCCGATGCCGTCGAACTGGCTCGGTTTACGCCGCCCGCGCGGTCAATCATCGTCTTCGGCGCCGAGCAGGACGGCGTCTCACGCGAAGTCCTCGGCATGGCGGATGCGATCGTAAAGATCCCCATGCTCCGCGCGGGCACTGCGCTTGCGCGCGACCTCGCGGACGATCCGCCGAGCCTCAACGTCTCGATCGCAAGCGCGGTGATCCTGCACGGACTGATGGCGTAGCGACCCGACGGCGGCCCAACGGCAGTCCGACGACTCGGCGTGCTTCACATCGACCCGCCGCAACGACGCGGTCAGGGCTCGAGCCGAGCCGCGACCGGGGTAGCGCCCGCGGAGGTCGCTGCGTCCGTTGCGACCTTCGCGCGGTTCTCGCCTTCGATCTCGCTGCGCGTCTCGATCGTCGCCTCTGGCTTGATGTCGACCTTCAGGTCTGGCTTCGTCTCGATCCTCGCGTCCTCACGCACGCGTTCGATGCGCGCGCCAAGCACGTTGAGCTGCTCCTCCATGCGCGTGTAGCCGCGGTCGAGGTGATAGATGCGCGACACCTCGGTCACGCCCTCGGCCGCGAGGCCGGCGAGCACGAGGCTCGCGCTCGCCCGAAGGTCGCTCGCCATCACCTGTGCGCCGCGGAACGGCGTGCCGCCCGAGACAACGCACGTCGGACCCTGGCGGTAGATCTTCGCACCCATGCGCGAGAGCTCGGCGACATGGCCAAAGCGCTCAGGGTAGATCTTCTCGGTGATGATCGAGTTGCCTTCCGCGAGGCAGAGCAGCGTCATGAACTGCGCCTGGAGATCGGTCGGAAAGCCGGGGTGCGGCTGCGTGGTGATCGTCGTCGGGCGAAGCGTGCGATCGCTGGTGACGCGCACGGTCGCGTGCAGCGGGTCGTCGTGACCATCGATCATCTCGACGTGGACGCCGATCTCGTTGAACCGGTCGATCACAGACAGCATGCAGTCGTAGGGGAACTCCTCGAGGATCACGTCGCCATTGGTCACCGCAGCGGCCACCGCGTAGGTGCCGGCAACGATGCGGTCGGGAATCACGGTGTGGTCGGCGGAGCCGAGGCTATCGACACCGTGAATCACGAGACGCGGGCTGCCGACGTTCTCGATGCGCGCGCCCATGCGGTTCAGGAGGTTCGCGAGGTCGACGATCTCAGGCTCGCAGGCCGCGCTCTCGATGACGGTGGTGCCCTTCGCAAGCACGGCCGCCGACATCACGTTCGCGGTGCCGAGCACGGTCGAGCCGAATGGCCCGCCGAGGAAGATGGTGGTTCCCTTCAGTCCCTGGGGGGCCGTCGCCACGATGTCGCCGCCGGTCAACTCGATCCGGGCGCCGAGGGCCTCGAGGCCGCGGAGGTGCAGGTCGATCGGCCGCTCGCCAAAGGCGCAGCCGCCCGGCATCGAGACGCGGGCCCGGCGGCGGCGGGCCAGCATCGGCCCGAGCACGCTGATCGAGGCGCGCATTGTCTTCACGATGTCGTAGTGCGCATGGATCCGGTTCTGATCGACGACGCGGGTCTTGATGGTGCCGCACTCGCCGTCGACGTCCACGCCGAGCTCGCGCAGCAGCTTCAGCATGTTCGAGATGTCGGAGAGGCACGGGACGTTCCGCAGCGTGAGCGTTCCATCGGTGCACAACGCGGCCGCGAGCAGCGGGAGCGTCGCATTCTTCGAGCCCTCGATCTTGATACGACCCGCCAGACGGCGGCCACCCTGAATGCGGAACGAATCCATGCGTGAGCAATCCTTTGCGGGCTGTTTCGGCCTCTTGCCTGATGCCCAAATGATGTGGCGGAAACGCGGTCGCCGACCGCGCGGATTATGGCGGGTTCATCGGCACTTGGGGGCGAAACGCTGCAGGTTCTGTTCACTCGATCAAGCGACCCGCGGGCCGGGCCGTGTCGCGCGTCGGTCCGCACTCCGACGGTGCGCGGCGGCGACCGCATCGGTGCGGACGTGCGATCCAGCGAATCGACAGGTTGTCCCGACCCGGCCGCCCGCACAGGTCCACCTGAACCCGCCCGATTGCAGAAGAGCGCGGCCCTGCGCCTTGCGCGCACCCGCCGCGAAATCCACTCTTTCCCTATCGCGCTCCTGCATACGAAAGGAGGAACATGGCAGCACGTCGGCGGAACCCAACCCTTGGAATCTCCCTCGCTGCATTCGCAGCCTTCGGAATCGCCCCCGACGCGGGGTCGGCTCCGGCGACGGCGCATGCGGAGACCACTCCACCCGCCCAGCTCATCCTGACGGGAATCGTGCGTGACTTCCGGGAGCGCACGAAACCCGGAGGGCATCCGGACTTCGAAGCGACCCCGGCGCGCGGGTTCGGACTCTACTGCGACAATATCTCCCCCTTCCTCGGGGAGGACAAGAAGCCGGCTTTCAAGGGCGGCGGGTTTCGGGTGGGCACCCAATGGCGGGATGCGAGCGGCCGACCGATCTGCTGGCGCCTGTTCGACCCCTCGCGGGGCGACCAGGCCGGAAGCGGGCAGGGAACATACACCGACTCCGGTGGGATCACCTCGGCGGCGAGCTTCTCGACCTGGTTCAACGACGACCTCGACCTCAACACCTCGACTCCGCTCTCGATCACCTTGGTCCGCCAGTTGAACGGGACCTACGTCTTCGACTCGCAGGTCGACACCACCTACAGGGCTCTCGGCGGGTTCTTCCCGATCGAGGGGCAACTCTTCGGAAACTCAGGAGGGACACCCAATCGCAATTTCCACTTCACCTTGGAACTCCACACCAAGTTCACCTATGACGCACGAGGAGGTCAGGTCTTCGGCTTCCGGGGCGACGACGATGTCTGGGTCTTCATAGACGGGAAACTCGTCATCGACCTCGGCGGGGTTCACGGAGCTGTCGAACAGTTCGTGGACCTGAACAGACTCGGCCTCATTGATGGGAGGGACTACGAACTCTCGTTCTTCTTCGCGGAGCGGCATCGCACCCAGTCGAACTTCAAGGTCACGACCAATCTGCAACTGCAGACCGTCGAGCTACCTGCCGCGAACAATGCGTTCGACTAGGTTGTCGAGGAGGGACTGAAACGACACATCGCTCTCAGCCATGCGCGGGGGACCGCACCCGGTCTCCTGCCGACGACGACATGGCCACGACGCGCACGCTCCGGTTTCGACGGAGTCGTGCGCGTCGCATTTTTCGGTCCTTTGCTGCCCTGCCCAACCGGCCCTCACCTACGCTACATTCGGGGCATGTCCGCAGCCGACACGACCGTTGCCGATCCGACCGAGCCCGTGCTTCCCGAAGCGAAGATGCACGTGGCGATGCCCACTGCGCCGATTGCCGCACGCATCGCCGGGTCGCGCCTCTGCATGAAGGGCAAGAGCGCCAGCTTCATCCGCCATGTCGAGATCGATGTCGGCGGGACGGCGCTTGAGGGCACTTTCCGGGCCGGCCAAAGTTTCGGCGTCATTCCCGAGGGGACCGACGCCTTCGGGAAGCCCCACAAGGTGCGACTCTACTCGCTCGCGAGCCCCTCCTGGGGCGAGGATGGCTTCGGCCGCGTGATCGCGACGACGCCGAAGCGCGTCATCGCCGAGCGGGAACCACAGAGCGAGAAGGACGACCCCTCCGATCACTCGCTCTTCCTCGGCCTTTGCTCGAACTGGCTGTGCGACCGCCGCGCCGGCGACGCCGTGTCGGTTTCCGGGCCGAATGGTCGCCGCTTCCTGCTTCCCGAGGATCCGTCGAAGCACGACTACCTGTTCGTCGCGACAGGGACAGGCATCGCGCCCTTCCGTGGATTTCTGATGGAGCTCTTGGTCGGTCCGCCGGCGGAATCCCCCGCCGCCGCCGCCTGGAAGCGCTGCGAGAGCCGCATCGAGCTCGTCATGGGTGCGCCGTACACGACCGATCTTCTCTACGACGATTTCCTCCGCGACCTCGCGGCCAAGCATCCGAACTTCCGCTACCACCCCGTGATCTCGCGCGAGCTGCGTGTCGATGGCGAGCGCGTGATCGGCAAGGGCGAGTACGTGCACCACTACATCGACCGTCAGGTCGAGCAGACGCCGCGCGCCATGGATCTCCTGCACTCGGATCGAACGCTTGTCTACATGTGCGGGCTCGCCGGCATGCAGATCGGCGTGTTCCAAATGCTCGCACGGCGCGGCATCAAGGGCTTCACGAAGATCGGCGACGAGATCGCTGCGAAGCCCGTGTCGGAGTGGACCACCGAGGACATCAAGCGCCGCGTGCGTCCGACGCATCGGTGCATGCTTGAGGTGTACTAGTTTTTAGCGCTCGCGACTCGCTTCGCTTTCGCTCGCTCTGGTCAGCCAGGTTCGGGCCGTCAGACCGACGAAGACCAAAGATCCGTCGCGGCGCTAAAAACTA
>JBIKXP010000156.1:0-7934 GCA_044355685.1 Phycisphaerales bacterium
CGAGATCCTGCGTCACCTGCAGCGGCCGGAAGTTCGGCCCGAGGATCTCGACCACGATCGGCACCCGTCCGCCCGCGACCTTCGGCGTCTCGTCGAGGCCGTAGAAGTCCTGGATCTTCGCGCGCCCGCGCGGCGGAGCATCCACTGCGTACTCGAGCTTCATGCGGTAGCCGCGAGGCAGCGCAAGCGTCGCCGGCGCCATCTTCTCGACGAACTGGATCTCGTCCCACGAGAGCGCGCCGCGAACCGCGTCGATCGCGGTCTTTGCCTCGACCTCGCGCGCGCGCACGCAGCCAGACGCGATCTCGGTGCGGATGACATCGAGATCCTCATCGGAGTAGGCGATGAGATTCCGCTCGGGAAACCACGCCGCAACGCAGCGGACGCGCGCGATCCACGGTTCGCAGTGCTCGTCCCAGCCCTCGAGCTTGATCTCGCCCGACTTGATGCGTGCGACGAGCTCGTGCTCGACCTCGGGCGAAGGCTTCGCAGACCGCGCCTTGCGCGCGATGGGCGTGTCGAGGAAGCGCTCTTCGTCGGCGACCTCGACCGCGCGCAGATCCTTGTTCCACGCGGTCGTCGTCACGGCGCTGAAGGCCGCAGGCAGCGCGCGCTCGATCGCTTCGCGCGGCACGGGATGCGCGACGGGAATCGACACGAGCCGGTCGTGCTCGGGCCCCGACTCGCGCACCTCGAGCGCGACGACGAAACCCGCCTCATGCACGAGTGATTCCTTCGATAGCTCGACGCGCCGCCGCCCCGCAAGCGCGCAGTGCGGGCGCTCGCGCTCGAGCTTGAACGCGATGCGATCGACGAAGCCGGCGACAAGAGCGGCATCGACCGCCGCATTCGACGCGTCGCTTCCCGTCTCCTTCACGCTGCGCGCCAGTTGATCGGCGACGAGCACGGCCTCGCGGCAGGCGACTCGGTCGGCCGACCCCGGAAGCGCGCGTCCTTCGGCTGCGGCGACGAGCCGCTCGCGTACAAGCGCGTCGCTCGGCGGATCGCCCTTCTCAAGAAGCGACAGCAGCGTCTGCGCGCCGACGCCCTCGGCAGGGTCGCGGTCGGAGAGCGCCGCCGCGATCCGCGCCACGCGCCGCGCGCAGCCAAGTCGGGAAGCCTCGACCAGCGCACGCGCCAGCCGCGGATGCGCAGGCACGCGCGCCATCGCGCGGCCCGTCTCGGTGAGCCCGCGTCCCTCGTCGCCCAGCGCGCCAAGTGTCGCAAGCGTCCTCGTCGCCTCGCCGATGCGCGTCGCGTCCGGCGCATCGAGCCAGGGGAAGCGCGCGAAATCATCGACGCCGAGCGACATCGTCTCGAGCATCGCGCTCGCGAGGTCGATGCGCGCGACTTCCGCCACCGTGTGCGCGTCGCGCCGCTCGTGCTCCGCGACGCTCCACAGCCGAATCGCGCGCCCGGGCGCTGTGCGGCCTGCGCGTCCGGCGCGCTGCTCGGCGCTTGTCTTCGAGATCGGCTCGACGCGCAGCGTGTCGAGGCCGCGCAACGGGTCGTAGCGATGGATGCGTGCGAGGCCTGAGTCGATCACCGTGCGCACGCCGTCGATCGTGAGGCTTGTCTCCGCGACGTTCGTCGACACGATGATCCGCCGCCGCTTCGCCGGATCGACCGCGCTCACGGCGCGATCCTGCTCCTCGGGCGGCAGGGCGCCGTGCAGCGGAAGCACTTCCGCCGCGACGCCCGTGCGCGCAAGTGCGATCTTCGCCTTCTCGCAGGTGCGCATGATCTCGTAGGCGCCGGGCATGAACACGAGCAGGTGGCCCGGGTCGTCCGCCTCGCCGCGCGCATATGCGTCGAGCACACGTTCGATCGCAGCGCCTGCAAGGTCCCACGCCGCGTCGCGCGACGGACGCGCGAGGTGCTCGATCGCAACGGGATACGACCGTCCCTCCGCAAGGATCGTCTCGCACGCGAGGAAACCCTCGAGCCGCTTCGCCTCGAGCGTCGCGCTCGTCACGATCATGCGAAGATCCTTGCGCCGCGATTCTTGCGCGAGCTTCACAAGCCCAAGGGCGACATCGACCGCGACCGAGCGCTCGTGGAACTCGTCGAGGATGACGGCCCCGACGCGCGCGAGGCCGGGGTCGCGCTGCATCTGTCGCACGAACAGACCGTCGGTGACGAAGCGGATGCGCGTTCGTTCCGACACGCGACGGTCGTGGCGCGTCTCGTAGCCGACGATTCCGCCGAGCTCGTCGCCGAGTTCCTGCGCCACGCGCGCGGCGAGCATGCGCGCGGCGAGGCGCCGCGGCTCGAGCACCACGACGTCGCCCAAGACGCCGGGCGCATCAAGCAGGAACTTCGGCAGCTGCGTGCTCTTTCCCGAGCCGGTGGGGGCGACCACCACCAGGCGATTTCGTGCGGAAACAGCGCTGCGGACCGCATCGCGCACGCGCTGGATCGGGAGGTCTTCCGGTGTCCGCATCGGATCAACAGACGCGCATCAGATCGCGCTCTCATGCCACGCGTCGCCGCCGCGGCGACGATGCCGCGGTCCGCCGCGCGTGCCGTCGCCCGAGCCGCGTTCTTCCTCGTCGGTGGCGAAGCGAGGCAACGTGGGCGCCACGACGCGTTGGCCGATGTGCGCTTCCCACACGATCCGGACCGCTTCATCGACGCTGTCGGTCACGGTGAAGATGTCGAAGTCGCCCGGGCTGATCGCCGCGTACTGCTCGAGCAGCGTCTTGCGCATCCAGTCGACGAGACCCGACCAGAATTCCTTGCCGACGAGCACGACGGGGAACGGCACGATCTTCAGCGTCTGGATCAGCGTGAGCGCCTCGAACAACTCGTCCATCGTGCCAAAGCCGCCGGGGAAGATGATGAATCCGCGCGCGTACTTCACGAACATCACCTTGCGCACGAAGAAGTAGCGGAACTCGATGTCGACGGTCTGGTACGGATTCGGCCGCTGCTCCATCGGGAGCACGATGTTGAGCCCCACGCTCGTGCCACCCGCGAGCTTCGCGCCCTTGTTCGCGGCTTCCATGATTCCAGGCCCGCCGCCGGTGATCACGGTGAAGCCCTTCTCGGCGAGCATTCGTCCGCACTGCTCGGCCTGCCCGTACGCAGGGTGTTCGGTCTTCAGGCGTGCGGAGCCGAACACGGCGACTCCGGCTGGATAGCGCGACATCGTCTCGACGCCATCGACAAACTCGCTGAGGATGCGCAGTGCGCGCCAGCTCTCGAGCGCGAGGGTTTGCTTCCGTTCGGGAGGAGTCATTGGGGAAAGGTAGCCGCGCAAGCCTCCGCAGGGAGTCGCGCGCACTTCGAGCGGCGTCGCTGCGTTCCTATCGCTGCGTTCCTTCTGCCGCCCGACCCAAACCCTGACCCAAACCCTGACCCAACCCCCGACCCAAGTCCCGACTTAACCCCCGACCCAAACCTCGACCTTGACCGCCCGTCGCGGCACGGAATCGCGCTTGGCGCGAAATTTCGTAAAGCCATGTTGCACATACACTTAGATACGAAAGTTTGCTTGCGGAACCGCTGGTCGCTATCCTCTCTCATCTATGGCAAAGGACTCTTCCGCGCGCGACAAGCGCAGCGTTTCTCGATCGTTCGCATCAGGTTCAAAGGGTCGTGATTCTGGAGGTGTGGGAAGTCAGGCTGGCGTTTCACGCGATGGTTCGGCGAAGAACGTCCGTGAGTCGGGTGTCGATGCTGGCATCGATGCGCGCTCTGCGCGGACGCCATCGCGTCTGCCCAAGATCGAGCCGCGCGGCACGATCAAGGTCGGCAAGGTCACCACGCGTGAAGCGGGCGGCAAGGCTGGATCGGCTTCCAAGGCCGCCGCGGCTCCGAAGGCCACATCGGCTCCGAAGGCCGCCACGACGTCCACGTCGGACGCGGCCAAGCGGTCCGGCATCGACCGAAAGCCAACCGCGAAGGTCGATGCGACGCCGTCGAAGCCCGCTGCGAAGCAGGCTCCGGCAGCAGCGGCTCGTCCCGCCGCCAAGATCGAGGCGAAGCCCGTCGCGAAGGCTCCGGTGAAGCCGGCGCAGCGTCCCGAGACGAAGTCCGAGTCGAAAGCCGAGGCGAAGTCGGAGGCGAAGATCGACGCGAAGTCGCAGTCGATGCCCGAGTCGACACGGCGCGCCATCGCGTCCGCGACGCCGCGTCAGGTCGTCGAGCAGCCTCCGGCGCGGCAGCTTGGCCTTCGCGCCACGCGCCCAACCGAGGTCGCGAACGTGCGCCCACTTGAGATGCGCTCGCAGCGCCAGTCCGATGGACGCGCCCCGAAGGGTTCCGCCGACATCAACGGCTACGGCTCCGCCGTACGCTACCTGCTCGAGCGAACCGACTTCGAGCGCATGCGCTCGGTCAAGTACAACGAGACGACGTTCAAGCTCGAGCGCATGGAGCAGCTCCTCGCGAAGCTCGGGAATCCGCACAAGCAGATCCGCACCGTGCACGTCGCGGGCACGAATGGCAAGGGCTCGACCGTCGCCATGATCGGCTCGATGCTGCAGGCCTGCGGCTACACGGTCGGCATCTACACGAGCCCGCACCTCGTCGACCTGCGCGAGCGGATCATCATCAATGGCCAGATGATCGACAAGGCGGTGTTCGCCGAACTCATGAAGCACGTGGCGAAGGCCGCCGAGAAGGCGGGCGTCGAGCCCACATTCTTCGAGGCGGTGACCGCGGTTTGCCTCAAGCATTTCGCCGAACAGGCGGTCGACATCGCGATCGTCGAGGTCGGTCTTGGCGGCCGGCTTGACTCGACGAACGTCATTCGGCCCGAGGCGTGCGTCATCACGTCGATCGACTTCGACCACATGAAGCTGCTGGGCAACACGCTCGAGGAGATCGCCCGCGAGAAGGCCGGCATCTTCAAGCGCGACGTCCCCGCGTTCATCTTCGAGAGCGAACCCGGCGTCGAGCGCGCGATCGCGGAGGTCGCCGAGAAGGCGGGCGCGCCGCTCAGGATCGTCAACAAGGACATCGACTACTCGGCGCGCTTCTGCGTGACCGACGACCTCGGGCCGCACACGCGCGTGTGCCTCTACACCAAGACCTCGCGGCTCGAGCATCTGCCGGTTCCGCTGCCCGGCGAGCACATGGCGTCGAACTGCGGCCTCGCACTCGCGGTGGTCGACCACCTCAAGACCGTTGGCTTCGACTGTCCCGAGGACAAGATCACGGCGGGCCTCGCCGCGACGCGCGTCCCCGGCCGCATGCAGCTCGTGTGGGATCGTCCGCGCGTCCTCGTCGACGGCGCGCACAATCCCGCCGCGCTTGGCGCGCTCATGCGCTGCGTCGGCGCGCATGTGCCGTACGACTCGATGATCTGCGTCTTCGGCTGCTGCAGCGACAAGGACGTGCCTGCGCTGATCGACAAGGTGAACCTCGGCGCCGACAAGGTGATCTTCACGCGCGCTGCGAACAATCCGCGCGCGGCGGACCCGGAGGATCTGCAGAAGCTCTTCAACGAGCGCTCGGGCAAGATGAGCCAGGTGGCGAAGACGCTGCCCGAGGCGCTCGAGATGGCGACGCGCGCCGTGAGCCGCGAGGATCTCGTCTGCGTGACGGGCTCGTTCTACCTCGTGGGCGAGACGCTGAAGCATCTGCAGCACTTCGACCGCTCGAAGGGCGGGAAGATCCCGGCGCAGGTTCCGGAGTCTTGAGCGGCCGCCGCTGGCGGCGGCCTTTGGCGGTGCGAACGCTGGTTCCCTGAGGTGCCCGGCACGTGCCGTCTGGTGTCTTGTACCTCCCGGAACGTGCCAGGCACCGACTTTCCTGCCCGTACAATCCGCGCCTTATGTCGGCCCAGCAGACTCAAGAGGCAAACGAACTCCAGCACCGCTACAGCGCCGCGTATGCGAACGCGCTCGAGGAGCGCTGGCAGTCGGCGCTTGCGTGGCCGAATGGTCAGGGCTACGGCTTCCGCCAGCCGAACCCGGGCGAGGCGGGGTTCGACGCGTCGAAGCCGAAGTTCTACTGCCTCGACATGTTCCCGTACCCGTCGGGCGCGGGCCTCCATGTCGGCCACCCCGAGGGCTACACCGCAACCGACATCCTCTGCCGATACAAGAAGCTGAAGGGCTTCAACGTGCTGCACCCGATGGGCTGGGACGCGTTCGGCCTGCCCGCCGAGCAGTACGCGATCCAGACGGGCGTCCACCCCGAGGTCACGACCAAGAAGGCGATCGACAACTTCCGTCGCCAGCTGCGGCGCTTCGGCTTCATGTACGACTGGTCGCGCGAGTTCGCAACGATTCAACCCGACTACTACAGGTGGACGCAGTGGATCTGGCTGCAGGCGTACTCGTCGTGGTTCGACCCCGCGGTGAAGAAGGCGCGCGGAATCGCAGAGCTCGAGGCGAAGCTCGCGCGCGAAGACGCGGCGGTCGCCGTCGACGGCGGCGTGACGAAGAAGTGGTCCGCCTGCACGAAGCGTGAGAAGCAGGCGCATCTTGACACGCACCGTCTCGCGTACCTCGGCACGCAGACCGTCAACTGGTGCCCGAAGCTCGGCACCGTGCTTGCGAACGAGGAAGTGATCGACGGCCGCAGCGAACGCGGCGGTTTCCCCGTGCTGCGCATGCCGCTCAAGCAGTGGATGTTCCGGATCACGGCCTATGCCGACCGCCTGCTCGAGGACCTTGCGCATGTCGACTGGCCCGACATGACGCGGGCGCTCCAGACCGAGTGGATCGGCCGCAGCGAAGGCGCGGAAGTCCGCTTCGCCATCGATGGTGACGCGGCCGACGCGCTCACCGTCTTCACGACGCGTCCCGACACGATCTTCGGCGCGACCTACATGGTCGTCGCGCCCGAGCACGCGCTTGTCGCGCAGGCGCTCGCGCAGGACCCGTCGAACACGAAGCTCGCAGACTATGTCGCATGGGCGAAGAACCGCTCCGACATCGACCGCCAGGCCTCGAAGGAGAAGACAGGCTGTGCAACGGGCCTCTTCGCGGTCAATCCCGCGACCGGCGCGCGCATTCCCGTCTGGACGGCCGACTATGTGCTGATGGGCTACGGCACGGGCGCGATCATGGCCGTGCCCGCGCACGACGAACGCGACTTCGAGTTCGCGAAGGCGTTCAACCTCGCGATCCAGCAGGTCGTCGAGATCGACGGCACGCCGTTCACGGGCGACGCCGCGACCGCAGGCGAAGGCCGCGCCGTGAACAGCGCGAACGCGGCCACCGTGTCGATCGACGGCCTCGCGACAGCCGACGCGAAGAAGGCCGTCATCGCGTGGCTCGAGAAGTCGCAGATCGGCACGCGCCGCGTGAACTACCGTCTGCGCGACTGGCTCTTCAGCCGTCAGCGCTACTGGGGCGAGCCGTTCCCGATCGTCTACGACGCCGAAGGCAACCACTACCCCGTGTCGGCCGCGCAACTCCCCGTCGTGCTGCCGCCGCTTGCCGACTATTCGCCGATCGAGAGCGATACGCCGCAACCGCCGCTTGCGAAGGCGCGCGAGTGGACGCGCACCACCGCGGGCGCGGCGGGCGTCGACCCTGCGCTGCTTGCGTCCGACACGCCCGTCGTGCGCGAGACGAACACCATGCCCGGCTGGGCCGGCAGCTGTTGGTACTACCTGCGCTATGTGTCGCCAAAGGACGGCGCGCGCTTCGTCTCGCCCGAGGCCGAGCGCTACTGGATGCTGTCGCGCAAGAAGTCGGCGGCCAGCGCGGCCGCGCCGAATGCGTACGACTCCGCGACCTGCCACACCGGCGGCGTCGACCTCTATGTCGGCGGCAGCGAGCACGCGGTGCTCCACTGCCTCTACGCGCGCTTCTGGCACAAGATGCTCTTCGACCTCGGCCATGTGTCGACGCCAGAGCCCTTCGGCACGCTCTTCCACCAGGGCATGATCACGAGCTACGCGTTCCAGCGCGCCGACAAGTCGCTCGTACCGACCGACCAGGTCACCGAGGTGAAGGAAGGCGAGTTCACCG
>JBIKXP010000157.1:0-7927 GCA_044355685.1 Phycisphaerales bacterium
TGATGACGCCGTTCGCGCGCGCGAGGTCGCGCGATGGCACGAGTTCCGCGATCATGCCGTACTTCACCGGCCCGAAGAACGCGCTGACGATCGCGAAGGAGACGAGCGCCGCCAGCGCGCCCCACGCACTGCCGCGCGCGAACTCGACGGCGCAGAACACGCAGACGCCGAGCGAGATCGTCTTCAGGATGACGGTGATGCGCGACTTCGAGCAGCGATCGGCGATGCGGCCGCCGAAGGCGGAAAGCAGGATGAACGGCAGCGTGAACGCAATGGCGACGACGCCGTTGCCGCCTTTGCCGAACACCGTCTCCCACGGACCGCCGATGGCGACCGCGAACGCGATGACGCCCTTCACGATGTTGTCGCTCGCGGCCTCGAAGAACTGCGTGGCCAAGAGCGAGAGGAACCCGCGGTTCCACATGCCGCGCGGTGCGCCGGTGCTGTCCGCCGCGGCGTTCTCGCTCACCGATCGTCTCCGGGCTTCGGCGCAGGCGGCGCGACCGGACGCTCGACGCGCGCATCGGGCCGCCCCGTGCCGGGCGTCCACGCCGGCGCCGGTACGGTGTACGCGCGCGTCACGGTCTCCGGAGACTTCGGTCGGCCCGTCGCCGGGTCGCCCAGCACGCCGTCGGCGATCTTCAGGATCGCCTCCGCGCCTTCGACCGCGTAGCCGAACGCGCAGTACTGGCCGTCGAGCCGCGCGGTCGCCTCGCGCGAGAGGCAGACGAACCACTGGCTTCCCGCGCTGTCGGGCCAATCGCTGCGCGCCATCGAGACGACGCCGAAATCATGCGGCAGCTTCGATGGTTCGAGCGGAAGGTCGTAGCCGGGGCCGCCGTCGCCGGTGCCGGTCGGGTCGCCGCCTTGGATGACGAACGGCCTGCCGTTCCGGTCGGCTGGCACGATGCGATGCACGATCGTGCCGTCGTAGAAGCCGCTCGCCGCGAGATCGACGAAGTTGCGCGCGCTGTTCGGCGCCTCGTCCGGGCGCATCGCGAAGCGGATGATGCCCGCGGTCGTCTCGAAGACCACGTCGCGGTCGCGCTCGAGGCGGAAGCCCGAGCGCGGCGTCGGATCGGACTTCGGCCACTCCGACGCGAGCTTCTTGTGGGCATCGTTCGTCGGGTCGAGAAGCGTCTCGCCCCAGCCGATCACGCGGGTGAACTTGGTGGTTCCGTCGGGCCGGAGGTCGGAGGTCGTCCGCACCATCGGCCGCGGCATGAGGGGCACGACCAGCAGTGGGGCGCCTTCGGGTGTTCCCGCGACGATCGTCTGTACGCGCAGCGCGCGGTCTGCGCTCTGAATCGCGGGAAAGAGCGCAGCGAGATCGACGTCACCCGCGCTCGCGGCGGCGCGTGCAAGCTCGCTCGCATCGCGGTCGAGGAGCACGAGCTCGCACGGACCGTCAACGCCCGAGAGCGTCGCGACGAGCGCGCCGTCGGGCTTTGCGAACTGGGTCTTCGGGGCGAGGTCCGCTGCTGCGAGCACGGTGGAGGCGAGGAAGGTCGACGCGAGCATGGTCGACGCGAGCATGGTCGACGCGGGGATGGTCGACGCGGGGAGGGCGTGGGCTGAGGGAATCGGCACTGGCATGGGACTCCGGGGAAAGCCTGTGCATTATGCCCGCAATTCGCACTACCATCCGCGCATGGCGCTGACAGTCGATCCGAAGACCGCGAAGATCGCAAAGGCATCCCTCAAGGTCGGCCTCGAGATCCACATCGAGCTTGCGACCCGCACGAAGATGTTCACGCGGGTCCCGAACGCGGCGCACCCGGACCACTTCGACGAAGAGCCGAACACCCTGATCGATCCGGTGGTCTGCGCGCTTCCCGGCGCGCTTCCGGTCATGAACAAGGCCGCGGTCGAGATGTCGATGATGGTGGGCCTCGCGCTTGGCTGCCAGATCGCCAGGTTCTCGAAGTGGGACCGCAAGAACTACTACTACCCGGATCTCCCGAAGGGCTACCAGATCTCGCAGTACGACCTTCCGCTCTGCCATGACGGGCGCGTCGAGATTCCGGCCGCGACCGGCGGCACCCGCGCGATCGGCATCATCCGCGCGCATCTCGAGGAGGACACTGGCAAGCTTGGTCACGAGCTGCCCGGCGGCCATCACTACGCAGGATCGCTCGTCGACCTGAACCGCGCCGGCACGCCGCTCCTCGAGGTCGTCACCGCGCCAGACTTCGACTGCGCGGACGACGTCGTGACCTTCGCCGAAGAGCTCCGCAACATCTGCCGCTTCCTCGGCGTCACCGAAGGGATCATGCAGAAGGGGCACATGCGCTTCGAGCCGAACATCAACATGATCCTCGAGCTTGAGTCGGGCGAGGTCGTGAAGACGCCGGTGGTCGAGGTCAAGAACCTCAACAGCTTCCGTTCGCTGAAGGGCGCGATCGAGTTCGAGTCGAAGCGGCAGATCGACGAGTGGCGTGAGACCGGCCGCACGATGGGACGCGGCATGAAGTCGACGCGCGGCTGGGACGACGTGAACCTGCGCACGCTGCTCCAGCGCGAGAAGGAGGACGCGCACGACTACCGCTACTTCCCCGAGCCCGACCTCGTGCCGGTCGAGGTGAGCGACGCGTGGCTCGACGCCGTGCGCGTGCGCGTGCCCGAGCTGCCGCTTGCGCGGCGCGCGCGCTATGTGGCCGCGTACGGACTCAGCGCGATCGACGCGCTCAACATCGTCTCCGAGCGCGACACCTGCGTCTTCTTCGAGTCGTGCGTGCGGGCCGCGGTTGCCACCGGCGCGTTCAAGAGCGAGAAGGAAGCGGGCTACGCGGCCGGGAAGCTGCTCCTCAACATCGGCGCGAAGCGCGCGAACGAGATGGGCGCCGCCGTCCATGCGATCGGCATCGCCGATGCGCAGGTGGCGGGAATCCTGGCGCTTCGCGAGCAGGGCGCGATCGGGCCGCAGTCGGTCGATCCGCTCTTCGGCGCGCTGTGCGGCGCCGAAGAGGACGCGAAGGCCGCTGCGGAGCGGCTCGGCTTCATCGTCGTGCGCGACGAGGGCCAGCTCCTCGCGTGGGTCGATGCCGCGATTGCCGCAAACGAAGCCGCCGCGAGCGACGTGCGCTCTGGCAAGATGGCCGCGATCGGACGAATCGTCGGCGCGGCGATGAAGCTGGCCGGCGGCAAGGCCGATGCAAAGACCGTGAACGACGCGATCAAGTCGCGGCTTGGCGTGTGACGACGATGAGCGGACCCCGATCCAACCATGCCGCCGAGGACTGTCACGAGGACCGTCACGGGGACCGTCACGGGGACCGTCACGAGGACCGTCACGGGGACCGTCACGAGGACCGTCACGAGGACGTCGACCGCGTGCTCGTGTCGAGCGCGTCGATCGCCGCGCGCGTGGTCGAACTCGCGCGGCAGATCGGGAACGACTACGCGCACGCCGATGGCCAGCTGACCGTCGTGCCCGTGATGACCGGAAGCCTGCTGTTTGCGGCCGACTTCGTGCGCGCGCTGCCGCAGCGGCGCCTGCGGCTCCAGCTGACGACCGTCTCGAGCTACGGCGGCAAGAACACAGCGTCACGCGGGAGTTCGCTCGCCGGCGCCTTGCCGAAGCACCTCGAGGGGCACCACGTGCTCATCCTCGACGACATCCTCGACTCGGGCGGAACGCTGCGTCTCCTGCGCGCCGAGTTCGAGTCGCGCGGCGCCGCCAGCGTGCGCGCATGCGTGCTCCTCCGCAAGAAGATCCCGAGCGCGCTGTCGACGCCGTGCGAGTACGTCGGCTTTGACATCGACGACGAGTTCGTGGTCGGCTATGGGCTCGACTTCGACGATCTCTACCGCAACCTTCCGTTCGTCGGCACGCTGAAGCCGGAGGCGCGCGCGTGAGCGGCAGCGTCGCCCAACTTGCCGGGTGCATCGCGCCGCGCGCCAGCGCCGCCGCGCCTTCGGACGCCCGCGCGCAGCACGCCACCACGCCCGCGACGCTGCATCCGGCGCACGAACTCCCGCACGCGCTGCATGCTTCGCTCGGGCCGGACGAAGTTGTGATCCTCCTCATCCGCCCGAGCCTTCTCTACATCCCGCTCTCGTCGCTCGGAACGCTTGCCGCGGCGCTGATCATCGGGCTCTCGCTCGCGTATCTGTCGCACTTCTCGTGGGTCGGTTGGAGCGAGAAGGACGCGATCTTCATCGGCATGACCATCGCCACGCTGCGTCTCGGCTGGGCGGTCGTCGACTGGTGGTTCCACCTCTACGCGCTCACCGACCGTCGCCTTCTCGCGCGGTACGGCGTCTTCCGCACCGCGCTCTACGAAGCGCCGCTCTCGCGCATCCAGAACACAATCGTGGTGCAGAGCCTCCGCGAGCGGGTGTTCGCGCTCGGCACGATCGGATTCGCGACCGCCGGCCGCGGCACGTTCGACGCGTTCTGGGTCACGGTGGCCGCACCGTTCGCGGTGCACCGCACGGTGCTCGATGCGATCGAGCGCTACGCGCGCAGGTGAAAGTGCCCCAGCTTCGCGCGCGGGTTCTCGATCGAGCCCGAGATTTCCTTGAGCAGCGAGCCGGTGAGTTCGTTCACGTCCTTTGGCGGAACGATCTGGATGACGACGTAGAGGTCGCCCGCCGGTCGTCCGGCGCCGCCGGGAATACCCTTGCCCGCGATGCGGATCTTCTTTCCGCTGGCGGTGCCTGGCGGAACCTTCAGCGCGACGCTGCCGCCCGTGGGAAGCGGCGCATCGACCTGCGCGCCGAGCGTGGCCTCGACGATCGAGAGCGGGAGGTCGTAGGAGAGATCACGTCCCTCGCGCGTGAGCCACGCGTGCGGCGCGATGCGCACGCGCACCACGAGGTCGAGCCGCCCCGGCACCGAGACGAGTTCCTCGTCGTCGACGCCGACGGGAATCGGCACTTCAACGCTGCCATCCTCGAGCACGAGCCCGATCTTGCCGCCCTTGATGACGGTCTCGAGCGGCACCGACGCCTCTGCCTCCATCCGCTCGCGCGCCCGCGCGCGCTGCGAGCCCGACGCACCCGCGCGGCCCCGGCCGCGCGCACCGCGTCCGCCGAACATGTCGCCGAAGATCGACTCGAATGTCGCGCTGTCGGCGTTCGTCCACTGCTCGTCGCCGCCCGCCCAGCCGCCGCGGAAGGGGCCGTCCTCCGATCCGCCGGGCCGCGGGCCGCCGCCCGTCGGGCCGCTCGCGCCGAACGCGGAGGGCGAGCCGCCGAGCCGGATGAAGTCGTCGTACTGGCGCCGTTTCTCAGCGTCGGAAAGCACTTCGTAGGCTTCCTGGATCTCGGCGAACTTCGCAGGCGCGTCCTTCGCCTTGTTGCGATCGGGGTGGTACTGGAGCGCGAGCTTCCGATGCGCGCGCCGAACATCGTCCGCGGTTGCGGTACGGCCGATCCCGAGGATGTCGTAGAGGTCGCGCGAGGCCATGGACAAGCGACGAGTATAGGAAACCCGCGGCCCGGGAACGCGTACCATGCGCGGCGAATCGGTCGGTGAACACGCCGTATGAGCTGCGAACCCAAAGTCCCAAGTCCACGCGGCGCGCTGTCGCTTCCCGTGCTTCCGGCGCTGCCCGACGGCCATACGCCCAAGGGGCCGAAGGCTCCGCATTCGCGCATGGGCTGGCGTCGCGCTGCGGTGCTGGCGACGATCCAGGTGCTGATGATCGTGCACGTCATCCAGTGGCTCTGGTCGGGCGAGACGATCTCGCCGATCGAGCCAAGCGAGGCGATGGAGACCGCCAAGTACGGCGTCATCAACGCCGGCACGGTCGTCTTCCTGCTGGCACTGACCTCGACGGCGCTGCTTGGCCGTTGGTTCTGCGGCTGGGGCTGCCACATCGTCATGCTGCAGGACTTCTGCGGCTACCTCATGAAGAAGGTCGGCATCCGCCCGAAGCTCTTCCGCTCGCGGCTGCTCCTGTGGCTGCCGATCTCGCTGGCGGTGTACATGTTCCTCTGGCCGATCGCCTATCGCGTGGCGATCGCGCCCTTCACGCGGCCAGAGCTCGTCTGGCCGGGGTTCTCGACCGAGTTCACCACCACCGACTTCTGGGCGACGTTCCCCGGCGTGCTGATGGCGATTCCGTTCCTCTTCGTCTGCGGGTTCCTCACGGTGTACCTCCTCGGCGCGAAGGGCTACTGCACCTACGGTTGCCCGTACGGAGGCTTCTTTGCGCCGCTCGACGAGCTCTCGCCGGTGCGGATCCGCGTGACCGACGCCTGCACGCAGTGCGGCCACTGCACTGCGGTGTGCACGTCGAATGTGCGCGTCCATGAGGAAGTGCGCGACTACCGGATGGTTGTCGACCAGGGCTGCATGAAGTGCCTCGACTGCGTGAGCGCGTGCCCAGAGCATGCGCTGCATGTGGGCTTTGGAACGCCTGCCTTCCTGGCCAAGCCGCGCGAGGGCGTGAAGCCGGCGCCGCGGAAGTACGACATGACGTGGAACGAGGAGATCGCGCTTGCGCTCGTCGCCGTGGCGTCGTTCTTCGCGTTGCGCGGCGCGATCGGCGTCCCGCTGCTCTTCGCGTCGGGTGTCGCCGCGTGCGTGACGTACCTCGCGTGGCTCATGGCCGAGCTCGTACGCCGGCGCGACGTGCGGCTTCACCGCTTCCAGCTGAAGCGCGATGGCCGCGTGCGCGGCGCCGGCGCGGTGCTCGCCACGTTGTCGGCCGTGGTGTTCGCGGGGCTTGGCTATGTCGGCGTGCTCAATACATCCATCGCGCTCGGCGACTACGCGATGTCGCGCGTCGACGTGCCGCCGAGCGTCGTCTACAGCGGCGCCGGCATGCGCCCGAGCGACGAGATCGTCGACGCTGCCGAGCGCGCGCGGGCGTGGTACGTGCGCGCGATGCCCGCACCTGAAGGAGTCGGACTGAAGGCCCCGTGGACAACGGTGCTCGCCGGGCGCATCGCGTGGCTCGATGCGGTGCGGGGCGACTACGCCGCGAGCGAGGCGCGTATCCGCGCGCTCGCTGAGGAGCGCGGCATGAACGAGTCCTACGCCGCCGGCATCGCGCGCGCCATCCGCGGCAGGGGCGATCTCGGCGGGGCGATCGATTTCGCGCGTGTGCAGTGGGACGCCCACGTCGAATGGGAGGGCTTACGCGAGCAGCTGATCGACTGGCTCGTCGCCGACGCGCGCGTCGAGGAAGCGCTCGCCGTCGCACGCGAGGCCGTGGCGAAGCGCCCGGACGACCTGAACGCGATGCGACGCCTCTCGATTCTCCTCATCGAATCCGGCGTCCGCGAGCAGATCGAGGAAGGCGTTGCGCTCGTCACCAAGACGCTCGAGATCGCGCCCGACAATCCCTTTGCCTACCGCACGCGGGCCGATGGATACCTTGCGCTTGGCATGGCGGCGGAGGCCGAGCGGGACTTGCGGCGCGCGTTCGAGATCGCGCCCGACGATTGGCGCATCATGCAGTCGCTCGGTCAGTTCCTGATGAGCCACGATCAGTTGCGCGAGGCGATGCCGCTCGTCAAGCGCGCGACCGAGATGCGGGCTGAAGAGATGAACCGGTAGGTAAGGTCGAGGGCGCAGCCCGAGCGACCGACTTCCGCGTCGACAGCCTTCATGGGTGCCACCACTTCCAGTGGTGTCGGGTGTTGGTTCGAGGGGCTGTCGACTCGGGCGCTTCGACCGCCAAAAATCACGACTCCGCTTCGCGGAAGAGACCGTAGAGTTCGGTCGCGCTCTGCGCCGCGTAGGCGCGCTGGCGGAACTCAGGGCTCGTCATGATCTTCGAGATCCTGCCGAGCGCCTGGATGTGCTCGTCCTTCTTCTCGGGCGGCGACACCAGCAGGATCACAAGCTGCACTGGCTTCTTGTCGATCGATCCGAACTCGAGCGGTGTCGCCGGCTTCCCGATCGCAAGCACGAGGCTCGGCATGGCGGAGCACTTGCCGTGCGGAATCGCGAGGCCTTCGCCGATGCCGG